>CAYYBO010000169.1:0-8681 GCA_964470125.1 uncultured Planctomycetaceae bacterium | reverse complement strand
CCGTAACCGCAGAGCCAGCAGAATAAGGGCTGCTCCCGTCAACAGGAACACTGCCGCCAGTCGAACTGTTCCCATCGTAAACAACTGTGAATGTTGAGGCAGTCTGGACTTCAAACGCGCCGATGTCGGCCTGTCCTCCCTTGACGCGGTCGTATCCAGAGCCGCGCTGGTCATAGCTCATGTCGAAACCGGCTGCGACAGCCACGGCAGTCGAACCTACGTTCAGAGACGGACTCCCGGCTTGGACGGCATGGGTCTGAGTCGGGCCGCCGTTTGAGGCTAAGGCATCGAGCATCGGATTGGCATTGTTGACGCTGTTCGTGATCGTGTACTCGGTCACGTTGTCCAGCTTGGCGCTGTCATAGAGGCAATGGTCCATGACAAGCTGGGCGGGATTGGTGTTGGCGTTTTCGATGTCGTAGGGCGAGGCGGGGGCATTGCCACAGAGGATAGAACTGGCTGCGTTCAGTTTTCCGTCCGTGGTCGTCTCGATCGCACCCTCCGCCGCGCCGGAGGCATTGGCCGTCACGGTGCTGTTGAAGAGGTTGAGCGTCCCGTTGTCAATATAGGCCGCGCCGCCCTGGTCGCCGGCGGTGTTGCCGCTGACCGTGCTGTTGACCAGGGTGGTCGCACCGCTGGTGGCGAGATACAGGCCACCGCCGTCGTCGGGTGCGCTGCAGCCGCTGATCGTGCTGCGGTCAATGCTCATGGCGGTTGTCGCGCCAATGTAGATGCCGCCGCCGTCGGAGGTGATGGCGGTGGCGCCGGTGGCAATGCAACCAGCGAGGGCAGAGGCGGTGATGCTGACGCTGGGCGTTGAGGTGCCGCAGTATATGCCGCCGCCGGCGCCGGAGCCGAGGAAGGTGCTGGTGTCAGTCCCGGTTGCAGTGCATCCGCTTACCACGCATGAATTCAAGGTCAAGGTGCCGTAGTTCGAATAGATGCCGCCTCCATAGGAAGTACGGTTGGCGGTCACGGCGTTGGCCCGGACGGTGCTGTTGGCTATCCTCACCTCCGTGAGGGTCAGGTTCTCCTCGTTGCGGATCGCGCCACCGTAGGTGAGGGCATCGGTCCCCACACACAGCGCGTCGGTCAGGGTCATGCCGCCGAGGGCGACGTCGACGATGTTGGCGGTAGTGTCGTAGTCGATGTAGAAGATCCGGCTGGCGTTGCTGCCGTTGAGGGTCAGGGCCGAGGTCCCGGGCCCGGCCAGGGTCAGGGCCTTGTTGATCAGCAGTTCGCTACTCAGGGTGATCGTGCTGGGATTGGGCAGGGCGAAGCCGATGGTGTCACCTGGCGCAGCGCGGCCGATGGCCTCGCGCAGGCTCAATCCCGAGCCGTCGGCAAGGTCGGAGCGCAGGTCGGCGCCGAGGGTGGCATCGTCGCCGGCGTC
This sequence comes from uncultured Planctomycetaceae bacterium, assembly GCA_964470125.1. Taxonomy (GTDB): domain Bacteria; phylum Planctomycetota; class Phycisphaerae; order UBA1845; family UTPLA1; genus DATKKX01. The sequence continues at coordinate 7,288 of CAYYBO010000169.1, read as the reverse complement.
CGAGGTGGAGGTGACCACGAACTGCGCCCCGCCGGCGTTCATGTTGTTGAGGGTGTGGAAGTTGGTGCGGAGGGTTCCGGCATAGGGTAAGCCGCCATTGATGCGGGACTCGGCGTTTCCGACGCCGGCGGCGTTGTAGATGCGTGCCGGGGCCTTGTTCTCGGCGTAGTTGTTGGCCCCCGACAGCAGGAGGGTCACCGTCTCCTTGCCACTGGGGGTGCCGGCGACGGACAGGCCAACGCGGGCGGTGGCGGCGCCGGCGGTGTGGGTGACGCCGGCCACGGTACAGGCGGTGGCGGTGCCGCCGCTGTAGTTGTTGAAGGCGGCCTCGAAGTGGGCCGCTGTCAAGGCCCCGGTGCCGTCGGCGTTGGCGTAGACCCCCTCGGAGAAGGTGACGTCGAGGTAGCTGTTGTCGGCGGCAAGAGCCGAGGCCACGATCTCGGGGGTGGCGTCGCCGTCGAATCCGCCCTGGGTGACCGTCGCCCCGGCTGTGGCAATGCACGCCCACACCGGCTTGTGGTCGGAGAGGGCGTTGGTCGCCTCGGTGACGATGCCTGCGTCGGCGACCGTCAGGTCCGGCGAGACTAGGCAGTAGTCGATGCGCTGGTTCTGGTTGGAGCCGGCGACCTCGTTGGCCTTGAGCATCTTGGTGGGCTGGACAGCCCGACCGGCCCCGAAGACCTGGCGCCAGGAATCCACGTAGCCGGCGGCGAGGAAGTTGCCGCTGGAGTAGGTGTCGGGGTAGGACCAACCGTCCACGGCGAAGAGCGGATCGCTGCGGTCGTACACCGCCCCGTCGGAGCTGGCCCGCGAGTTGAAGTCGCCGAGGACGATGGTGCGGGCATGGCCGGTGCGGGTGTTGATTGCGGCGAGGATGTCGTCGCTCTCATTGTCGTGGGTGGTGCTGCTGGCAGTCTTGGCATGCAGGCCGACGAGGTGAAAGACCTCGCCATCGACGGTGATGTCGACCGCGGGCACCGACTTTTCGATGTTGACCGAGCCACCCTCGAGGTCGGCGGCGTTGCTCATCTCGAAGCGGCTGAGGATCTTGATCGGGTAGGTGGTGCTGACCTGCGGATTCGGCGAGTATTCCGTGTAGATGTGGCCGGTGGCGGCGTTCAGCTCGTCGATCAGGGTGGCGGTGCCGTCCTTCTCCTCCATCAGCACCATCACATCCGGGCGCAGTGCGACGAGGAAATCGCGGGTCGCCTGCTGGTCGAGCAGGCCATAGACGTTCCAGGCCAGCACAGTGAATCCGGGCTTGGTGCCGACTCCCTGGACCGCGAAGGTGTAAGGATTCTCGTCGGGGTCGTCGCTGGCAATGCTGACGGTGGCGCTACGCACTCCACTGTCGGCCGGGTCGAAGGTGACCTGAAAGGTGGTCGTGCCGCCCCCGGCGGAGACCGGGCTGGACGGCTGGGCGGTGACTGTGAATTCTGCCGCCTGGGAACCGGAGACCACGACCTTCGGCGTGCCGGTTAAGTTGAGCTGGACGCCGCCGGAGTTGCTGACGGTGAATGTGCGGACGACGCTACCGGAGCCGACGGCGACAGCGCCGAAGTCAGTGTGGTCGGTGGTGCTGGGGCTGGCATCGCCGTCGACAATCTCGACACCATTGCCCTCGACGGCCATCTCCGGCGAGATGCCGGTGCCCTGAATGGCAAAGTCGTAGGGGTTCTTGTCGGCATCGTCGTTGGCGATGCTCAAGGTCGCGCTGCGCGTGCCCACCGCCGACGGGTCGAAGGTGACCTGGAAGGTGGTCGAGCCGCCGCTGGCAATGCTGCTGGCCGGGATCGTGGTCACGCTGAAGTCGGCGGCATGCGTGCCAGAGAGGGAGACATGGGGCGAGGCGTCGGTCAGGGTCAAGGTGCCCGAGCCGCTGTTGCGGATGGTGAAGGTGCGGACGACCGTTCCCCCGGCGACGTTGGCGGCGCCGAAGTCGGTGTGGTCGGTGGTGCCGGGAGTGGTGTCGCCGTCGACAATCTCGACGCCGTTGCCCTCGACTGCGATCTCCGGATTCGCCGAGCCGGTGCCCTGGATCGAGAAGTTGTACGGGTTCTCGTCGGCGTCGTCGTTGGCGATACTCAAGGTTGCGCTGCAGGTGCCGGCGGCGGCGGGATCGAAGCGGACGGTGAAGGTGGTCGAGGAGAAGGCGGCGACCGGGCTGGACGGCTGGGCGGTGACGGTGAAGTCCGCGGCATGCGTGCCTCCGACCGCCACCTTGGGGGAGCCGCCCAGGGCCAGGGCCAGGCTGCCCAGGTTCTCGATGGTGAAGGTGCGGGAGACGGTGCCCCCGGCGATGTCCGCCGACCCGAAGTCAGTGTGGTCGGCCAGGCTGGGCGTGCCGTCGCCGTCGGCGATCGACACCCCGTTGCCCTTGACGTTCATCTCGCTCGAGTTCGACTGGATCTCGAAGGCGTTGCTGTCGCCCCACTTGCCGTCGCCGGCGGTGGCCACCAGGACAGCGCCGGACGAGAGCGCCACCGGGGTCACGTTCCCCGTCCACACCCCGTTGCTGAAGTCGCCGGTCTCGGTCGGCGAGACGGCGATCTCCCCGGTGCGCGACTTGAACTTCATCTGGGGAATGCTGGTGCTGCCATACTGCAAGGTGGCCCAATAGAGGGGGTCGCCGGTGTCGGTGGTGTTGTACTTGTACAAGGCGCGGGTGCCGCCCGGGGCGTAAGTGTAGACGGTGCCGCTGGTCGTGCCGTTGGCGGCATTGTCATAGGTGATGCTGACGATCAAGTTCTGGGTTCCGTCGTATTCGAACGGGGAGGAGAAGTTGATCGTATTCCAGCCGGTGGTCAGGGTATAGCTGCCCCGGTAGCAGGTGAGCAAGTCGCCATTTTCGACCGAGGTGTATTGGAATGTCTGCTTGTTGGTGTGGGCCAGCCGGACCGTGAAGTTGCTCAGGGTCGCGGGATCGGGTGCGGTAGCCACATTGAGCTGGATGCCGGCGATGGTGGTCGCCGCGCCGAGCTCGGACTGGAGGTAGATGATCTCGGTGCGCTCCTCCTGGGAGGTGACCCGCAAGGGCATGCTGCCGCCGCCGCTGGTGGAGCTGCCGCTGCCGGCAGTCAGGATCGAGCCATGGTGAAGGGACAGGGCGGCGCGCTTGCCGCTGCCGCTGAAGGCGGTGTCGGTGGAGCCGTCGGCCTTCTTGGCCGTGATCGTGGCGGAGAAAGGGGCACCTGAATACTGCGGTGAGGAAATTGCCCCGATAGTGAAGCCCGCGATGTCGGTGGTGGTAGTGAAGGACCAGGTCGAGTTTCCGCTGAAGCCGGCGAAGGCGTTGCCGGCACGGTCGCTGATCGCCCCGGATGCGATCTCGACGTAGTAGCCGGTGTTGAAGGCGAAGGCGGATGAGGGGTCAATGGTGACCGACCTGCCATCCAGAATGATTTGCGAGGAGGTCACGGCGATGCTCTCGACCGTGCCGTTGTCGGCGAGCCGTTTGATAACGAAGTTGCCAGAGGCTCCCTTCTTCACGTCCTCGTTGAAAGTGATAGTAAGGTCTTGGTTGACGCCCGCGGCTCCGAAGCCGGCGGCGGGAGAGAACCCGGCGACCGTCGGTGAGGTGCTGTCGATCGTTAAGGTGAAGCTGACGTTGTCCGGGCCGGCGTTGCTGCCATCCTTCAGGTTGAAGATCAGTGTGTCGAATCCGGTCTGGCCTGAGTTGCTGGTGTAGCTCATGAGTCCATCGTCAATGTCCTTCTGTGTGAAGGTGCTCGATGCTGTCAGAGTAATGGAGCTTCTCTTCAGTGCTCCCTTGGTCGGGGCGGTGACGACGGTGAAGGTGAGGATGGCCGGGGTATCACTGCCATTGGCATCACTTGCCTGCAGGTCCAGGTCGGTCAGAGTCGTCTGCAGCGTTGGCTTTACCGGAAGGCCTTTGTTGCGGTTGACCACCGGCGAGAAGTTTTCACATGTGCGGTACTCGGCATAGACCCGCTTCAGCAGCCGCAGGACCCGGGCGTTGTTGCCGTATGTCACGTCTCCTATGGAATGCCCGTCAATAGTAATGGTCGGGTCGGAGAAATAGGGGATGCGGGCATGGGAGAGACCGTCGGCAAAGTAGCTGCCGCTGGTGTATGTCATCAGGGTGCAGTAGCCGTCCTGTCCGGCGGCGGGGTGCCAATGCCAGCCGGCTGCATCGGTTCCAATGCTTCCGCCTGTGGGCCCGGGCTGGTAGTTCTGGTCGACCGCATGGTGGCAACCCATGTTGTGGCCGATCTCATGCACCGGCGTGAGCACCCCCACCAGGGAAGGATAGTTGCTGACGGTGAAGGCGTAGGTTGGGGATCCGGCGGTACTGGTCAGTAGCCAGCCGATGCCACCGCCACCATTCTCGTTGCAGATCAACTGGACAAAGTCCGCCTTGTAAGTCTCGCGGATGGTGTGGATCTCGTCCATGTGACCGTCGGATGTGCTGGTGATCCGGCTCAGCTCGTCGGAGAGGCTCGCGTCGCCGCTCTCGGTGTAGCTTGTCTGAGCGCTGTGGACCAGGCGCAGTTCTATTCCAGAATTTGTGTTCGCGTGGGCGTCGTTTGTTTCCGCAACAGCGATTGCCATGTCATTCTGTAGATTTGCCAGACTTCCGGCTGCCGTCACAGCTGCAGGTGTATACACGAACATTAGATCCACGATGATGTTTACAGGTGCTTCGTCGGACACACTCGGCAGTGGATCATCCTCGGCAATTATCGCTCCACCTTCTTCAGAAAGTGAATCGGATATTGATTTGGGAGCGACTTCCCTTTGGAGATTCTTCGACAACTTGTCAGACAGAAGTTTTTCGAATCCTGGAACGCCTGCTGCGTTTGCCGGAGCGACGGGATGCTGTCCATTGTCGTCCTGTGGCAGGCGGCTCATGTCCATCTGAACTGCGGAATAGTTCCCTGACGGCCCCCCGGCAATTATCCTGTATTGGGATTTCCTCTCGGGGATGTTGGCGAGTATCTTCACGAATCCTTCTGTTGATGCTATGAAGACCCTGGCGAAATCATATCCTGTTACTTTTGCGGAGGTGATGTATGTTCCGTTTACGTTGACGGATGAGCTTGAGACTTCTGCGTTCAGGCGTAGATCGTCGAAGAAGTCTATCGAGAGCCTGTCTCCCTTCTTGAGAGACCTCTGAGAGATAAGTTCTCGATTCAGGGCCAGCTCCCTGCGTCGAAGTACTGGAAGTCCTTGGAATTCCTCTTCGGTCTTCTCTGGCGCCGATGATGCGACGAGTTGTATCGGGCGTCTGGCAAGGGTTCTGTCATAAACTTTCTTCTGCCGGGGGACGGTGGAGGATTCCAGATCTTCGACGATATTTTGAAGGTTTGCGGAAGGCTTCCCCTGACTGATGCTCGAGGGCCTGCCCCATATTAAGGATATCAAAACGCATGTCAGGATGGCGGCCAAGGAGACCGAGAATACTTTTATTCCATTTTTTTTCATCATCAGCCTCTCTCAAGAAACTGTTGACAGCCAAACAATCATCTTATCCCATGACACTAACCCGCAGAACGTGGCCAGTCAACGTAAGAAAGAACTATCTACTATTGAATTTTACATTTGATGTTCAATATTTTATAAGTCCTTGATTTTTTTGGAGGGGACATGAAGAAAAAAATGGAATACAGGGTGGTGCTTCATTTCCCGACGGACTACAAGATCAATTCCATGTATTTGCTTGGGTTCTGCCGCTACGCCCGGACCTATGGGATGCCTTGGAAGATATTGAAGCTCCTAGGGGACAGTGCTTCGAGGATGAAGACTATGTGCAGATGCGTCAGGACCTGGCGTCCTGATGCCTTTGTAGGCGATGTGGGCAGGGCTGATCTCGCCGCAAGGGCGGCATCCTTCGGAATTCCATTTGTGAACATATATGGGGGCATGCCTTATCCGGGGCTTTACCAAGTTGGAGTTGACAACGAGGACATAGGCAGGACTGCGGCGAGGTATCTTCATTCGATGGGCTTCAAGAACTTCGCATTTTTCTGCACCTTCAAAGAAGGCTTCCCTGAAGGCAGATGGGCCGGCTTCAAGTCCTTCATAGAGGAAAGGAAGGCGAAATTGTTCCGCTTCGACATGGAGAGAGCATCCGACGGCCCGGCCAAGTACAGATCCAAATTCATATACACGTTCGACCCCAAGCTATATGCGTGGCTTGAATCCCTGCCCAGGCCTGTGGCGATTTTCGCCGCCGACGACACAAGGTCGTCCTGGGTCTGGGAGGCATGCAATAACATCGGGTTCAAGGTTCCTGAAGATGTGGCCATATTGGGAGTCAACAATGACACGGAACTCTGCGAACAGACAGTTCCGCCTTTGTCGAGCATTGACATCAGATGCGAAAAGGTCGGCTGGGAGGCGGCCGCCATGCTAAGGAATCTGCTTGATGGCGCAGAGATCCGCTCTCCGTTGCTGTTGAAGAGCGGAGCGGTTGTGGAGAGGCAGTCAACCGAATTCACCGCCGTCAAGGACAAAATCGTCATCGCCGCGATCGAATACATTCGACGCAAGATGTCGTCGTCTCCGCGAATTGACGAAATCGCCAGGCATGCGGGAGTCTCTCGCGCCGGACTCGAAGTAAAATTCCGAGCGGAGCTCGGCAGATCGCCATTCAAGGAGATGCGTCGCATTCAGATGCGAAAGGCAAAAGAGCTTCTGGCCGAGACGGAACTCACCATGAAGGAGGTCGCCGAACTTGTAGGCTTCAAATACGGCACACAGTTCAACACGGAGTTCAAGAAGAACACCGGAATGACCCCAGGCCAATTCCGCAAAGCGACTTGAATATTGTCCAAGAAGAAACTTGGGGAGAAGGATCAAAACGCATCTTCCTTGAACCATTGCGAGTTCTTCACGGAATCGTCCTTCCGCGCCTTCTCCGCAAGCGCCATGAATTCAGGGCTGTCCATGAAATCCTGCTTCGCAAGATCAAAGGGATTCGCGAATTTCGCAAGATGGCTGGCAAGCCTGGCCTTCATATCGGCCAGGACGGCGGCATGCCCGGGGTCTCCGGCGAGATTCCTCTGCTCCCCCGGATCGTTCTGAACATCGTAGAGCTGGTCCTGCGCGAAATACGCAGGATACCTCTGCGACTGGAAGTAGCACCAGTCACTGCTTGTCCCGCCAGTGTGGTTGCAAGCCGTTTTCACCTTGCCGGCCTTCATCGCCTCGATCTTCTCCTCAGGGAGTCTGAACGCGATGTATTTCCACTTCGCCGTCCTTATCGCCCTTGTGTATCCCATCTCGAAGAAAAGCTCCTCCCGGTCGTCGCCAGCGCTCGGGGCGG
>CAYYBO010000168.1:5985-8702 GCA_964470125.1 uncultured Planctomycetaceae bacterium | reverse complement strand
AACGTCATCAAAGAGATGATCAAGGCGGGGAGCCGAGAACGGAACATCCTGACCTATGAGGTGATGGGCAAGGTCATTGCCGGCCTGCCGCGTGACAGCAGTTTCATGATGGTGGCCCACGTTGGCCGGCTGGCGAAGGTCGCTCAGGGCAGCGGCAACCCCGCTGTGGCCATGGGGGCGAGCCAGGCGGCTGATCTTTGCGAGGGGATGGTGTGCTGGGCGGCGCTGGGGCAGTCGCCGAACGAGATGTCGCTGGAGGCGGCGATCAGGGGATTACCCAACTTGAACGTGGCCTTGAAACGATACGGGCCGATGGCCGCGGCGTTCGCCGGTGCGGCGGCATCCAAGCATTCGTCGGCGAAAAAGGAGAGGCGAGCGCCGGAAGCCGAATTGTCGAACGACAAGGCCAAGCCGCAAGCCCGGACCGTGACGCCGAAAGCGCAGGCCAAGGGGAGGACAGAGGGACGGGAGCCATCCGGCGCTACGGCGAGTGAATTGACCGCCAAGTTGATCGAGGCGGCGCAGAAAAAGGACTATGACAAGGCCTTGGATTATGCCCTCGCGGCTCTTGAGCTTGGGGAGACGGGCCTGGCTCACTACAACGTGGCCTGCATGTATTCCCTGAGAGGGGAGAAGGACAAGGCTTTCGAGCACCTGTCGCGCGCCGTCAGACTGGGGATGGGCGACAGCGGCCTGGACCTGGTCAAGCTGATGAAGACGGACAAGGACTTCGACAACATCCGGGATGATCCGCGGTTTAAGAGGGCGATGAAACAGGCCGAGCGGAGAGCGGCTCGGGAGGACAAATCAGACGACGATTCCGACGCGGAGTAGCGTGGGGTCGTTGACAGCCGGGCGCTGTCGCGCCGCGCGTTGCACGAATTGTCGCGTCGCGGGCTCACAGCAGGGGCGTGAGCAGGCGGGCGAGGCCGGCGGCGAGGGTCTGGCGGTAGGACCAGTCTTTAAGGTCATAGTCGCGGATGCGTCGTGCCTCGGCGCGGAGGGCGTCGAAGTTGGTCTGGAGTTGGCGGGCGAGGGGCTCGTCATAGAGCAGGCCGGTGATCTCGAAGTTGATGCGGAAGCTGCGGATGTCCATGTTTGCCGAACCGACCATGGCCCAGCGGCCGTCGATGATGACTTCCTTGGCGTGCAGCATGCCTTTGTCGTACTCGTAGATCTCGACGCCGGCTTCGAGGAGTTCGTCGTAGATCCCCCTGCCGGCCCAAAGCACCAGCCAGTGATCGGAGCGTGAGGGCAGGAGTATCTGCACTCGGACGCCGCGGTAGGCGGCGGAGGTAAGGGCCAGGAGCATGGCGGCGTCGGGGACGAAGTAGGCGGTGAGCAGCGAGACGGACTGCCGGGCGTTGTTGACGGCGGCGCTGAGCAACTGGTGCATGACGGCGGCGCGGCGGTCCGGCCCGCTGGGGATGATCTGGACGATTTTGTCGCCGGCCACGACGGGAGTGGGGAAGTAACGGGGTGATGACAAGTCCCGGCGGGTGGCGAAGTGCCAGTCCTCCACGAAGACTTCCTGCAATTGGGCGACGCAAGGGCCGGCGACGCGAAGGTGCGTATCCAGCCAGGGGCCGAAGCGTTTCTTGCGGCCGAGGTACTCGTCGGCGATGTTCTTGCTGCCGAAGAACCCGAGCTTGCCGTCGATCACGGCGAGCTTTCGGTGGTTGCGGCAATTGACCTGGAAGTGCCGGCGGGTGGGGCCCCAGGGCAGGAAGAAGGCGACTTGAACACCTTCGCGCTGCATTGACTTGACGAAGGACCGCGACAACCGCCAGGAGCCCACGGCATCCAGGAGCAGGCGGACTTCGACGCCCTCGCGGGCCCTCTTCACAAGCACATTGCGCATGCCCTGGCCGGTCTCGTCGTCGGCGAAGATGTAATACTCCAGGTGGACGTATGATTGGGCGGACTCGATGGCCAGGGCGAGATTGAGGAAGGCTCGTTCGGCGTCGTGGTAGACGGAGACGTCGTTGCCTCGTGTCACAACCGTGTCACTCACGCGGGTGGCGAGATGCATGAGGTCCCGCTGGGCTTCCTGGAGGACGACGCGTTCCCTGGCGTCGTGGGAAGCGGCGAGGGCGGCGAGCTGGCGGGAGAGGGCGGGCTCGATTTTTCGCCGTCGTCGACGGCGGCGTCGGACTTTGCGTTGGATCCGGCCCTGGCCGACGAGCAAATAGAGGACCAGCCCGATGACGGGCAGGAGCAGGAGCGTCAGAATCCAGATGAGCATGCCGCGCGGGTCGCGTCGCGTGCGGAGGATGTGTTCGACCATCAGGAGGACGACGAGGTAGCTGGCGATCGAAAGCGCGGTCCATGCGTACGAGGGAATCATCGAGCGCATGGGATAACCGGGCGGCGGCGGCAGGGCAAGAGAGGCATTGACCGGCCGCGACGGCTCCTCTAGCATGGCCGCCCGTCGGTTTTGATCGTTATTCCTGAGCAGCAACCGTCACGAGGTTATCAAGCAGCGAGGGGTCCGATGTCGTTTTTGTCGGGAGCGGTGAGCTTCTCTCGTTTTCGCGTCGTGGGCGGGTCGCCGAAGCGTCTGGACGACAACCTGATCGAGAAGATTCGGGTCACGCGCATTGGGAGCCGCTGCTGTCTGCCGGCGGATCACGAGGAGGTCGGCTGGCTGGGCGGGCGGCATCTTCTGGACCTGGAGTTCGACATCGAGAAGAACGTCATCCTCGAATGCCTGCACT
>CAYYBO010000168.1:0-5975 GCA_964470125.1 uncultured Planctomycetaceae bacterium | reverse complement strand
GGGCTTACATGGAGATGGAGCTGGACGCGGCGAGGGAGAAAGGCGTTGAGGGACGAAAGGGCCCTCGGGCGAAGCGGCAGGCGGCGGAGGCCGCAAAGGGTCGGGCGGAGCGGGAGATCAAGGAGGGGCGCTACCGGCGGCTGCGGCAGGTGCCGGTGCTATGGGATACTCGCGACGACACGGTCTATGTGGGGGCCACGCAACCGGCGATCCTCGAGCGCCTGCACCCGTTGTTCCGGACGGCCTTCAACAAGCGGCTTGAACAAATAACGGCGGGCTACCTGGGTTATCAGTGGGCGGAAGGAAAAGGGGCGAGCCGCCGGCTGGAGAGTCTCAGGCCGGCTCGCTTCGTGGAGCGTGCCGGGAGCAACGGCGATGCGGAGGTGTATTGGACGGCGCACGATTCGGCGTCGAGGGATTATCTGGGGAATGAGTTCTTGCTGTGGCTGTGGTACACGTTGTGGACGGAGTCCGACACGATCTCGTTGATCGACGGGACTGAGGTCGCGGTCGTGTTCGCCAGGCAGCTAATGCTGGAGTGTCCTCGCGGCGAGGAGGGCAAGGAGGTGATCACTTGCGAGGGGCCGACGCAGCTTCCCGAGAGCCGCCGGGCGATCCAATCCGGCAAGCTGCCCAGGCGCGCCGGGCTCATCATATCGCGGCAGGGCCAGCAGTATGAGTTCGTCCTTCAAGCCGAGACGTTCAGCGTTCGTGGGGCGACGATGCCGAAACCGGAGACGAACGGCAACGGCGATCATCGGGCGCGAGTGGAAGAGCGTGTTGAGCAGGTTTGCCATCTGGCCCAGACCGTTGATCTGCTTTTCTACACGTTTCTTGAGCGCAGGCTATCCAGCGAGTGGCAGGGCAAGCTGCACCAGATTACCGTTTGGCTCCGGAGCGTGTAGGACAAGCCCGGCCATTGGTGCAACGCCGGGCTCCCCCTTGCCTCGACGCGGCCGAGCGTCCGAAGGTGTCCGTCGCACCACAATCCACATCGCCGCAATACCGAATCGCGCCACAACCCTTGTGTTTACAGATGATTAGGGAATGCCCCCGCCGTTTTCCGCGGCTGACGGCGAGTTTGCTGACACCGCAATGTCATAGTGGAACCACTTTCTCAAATGTGGGTCGGATTTTCTTTGACCGGTCCGGGAAGAGCGCATTACAATTGCGGACAGAGTGGTGAGCCCGTGCCTTGGGATGGATCCGCGTTTCCTCCGCGGCGGGTGTTCCGTGCGGGCGTTTGCTGAATAGACCCATCTTGAGCCTGCACATGTAACAACCGAGCTGGTGGAGGCGCCCGAAGGTCCCGGGAGTCATTGCTTGGGCGCGTGCTGTGCGCGCCTCATTGCGAGGGGTGAGAACAGGGCCGCAATGCTTCGCGCGGTTGCGGCGGCGGGGAGAAGCGGCGGAAGGCGCTGGCGCAGCCGTGAGGCAGTGAACCTCTCAGGCGGGTCCGGCGTCAACTAGCCCGACAGCGAGTTGTGCCAGGATGGTCCATGACACGAGTTGCCATCCGCCGTTACAGCGGGTGGCGGATCGAAGTCGCTGTCCTGGTTAGGGCGTCGATGTGTACAGCCTTGGTTTTGTGCTCGCCGGAGGCGGGCACGGGCTGGACCAGCCAGCAGAGCCGCCGACTGCAAGGAGGCCCACATGCCCCCCAGATTGCCGACTCCCATCGCCGTTGGGACCCCGCGCGCCACCAATCCGCCGACTTTCGAGCCTTGGCGGTGGAAATCCGCCAGGGCCAATCGTCGCGATCGCCGAGACTACGCCCGCCGGCGGGTCGCGTGCGACCTATGGCTGATCGACCGCGAATCGCAATCGGTGCTGCGATGCAAGACCGACGACATCTGTGACGCCGGTTTGTGCGCCAGCGCCCCGATCGGGTTCGGCCTGGCGGTCGGCCAGCGTTACGAAGTCAAGATCCTGCCTTCTCCGAACACACCGCCGACTTCGGCGCATTTGGCCGCGTCGCTCGGGTATGGGACCATTGTCCGCTCCGGGCTAGAGGTGCTCAAAGACCAGCAGGGCCGTGTCGGCTTTGCCGTGCGTTTTGACGCGCCGCAATTGCTGCCGCTCTGAAACGGGAGGGGTGAGCGGCCGGCTCCGGCCAGGCGCGCGCCCGGCGCGTCCGGAAAGGATCTGCCGGCTGTATCGGGCTTCCCTCGGTCCTTAATCAGTCCAATCTCACCCGGCCTTCTCACGAACTGCCGCTATGGGACACTGAGTAGTTCCAGGCCGGTCACGGGGCGTTTGGAGTCGCCCTCTTCATATCGTACTTTTCAGTTGCTGACCCGGCGGTCCCCTCGCAGATGCTTCCGGACCGGAGGCCGACCGATTCCCGGGCGGGCGTGTTCATCGCCAGTCGGCGGGCGTGGTCAGCGGCCATCGGCTTTCAGGGGGCTCTGCGAATGGCGGAAAGGCGGCGACTCTCGGTCAAGACCTCCGTTCAAACAGCCTGGGCGGTAATGCTTGGAGCGGTGGTGCTCCCTGCGCTGGTCTTCCATCAGTACGTCGGGGAACTTGACACCGAGAGGCTGCGCAACGCCGCGGCGTACACGACGGCGAGAACGGTGGGCGATCAACTGCGGTTAAACGCATCAGCGCCTCGTGAAGTGCTGCAGCGATCGTGCAACCATCTAATCCAGCAGCCCGGCGTGTGGGCCGTCGGTCTTTGGAACCGCTCGAACGAATTGACGGCGCTGGCGTCGCTGGATCCCAATCTCGAGCACTTCCTCGGCGGCGACGAAACCGTGAAGCGGTGCAACGGCGTCGATGTCGTGAGGCTTCCTTCTGGGTTGATTCCAAACCAGCAGACTGTTCGGCGGGCGGAGGTGGACCTGGGTTTCCCCGGTGCTACAGACCAGCTTGCCCGCATGGTGATCCTTTTCGATCCGCAATCTCCTCCGGGTTCCGGGTCCTCCAAGCACCTGTCTTATCATGCTTCGGTTGTGGGAATCGGCTTGGCGGTCTGGCTCTTGGGTTCTTGGTGGATCCGGCGGGAGTTTCTGCGGCCGATTCTTGCATTGATCGAACCTTCTCCTGACGACAAGGCCGATCGGGGCCGAAGGGACGTCGTCGAGCGGGACGACGAGTTGGGGGCGATTGCCAGGTCGCTGGAAGGTCTTCAAGGGGAGATCCAGGAGTGGCGCGAGCGAGCCGCGATGATCGAGCGGCGGATGGACTCGCAGGTCGCCGCCGAGACGCAACGGATTAGCCGCGAACTCCGCCGACTCCAGCGCGAGGCTTGGCTAGACCCACTGACCCGTGTCGGCAACCGGCGGCTGTGCGACGAGAAGTTTCCCTCCATTTTCGCCGCCCAGCGAGAAGCCAGGCACGACTTGAGCGTCGTGATGTTCGATCTCGATCATTTCAAGCGAACGAACGACCTCTTGGGGCACGCGGTCGGCGACGCCCTGCTGAAGTTCGCGGGCGAGTTGCTGCGACAGTGTATTCGAAGCGACGACTTCGCGGTGCGATATGGCGGAGACGAGTTCCTGCTCATTCTTCCGGGCGTCTCCGCGGAAGATGCGACGGCGCTGGCCAAGCGGATTGCAGCCATGTTTGTCCAACGAGCCAAGATGATTGCCGACATTCAGCCGCCGCCAAGCATCAGTGCCGGTGTTGCCAGCATCCTCCAAGACATGCCCAAGGCTCCTTGCGACCTCTTCAGGGCCGCCGATGCGGCACTCTATCGGGCCAAGCGGGAAGGCGGTCGGAAAGTCTGTCGGTCGGAGGGCCTCCTGCCGAGACGTCGTGCAGTCTAGTCGCCTGCTCGGCGGACGAGTCGACACCTCACAGCCTGCGCGTATAATGCACGGGGGGCCGCAAGCAGCGAGATCCCGGTTTGTCGATGATTCACCCGCCCTCAAGAGTTTCGTGTAAGCGGATTGGCTTCTCTGTCATGGCGGCAGGGCTGCTGGTCGGCCTCGGTTGTTCACAATTCGTCAAAGTTGTCTCCGGCGTTCGCGCCCCTGGCGACAAACGGAAGGGGATTACCTACTACCTCGGAGGGGCGGGGCCCATCGGGAACGTCGGCTGGCTGGACGTGCCCAACGGCCTGGAGGGCGCCGGCTACCTTGGATACGTCGAGGTGTTTGCCTGGCAGGGCCTGACTCACGCGGGCGATCAGATCAACCTCTCGCGAAATCGTGACAAAGGCGCGGAACTCGCCGCCTCCATCCGCCGCTACAAGCGGAGCTATCCGGCGAGAGAAGTCAACATCATCGCGCTGTCGGCGGGCACCGGCGTCGCGACGTTTGCCCTGGAGGCCCTGCCACAGGGCGTGAAGGTCGACAACGTGGTGTTTCTGGGGTGCAGCCTCTCCAGCCAGTACAACCTCACTCGGGCGCTCAAGAGGGTTCGCGGAGGGCTGTATGTTGTCTACTCCGACAGCGACCGCATTCTGACCGACGTGGTCTGGTACACCGGCACCGTCGACCGCAGTTCGGCAAGCGACGGCGTCGCCGGCTTGGAGGGATTCAGGCTGCCGACCAATATGGGGCCGGACAGCGAGGCGCAGTATCTCAAGCTGCACAACGTTCCTCACCGGCCGGAATTCGCCGCCGCCGGCTACAAGGGGGGGCACATCGACTCTACCAGCAGGGAGTTCATCCAGCTTTACATCGCCCCCATCTTCATGGGCAGCGACCGGGAGTTGCTGGGCGAACCTGCAAGGCCTGAGCGAGAGACTGTTTCTGGCCCGACCGGGCTGCCGCGATTGACTCCCTCATCGCCGCCCCGAGAAGGAGGGGCGAGGGCATCGGAACCTTCCGGCCGGCCAGTGGAGCGGAGTGCGGGGACGTCCCGCGACCGAGCCGAGGACTGGGGAACTCGCGACCAACAAGACGGAGCGACGCGATGGCGCCGAGAATGAAGGCGACTGACCGCAGGCGACAATTGCTTGCTGCCGCGGTCAAGTGCTTTGCCACCTACGGGTACCACCACACGACCACCGCTCGGCTGGCCAAGGCGGCACAAGTGACCGAGCCGGTCTTGTATCGGCACTTTCCCGGCAAGCAGGCCTTGTTCACGGCCCTGCTGCAGGAGGTCGGGCGGGAGGTGCTGCACGAGTGGCGCGCCGCCATCGGGCCGCTCAAATCGCCGCTGGATCAATTGCGAGCCCTCCTCAGGCTGAACCCCGCGACGACGGACACTCGCATGCGGCAGATGTATACCGTGATTTTCACCGCTCAGGCAGTGCTGGATGAGCCGATGATCCTGGCTGCGCTCCGCCGGCACTACCAGCAGTACGCGGACTTCCTGGCGGCGGTGATTCGCAGGGCACAGAGGGCCGGGTACGTTCGCCGAGATGTATCCGCTCTGGGCCTTGCTTGGCAATTGATCCACGCGGGCATCGGCTTCGCCTTGATCAAGCCCCTGGAAATCCCAGGTCACGCGACGCCTGCCACGGTGGAGCAGACCATCGTGCTGCTGCTGGAACTGCTCGGCGGGAATGGTGGGCGGGAATGAGCGGCGATCGCTTGCTGCGGCGCGGGTAACCGACGAAATGGAAGCGCCCCCGGCGCGCGGGCCAGCGCGTGGCCGCTACTTACGAGCTGCCGTTAGTCTTCTCTTGGCTGGGTGGCGCGGCCTGTTTCCCGGTGGATTTGCCGCCCTCTTCGCTGAGCCCCCCTTTCAGCTCATCGCCGGTTTCCCTGAGGCCCTTCTTGAATTCAACGATTCCGCGTCCCAGCGAGCGTCCGACCTCGGGCAGTCGGCCCCCGAACACCAGCAGGGCGATGAGCGCGATGATGATGAGTTCCCAAGGGCCGATGCTGCTGAAGATTGCCAGTAGTTCCATGGGAGTCGTCATTGCAGGCCTCCTGCACAGTTTGTATCGCCAGGATGACTATACGCGCTTAACGCCTATCTTGCCATTCCTTTGAATACTGTTCTTGGCTCAATGGAGGGCCAAGCCCTCTCAGCGGGCTTTGGAATGCGAATACCGCGGGTTTTGCCGCCAAATGCGT
>CAYYBO010000167.1:6816-8728 GCA_964470125.1 uncultured Planctomycetaceae bacterium | reverse complement strand
GTTATCACCCGGAGCGCCTGGCTGCCTGGGTGGACGCGGGCTGCCCCACGCAGGCTGAGCAGCCGACTCTGTTTGACCGCAAGCCCGACGCTTGAGCGTCGGAACGATAATGCCTCGGCGACTGGGTATGCAGTCCCGAGGCGTGGCCGAACACTGTGGAGGTGTTCGACGTGAAGACAGTAGCAGAAGGCGTGACATTCTACAAGCTGGCAAGCAGCAACGAAGCCACACTGCGCCAGATCGCGCGGTACACGGCGCGGTTTGGTGTCTCGTGCGTCCAGGTGCGCAAGATCAACGAGCGGGGCTTCGACCTTGACGACGCAGAGGCGCTCGGCCACTACGGGCTGCTCGGGGAGCCCGAGGCCATCGGCGCGTGTCTGGCGCAACTCGTGGAGGAACTCGCCGCAGACGTGGACGGCCGCCTTGCAGACTTTGAATATGCGGTGCGCAAGGTCAAGGGCGAAGATATCCCGCTGCACTGTGAGGACCGCATCGACGACACCTACAAGCGCCTCGTGCGCGAGGACGTGGAGGCCATCGCCTGCGAGCGCGAACGCCTGGCGGAACTGACCATTGCAGAGACGCCGGTGAACGGCGGGGTGACTGCATAGGCATGGACACGGACGCCGGGCAGGTGGACAACCGACTCACGCTTGACCAGGCTGCAAACCTTCTCGGGGTGTCTGAGAAGACTGTACGGCGGTACATCCGCGCCGGGAAGCTGGACAAGCAGGCTGTCCACCGGGAGGCGATACCCGGCGGCCATCGCTACCTTATCGACCGCGAAGCACTGGACAAGCTGTCCACCGCACAGAAGCAGACTCACCTGGACGGCAACCTTGAGCGTGTTACTGCCCTACTGGACAAGGCCCTGGACAGTCTGAGCGGCCAGCTTGACGAGGCTGTCCAGGGCATCCGCGCCGACCTTGAGCCCGTCCTGCGCGCATTGCCGGCGGCGCAAGAGGAGCGGGAGGCCGTCCAGGCGGCACTTGAGCAGCAGACCGCCGACCGCGAGAAGATCACCGAAGCCCTGGGGGACCTGCGCCAGCTGGTCGAGCAGCAGGCGGCAGAGATCGCGGGGCTGCGAGAGGAACTGCAGGAGGCGCGCCGTCCATGGTGGCGGCGCATCATTGGAGGGGGAGGCAATGGCTGACACGGCAGAAGATCGGCTGACAGGCTTTGCGGGCTTCGAGGTGCCGCGGTATACGCCCATCCCCGACGCAATCCTTGACGGGCTCCTTGACGTGCTGACCGGCGGGCAACTGAAGGTGCTGCTGTACATCGCCCGGCACACCCTCGGCTACAAGAAGAGCGCCGACGAACTGAGCGCGAAGCAGATTGCAGAGGGCATCACGAAGCGGGACGGCACCCGGGTAGACCACGGCACAGGCCTTTCCATCCGGCAGGTGCGAACTGTGGTGGCTCGTTTGGAGGCCCTGGGGCTCATTGACGTGACCCGGGAGAAGGACGCCGAAGAGGTTCATGCACGCAACATCTACGCGCTGCGAATGGTGCCTTCGGAACCGGGGGGTAGTGAAGCCCACTTCACTACCCTAGTGAAGCCCACTTCACCAGGGGTAGTGACACCCACTTCACCCCCCAAGAACAGAGGTACAAGAACAGACCTTCTCTCTCACGCTGCCGACCTGGCCGACGCCTTCTTCACTGCCATCGGGGAGTCCAGGCCATCGGCAAAGAGGCGAGAGAGAGCGTGTAAGATCATTGACGACTTGACGGCAGAAGGCTTCGACGCTGACGCCATCCGGGAGGCTTGCCGACTGGCGGGGGAGAGGGGCGCGAAAGGCCCGGACCTTCTCCCGCACCTTGTAGGCGAAGCGGCGGAGATCGTGGCTCGGCGCGGGCAGGCCCGCAAGCGGGCTGAGCAGGTGCAGGAGGCCGCGGCGACTGCCGA
>CAYYBO010000167.1:0-6806 GCA_964470125.1 uncultured Planctomycetaceae bacterium | reverse complement strand
CGGGAGCACCAGGCCGACACAAGCGCGGTGGACGCATTGAGCGCGTCTGAGCGGGCGCGATATGAGCAGCAGGCCCGAGAGGCCCTGCGCATCCCGCAGGACCGCGACAGTGCCGTGGTGCGGGGCGCAGTGACCGGCTGGATCGCTGCCCGGCTTCGGGGTGGGGGATAGGCGCGCACAGCGTGCCTTGATAGCCTGTTGACGTGACTGTTACATGGTGTACAATGTAACCACAAAGCACGAGCCCCAGCATCATTCTTCTTGGCGGGAGAAATGCTGAGGCCCTGAAGGAACGGCTGGATTGTGTTTGCACTATACCAACACAGTGAGAAGAAGTCAACAATACGCACGCATTCAATTCGCCCTGGGCACGGGAGTCTTCCCGCTGTTCCAGGGCGTTCGCGATTCTCCCCACGCGTTCACCGTCGGCGCGTGGGCCGGATGGGACACGGCGGAGATCAGGGCATCGGAGGCCCACCGTGATCAGAAATTGCCATCCCTACGACTCGAGCGACGACCGCAACGAACCACGCGAAGACTACGCGCTGCGCCGCGACCTGCGTATTGAGGCATCCCATGCTGCCACCTGGGCCGCGTTGAAACCTGTCATGGAGCAGGTGAACACGGAGGCGCTTGCCCGGCGCTTTGCACGCGACCCGGACGCATTCCATACCGCAAGCGACATCGCGCAGGATATGCATGAGCAGTGTTGGCGCGCCCGGGGCGCAATCCTCACGGCGAACAATCCAGTGGGGTATGCGGTGACGACGTGCCGCAACGTCGCCATACGGAAGGCGCAGGAGAACGCTGCCGAAACCGCATTCATCGACCGGACGCCGCTGGACGAGATCCCCGCTGAACCGCCAGCCCCACCGCCAGATTGTCCCTACACCTTCGCACTGGTGCGGCACATCATCCGCAATTACCCGGCGCTTGAGGCTGACGCACGGGGACCGGCGCTGAGTAGCCCATCAGGAATGCCCCGCGGGGGGCGGCGCGAATGCGACAGGGGCATCGACGGCAACGGCCTTCTTCTGGCGCTGGTGGACGTAGCCGGTGCCATCCAGCGCATCGACGATCCCCGATTGCGCGAGGTGCTGCGCCTACGGTGCGCCGGTTTGAGCTATCCCGCTATCGGCAACCGACGCAAAATGAAATCGGTGACTGTGCGTGATTGGTGCGAGCGCAGCGGGCCGGCGAAAATTGTTGACCTACTCTCCACAAAACAGGCGAGTGCTCGTATCAATGATAGTAAGAAGGCGGCATAGCGCCACCATTGCCCTCGGGGTGCCCGCACAGTGCATCCTGAGGGCGGCTTTTTAGCACCATTGGTTACGCAAACTAACGACACGAGGAGGCGACCCGTGGAAAACCTGATTGCCGAGATCAAGCGCCTCGGGGTGCGCATGAGCGACGTGGGCGACCTGTCGGGCGCGGGGCGCGAAAACGCCTCCATGCAACTGCACGGCCACCGGCCGCTGCAGGATCGCGTGCGGATCGCCGCTGAGCGTCTCATTGCCGACGCGGAACGCGCGCAGGCCATCGACGTTGCAAACAGCATGATCGCCGCCGGCGACCTTGACGGTGCCGCGCGGGTGCTCGACCACGCTGGACTCGCACTGGGGCAGGAACAGTCCGCGGAAGGACCCGCGACGGCGGGGCCGTCCACATAGCGGGCGCAATCGCCTTCGACGGCCCGAGGTCTCTGGCATCCCCTGTGAGGGGCCTCGGGACCGTCGAAACAGGGGTATGAAATGAGCGTTACTGACCAGCGCGAACAATTTCTCGAGGCCACCTGCGGCAATGCGCCGGAAGGATGGTGCCCCGTCCTATGGTTCAAGACCACGGGCGGGACAAAGATTACGCGCGCGTTCCTGTCCATCGAAGAAGGCCTGCAGTACATTGCGGACCACGCAAACGCGGCAGACGCTTACATACACCTTGCCCTTGCGCGCGTCGAAGATCGCGCCGACTTCACCGAAGGTCGCAGGATCGCCAATGACACGGCGCGGGGACTCCTCGCCCTGGGTGGCGACCTGGACGCAGGGAAGACCGGGTGCCCATCCACAAAGGCCGACGCGGTGAAGCTGGCAGAAGCTATGCCCATCCCGCCGACGCTGTTTGTTGATACGGGGCGCGGGGTGCATCCGTGGTGGTGCTTCCGCGAACCGTGGACTTTCGACAAAGACGAAGAGCGCATTGAGGCCGACGCGTTAAATCGCGCGTGGCATATGCTGCTTCACGCCACCGCCGCAAAGCTCGGCTGGAGCATCGACTCGACGCCAGACCTTGCGCGAGTCCTGCGGGTGCCCGGCACACACAACCGCAAGCAGCCTGACCGGCCTCTGCCGGTGAAGATCATCCGGGCCGATGGGCCGCGAGTGAACCCCGATGACCTGCGCGACCTGCCGGAGCTTGAGCCTTATTGGGAAGCTGCCTGGGCCGCTGCAATGCCCGGAGAGGCGAGCGGCGACGTGGAGCTTGTGGACGAGTCCACCGCCTACGGACTGAGCGCCCTTCGGGGCATTTGCCGGGACCTTGCCGAGACACCAGAAGGCAACCGCGACAACGCCACCAACAAAGCAGCCTATCGCTGCGGCCAGCTTATCGCCGGTGGCCAGCTTGCGCGCCGCGACGTGGAGAACGCGATTCGCGACGCTTGCGAAAGGAATGGCCTCACCCAAGAGCGCGGCGGGAAGCGCGTCGTGGAGGAGAAGCTCGTGCGAAGCATCAACGACGGCATGAAACAACCTGCGCGCCCGGAGCCGCGAGCCACTACCGCGACGCAGGACGAAGACCAGGGCGCTGCGCCGACCGTTTCCTGGCGCTGCACGGAGCTCGGCATGGCTGAGCGGTTCCGCGACGCGCACCTTGATCAGGTGCGCTGGTGCGCCGAACTGGATAAGTGGCTCGTTTGGCGTGGTTCTCGGTGGGCTATCGATGACACTGGCGAAGTCCTGCGACTGGCGAAGAAGACCGTCCTGCGCATGTACGCGGAGGCCGGTTTCATCGATGAGGACAAAGCCCGCGAGGACTTTCTGAAGTTCATCAAGTCGTGCGAGCGGGACCGCGCCCTGCGGGCCATCCTCTCCTTGGCGCAGTCGGAACTTCCGCTGCCTGTGCGACTGAGTGACCTTGACTTTGACGGGTGGCTGCTAAACTGCGAGAACGGCACTATCGACCTGCGCACCGGGGAACTGCGCGCCCATCGCCCCGCGGACCTCTGCATGAAGCAGATCCCCGTGGTCTTCGACGCCACCGCGACGTGTCCCACCTGGGACACCTTTCTCCTGCGTGTCATGGACGGCAACCAGGACATGATCAACTTCCTGCAGTGCGCAGTGGGCGCAAGCCTGCCAGCGCATCAGCGGGAGCAGGTGCTTTTCATCCTGCACGGCGGCGGCGCGAATGGCAAGTCAGTATTCATCTCCACGATGCTTGCCCTTCTCGGCAGTTACGCCACCGCCGCGGAGCCGCAGACGCTCCTCACCCAGCGCAACGACGATAAGATCAGGAACGACGTGGCCGACCTTGCCGGCAAGCGCCTCGTCACCACGTCGGAGATCGGCGCGGGCAAGCGTCTGGACGAAGCACTCGTCAAGCGCCTCACAGGTTCCGACCGCATGAAGGCCCGGTTCCTGTTTCATGAGCATTTCGAGTTTGACCCGCTGTTCCGCGTCTGGCTTGCGACGAACCACCGGCCCGAGATCAAGGAGACCACTCACGCCATCTGGCGTCGAGTGCGTCTCGTGCCCTTTGACGTGACAATCCCGGACGCTGAGCAGGACCCGGACCTTCCCGCGAAGCTGCGTGACGAACTGCCGGGCATCCTCAACTGGGCACTCGCCGGGTGCCTGGCATGGCAAGCTAACGGGCGGCTGCAGACACCCGAGACCGTGCGCAATGCCACCGCCGCATATCGGGATGAGCAGGACCCGCTATCTGCATTCCTTGACGACCGCTGCATCATCAGCGCAAGCGCCTGGACCTGGGTTGGCGACCTGCGCGAAACCTACGAAGCATACTGCGAGCGGGAGCGTGAAAAGCCCATGAGCCCGCAGGCCTTTGGGCGAGCCTTGCGCGAACGTGGAATGATTCCTGAGCGAAAGACAGCCGCAGACGGCAAGACGGCCCGCGCCTGGCTCGGAATCGGCATTGCAGAGGGGTAATCTGGACGCTATTTAGCCTCTGGACGGATATGGACGGTTGTTTCCGGTAAAATCTGCATGCAACGCCTCGTGAAGGGCACTTACTGGGAAATTGCGTCCAGAAGCGTCCAGAGCATATATCCGTCCAGACGGCACCGGCGAGAGGGACCGCGCCGCGAGTGCCCATCGCCGCCTTCCGCTGGCAGGCCATACGTGTATAAGCACCGTGCGCGCGTTGAATAATCGCGCCGGGGTGCCGCCGCCGCCACCTGGGGGATGAGCCGGGGCGCTGGCATCCGCGCGGCGCTGCAGGTGTCCCAAATGGGACACGTGGCCGATGATCCAGCCTGGGGCGCTGCGACATCGTCCATAATCGCATTCTAAGCGCGTTTGAGCCTGCGGGTGGGGGTAGGGCAGCACCCGGAACGGGGCTGTTCTGGCGTGAACGGGGCGCTGCAATCCGTTTGATAATTACCATTATCATAAGCTATCTTCGCATTATCACTTAGCTATTCCACGCCCTGCCGGGGACCGTCTGGCGGGGCGTTTTCGTGACCGGGAGGCATCATGCCAGCGGATGAGCACCAGGGCGAAGAGCAGCAGGCGGAAGACAAGCGCGCGCGGATGCTGGCGGGCCTGCGGACGGGCCGGGGCAAGCCGGAACTTGCGCGTCTTTCACACCAGGGCAGGAGATGGATGGAAAGGTCACTCGCGCCGTCCTGCGACGCGTGTATTGCCCGGGCGACCTGTGAGGCCTTCGAGGCCGGGGCGACCTGTGCGATTGCAGAGGCCCATCAGGACGCACTCCTGCAATCCGTGCGGGCGGAAGTGGACGTGACGCCCGCGAGTGAGCCGCTGGTGCGGGAATACGTGAAGCTCGTGGTGGGCTTGGGCATCATCGACACCTACATTGCCCACGGTAGCCCGTTCCTGCCGGGCGCGCCTGCCTACATTGAGGAGCAGCCCGTGTTCGGCCTGCGCCTGCGGATGAGTGGGCGCATGGAGGCGCTTGCCGACAAGCTGGGCATCAGCCCTGCCGCGAAGTTCCGCATGCGCGCGGATGAGAAGGCCACTGCGGGGGACATACTGGCGGCGGCACTCGCGGAAGTGAAGGCCAGCGAGCCGGTGCGCGAAGGTGAGTTTGAGCCCATTTCGGAGGGGCAGGAGGTGGCAATCGATGGACGCGACGCAGGCGACGCAGACGCCGGAACTGACGCCGACTGAGCCCGGCGCAGTGCCCTGGGCAGATAGCAAGCGCAAGCGGCGGGAGGACCTGCGGCTGCCCTGCTGCAGGTGCGGGCAGACGTGGCTGCTGCCTAACCAACGGTGCGGTTTGTGCGGTGCAATGCCCTGCGAGTAGAAGGCCCGTAGACGGGCCACAATCGCCGCCTAACGCGCCAACTCAATCCGGGTGGGCCATCGGTGCAGGCGGACAATCAGGCGCTTAGAGCGCCGTTTTCGCGAGGTGCCAATAATGGACGCGGCGACGCTGTGCATTCGGTGGAATAACGCGGCAGTGCGGGACCTGTGCGCGGTATGCGGCGCGGAGTGCAAACCGGGAATGGGCCTGGGGTTGTTCACCCGTGACGGTGGGATTGTATGCGACGCCTGCGGGGAGATCCACGCGCCGGCGCTGGCAGCAGTGGTGCAGTGCCCGGAGGCCCGGGATGCTGCCTGGGCAGCGCAATTCAACGTGCGTGTAAGCGAGCCCGAGGAGGTGGGCGAAGGTGACGACGACGACCCCTTCGGCGACGAGTAGCGGCGGGCCGGTGGAGATCCACCGCGGGGACCTGCGGGGCCTTGCCCTGGGCACCTACATACCACGCCGGGGCCGGGGCCATCGGCATTACGCAGACGCGTTCTCGTGCGCTCTCTGGTTGGCGAAGCTGAATGTACCCTTGCCCTGCGGCGAGGGGGCCGGTGCTGCCTACTCCGTGGTGTGGGGCGCGCAACTCGCGGCGCTGGTGCCGGAGTGCGACGCGGTAGTGTACCCGCCGAAGAGCCGGACCCGGGCGGCGCGGGGGTGGTATCTGGCGGAGGCACTTGCCCGGCAAGTGGCGGCGAAGCTCGGGGTGCCCTGTCTGGGCTGCCTCTCGTGGGCGGTGGAGGGCGCTGAAGCGAGTAAGGCCCTCGTCCATCAATCCGGGAAAGGCAGGGCACTCGCGCGGCGAGCGGTTTGCAGTGCCCGACTGGACGGGCTGCGGGTAGCCCTCGTGGATGACCTCGCTACTACGTTGGTGACCGGGCAGAGGTGCGCGGAGGCGCTGCAGGAGGCCGGTGCGGAGGTCCTGGGGCTGTTCACCCTCGGGGCGACGGAGGCCACCAGGGACAGGCCGGCAGAGGAGCGGGAGCGGATCCAGGCGAGGGCGGCATGGCGCAGGGCGCGCCGCAGGAGGCCGGAGGCCGACGGGTAGGGCGGCGCGCAAGCAGCAGTGCTACACGCAGGAGCAGATCGCGAAAGCGGTGGGCGTCAGCCAGATGGACGTGTCCCGGATTGTAGAAGAATCAAACAAACTGGAAGCGCTTCCATATAGTTTGAAACTCGCCGCCTTGCACCAGGACGCGGACTGGCAGCCGCCATTGTTCGACGTGTGGACGGCGGCGCGCAAGAAATACCGGATTTGGAAGCACTTCCGAATCCGGTAAAACTCGCTGCAA
>CAYYBO010000166.1:2091-8734 GCA_964470125.1 uncultured Planctomycetaceae bacterium | reverse complement strand
GGCCCACTCCGGGCCCGGTAAAAACCCCTTTGTTTTTTTTGGGGAAAAAAAATCAAATTTGAAAAAACCCCCCCCCATAAGCGGTAAACCGAGGGTAGCACGCGGACAGCGCTGGACCGCCGCCACTCAAGTTCTTGCCGCTACACCGGCCGCGAGGCAAACAGATTGCCGCGACACGGCCGTCCGATCTTCAGCCTCCCTTGAAAGAAGACGAGGGTCCGCGCCTCAAGCGCATCATCAACAGCAGCGGCCAACCGAGGTACTTGCCGGCCCGTGGTGAGCGAGCCGCCAAGGCTTCGGTCACCACATGCTCGCTGATCGCATCGAAGACCAGCCCGGCGCGGGTCGCGGCCATCACGTAGTCGCATATTCGGTTGGGGGAGCTGGCCGGACGGACCTCGCCGCCGGTCGTCGGGTCCGTGAAGCGAGCCTGGATGCCCCGCAACATCATCGCCGGGTGCATGACGGAGACGACGATGAATCCGTCAGGGCGGCAGATTCGCCGCAGCTCCGCGAAGAGCAGGTCGAGCTTGGAGACGTGATCAACGACCAGGCAGCAGAGGACGCGGTCGAAGGCGTCGCCGCGAAGCGGCAGCGGAGCCTGTACGTCGGCGAGCACGAATCGCACCTTGTCCGCGCCGGGTTTCGCCCAGGCCTTCGCCAGCATCCCTTCGGAGAAATCCGCCGCCGTCACGACCGCCCCGGCTCCAGCGAGAGCGAGGGCATGTCGGCCGGTCCCACAGCCGATGTCGGCGATGGCCAGCCCGAGGACGTCGCCCAGGTGCCGGGTGACTTCAACGGTCTCCAAAGCCACCAGCGGGTTGTCTTCCTCGTCATAGATCGTGGCCCACAGGTCGTAGCCCTCTCGCGTGGGCAGGATGGTGGGCGGCTGTCCCGGCGCGGAGTTCTGATCGGTTGTCATTCTCTCACCCTGCGGTTGCTGTCAGAAACCCCAAGGTAGCAGGCTCGCAGAACAACGTCCAGGATCGAGGTTTCAGTAACTGATTGAACAGATCCGCGAACGCCTGCCCTTTGCGTCGCGGAGCGATGTCAAGGGTAAGGGAGCGGTTACCTGGTAATTGGCACCGGCTTCCGAAATCGTGCGGAACCGCTCCCTCACGGTCGCGGCTCTGTTCGGATGCGCCTGCTATGATTCGGGCTGATGGTGCCCGGTTTGCAGAGATCGACACCCTGGGCGAGAATCTCCGAAACCGGACGCGCCGGTGCCGAACCTTCGAGACGAAGCCGAGGGAGAGCCGCCGCTCATGCCGCGAGAAGACAAACTACGGGCCATGCTGGCGAAGGAACCGGATGACGTGTTCCTCAATTTCAGCCTGGCGATGGAGCTGGCCAAGACGGAACGGACCGAGGAGTGTCTGGAAAGATTCGATCGGGTCATCAAGCTTGACGCCGACTACGTCGCCGCCTACTTCCACAAGGGCAAGATGCTGTTGAAGCTGCGCCGCCTGGAAGAGGCCAAAGCCGCCCTCCAGGAAGGCGCCGCCAAGGCGGGCCGGCTCGGCGACCGCCACGCCAAGGACCAGATGGAGCAACTTCTCGCCGCCATGTAGGACGTCGGCCAAGCGGCCGCCAATCGCCTATTCGCCGGCGGCGGCAGCCCGCTCCAAGCCCTTCTCAACCCTCGCTGGGGGCCGGGTTCCCGGATACAATCCGCCCAACGACGCAGTATTCGGGTGCGCCGGCCTACCATTGCGCCGCCGCCCGCGGAATGCTCGATGGAACGGGATCATGAGCGATCATCAGGATAAGGCGACAGAACAGACCCCGGAGCGATTCAAAAGCCACCCCATTGTCGACGAGATGCAGGATTCGTACCTGCGTTACGCGATGAGCGTGATCGTCGCCCGGGCCTTGCCGGACGTGCGTGACGGCCTCAAACCCTCCCAGCGGCGAATCCTCACCGCGATGCACGACCTGCGGCTCGGCCCGCGGACGGCCCACCGCAAGTGCGCCAAGATCGCCGGCGACACGACGGGCAACTATCACCCCCACGGCGACACCGTTGTCTATCCCACGCTCGTGCGTTTGGCTCAGCCGTTTGCCATGCGCTACCCGCTGATTGACGGGCAGGGCAACTTCGGCTCCATCGACGGTGATCCGCCGGCGGCGATGCGCTACACTGAGGCCCGTATGGCCGCTCCGACGATGGAGCTTCTGGAGGACATCGACAAGGAGACCGTGGACTTCGTCCCCAACTACGACGAGACGCGGATGGAGCCCGTCGTTCTCCCGTCGAAGTTTCCGAATCTTCTGGTGAACGGAACGACCGGCATCGCCGTGGGCATGGCCACCAACATCCCGCCGCACAATCTGGGCGAAATCTGCGACGCCCTGGTGGCCCTGATCGCCAACCCGAACATCACCGTCGAGGAATTGCTGCGGATCGTTCCCGGGCCGGACTTCCCGACGGGCGGGCTGATTTGCGGACGACAGGGCATCCTGGAGGCGTACACCACCGGACGGGGCGCCCTGACCCTTCGAGCCAGGACGCACATCGAGGAAATGAAGGGCGGGCGCAAACGGATCGTAGTCGACGAGATCCCCTTCAACATCCTCAAGAATACGATCACGGAGCGTGTTGCGGAATGCGTCAAAGACGGCCGACTGGGCGAAGTCAGCGACGTGCGCGACGAGTCAGATCGCAAGAATCCAGTCCGGCTGGTAATCGAGTGCAAGAGCGGAACCAACGAGGATGTGGTGCTGAACAAGCTGTTCAGGCACACACCCCTGCAATCAAACTACGCGGTCATCAACATCGCCTTGGTCGGCAAGCAGCCGCAAACCATGTCGCTCAAGCAGATCATGGAGCATTACCTCGACCACCGCCGGGACGTGGTTACGCGGCGAACCCGCTTCCTGCTCCGCAAGGCCCGCCAGCGGGCCCATATCCTCGAAGGCCTGATTCTGGCCGTGGGCGACATCGATGCAATCATCGGACTGATCAAGTCCTCGCCGAACCCTGACACGGCCAAGCAGCGGCTGATGGACCGTTCGCTGCGGCTGGCCGAGTCCGCCTCGCTCTACCGCCTTCTGCCCGAGCTGTTCGTGAAGCGCGCCGCCAACTCCGACCAACATCTTACCGGCGTGCAGGCCGGGGCCATTCTGGCCATGCAGTTGCAGCGCCTGACCGGGCTGGAAGTGGAGAAACTGGCCAAGGAATACGTCACGCTGGTTGAAGAGATCGACGGCTATCAGAGAGTTCTGAGCGACCCGTCGCTTATCCTCGACATCATCCGCGAAGATCTCTACGAGATGAAGGCCAAGTACGCGGACAAGCGCCGCACCGAGATCACCGGGGCCGTCGGCGAATTCGTCATGGAGGACTTGATTGAAAACGTCCCCATGATCGTGACCATCTCGCACGAGGGCTACATCAAGCGGACCTCGCCGGACATCTATCGCAAGCAGGGCCGCGGCGGCAAGGGCGTCAAAGGGGGCGAGACCCGCGAAGGCGACTTCCTCGAAGACATGTTCGTCGCCGGCACCCACGACTACCTGCTCTTCTTTACTAACCGCGGCCGAGTCTATTGGCTGAAGGTGTACGACATCCCAGAGATGGCCCGGACGGCGCGGGGGCGGTCCATCGCCAATCTGCTGAAGATGGGGGATAACGAGCGGCATACCGCCGTGCTGCGGGTCAGCGAGTTCGAGGAGAAGTTCGTCTTCTTCGCCACGGCCAAGGGGACGGTGAAGAAAACGGCCCTCGGCGCCTTCTCTCGCCCGCGTCCCAGCGGCATCATCGCCATTGATCTCGACCCGGACGATTCGCTCATCAACGTCGGCTTGACCGAGGAGAGTGACGAGATCGTCCTTGGGACGCGGCAGGGCATGTCCGTACGCTTCAAGCAGACGGACGTCCGAGCGATGGGCCGGGCCGCCGGCGGCGTCAAGGGCATCACCCTGAAGCGCGACGACCTCGTGGTGGACATGGTCGTCATCCGCCCGGGCATGAGCCTGCTGACCGTCTGCGAGAACGGCTACGGCAAGCGGACCGACATCGAAGAGTACCGCCTCCAGAAGCGCGGCGGCAGCGGCATCATCAACATCCGGGCCACCGAGCGCAACGGCGACGTCGTCGCCTTGCGGGCGGTTCAGGACGAGGACGAGTTAATGCTCATTACCGCCAACGGCCTGATGTTGCGGACGGCGGTGTCGCAAACCCGCGAGATCGGCCGGGCCACCCAGGGCGTCAAGTTGATCCGGGTTGAGAATGGCGACAAGGTGGTGTCCGTCGCCCGAATCGCCCGGGAGGAGATCGAAGAGGACCTGGGGCCGACGGAACGCCCGATCGAACCTGAGCCCCGAGCCGACTCCTCCTCACCACCCGACAAGGCGTTGCCTGCTCCAGACCGGCCCGAAAGCCCAGAGGGACCGGCCGGCGAGGCGAGTCATCCGGGAGTGTCGCAAGAAGATCCCCCTGACAACCACGTTGACGGAGTTGCCTGAGACCGCCCATGAGCACCGTTCCCGCCGCCAGAGGCGTCGCTCGTCCTGCAATCCGGTGCCGGGAAGCCGCCGAGACCCGGGCGAAGCGAGCGCACACCGTCGGCGTCAATCACCGCGTATTTCACGACTCGCCTGGTTGGAGCCTCCGGTGACGGCGATCGAATCAGTCGGCCTGTCCGCGCTGCTCAAGAGGGGGAGAGAAGTCGCCCGTGAAGCAGCCCGGCGTGGGCGGGCCTTGCTGTTTCCTCCTATCTGCGCTTCCTGCGGAGACGCCATCTTCGACTCCGCAGACGAGTTGTGCCGCGACTGCTGGGCGACACTCTCCCTCGCCGTCGGGCATACATACTGCGGCTCCTGCGGAGAGGACCGACACAACTACCTGCTGCCGAACGGCCGATGCACCAAGTGCGCAGTCGGCGGTGGGCCGAACCGTTTTGACGGCTTCGTCAGAGTCGGCCGCTACGAAGGGTCCCTGCGACGGTTGATTCTCTCTTTCAAACACCGGTTTGTGTTGGACGGCTTGTTGGGAGGGCTCCTGGCCGAAGCCTTCATGGGCCGCCTAGACCCTGCCCAGGTTGACTTGTGGGTGCCCGTGCCGGCCCACTGGCGCCGACGCTTGACGGTCGGCTATCAACCGACCGCCCTTCTGGCCAAGGTCGTCGCCGGCCGGTGCGGAGGTTTGGTCAGGCCGGTCTTGACCGCGACGCGCTATGTCGCTCCGTTCCACACGCAAGCGGGTTTGTCTGCCAAGCTGCGGGCAGAGGCCATCCGCGGTGTGTTCCGCGTGGCTCGCGGGTGCAATCTGGCCGGCCGCACGGTCTGCATCGTGGACGACGTGACCACGACGGGAGCCACCCTCCGCGAGGCGAGGCGAGTTCTGCGTGCAGCCGGGGCGTCGAAGATCCTGGCGGCAGTGCTGGCCAAGACGATCCCGTGAAGCCCCGAAGGACTTGACCGACCGGAGAAGACGCTTTAGATTAACGTCGCCGCTCGGGCGGGGTAGATATAACTACCTGTGCTTCAGCGTGTTAGGAGATGGGGGCGACGCTTTGGAACATCGGGGGCCGCGGCGCGGGCGGTGCAGGGAGGTCCCGGGAGCATGGAGGAGATGATGTTACAGGTAAAGGTGAGCGGGCGTCGCGGGGATTTGGATGAGGCGTTAAGATCATACGCGAGCGAGAAGGCACGCAAACTTCATCGCTACTACGACCGGGTTCAGAGCGTGGATGTGGTGTTCAGCGCGGAGGCAACCAGGCATACTTGTGAGGTGATCGCCAAGGCCGACCATCATATGACGTTTGTCGCCAAGGAAGAACACATTGACGCCTATGCTTCGCTGGACGCGGCCCTGCGCGACCTCGAGCGGCAACTCAAACGCCACAAAGAGAAATTCCGAAACCGTAAACACCCGGCGGACCGACCGGACCGCGAGCGGCCAAGCGGACCCGCTCCGGCTGGAAGTATGAACCAACCGCAGATCGAAGGCGAAGCTTCATGAAGCTGGCTGATTTCATCGTTCGGAAGGCGGTCGTGCCGAACCTGCAGGCGGCGGATCGCAACGGCGCCATCCGTGAACTTGTCGGGGCCTTGGCAGCGGTCGGCGCAATTGCCGAGGAAGACGTCGAGGCCATCGCACGCGCCGCCATCCAACGGGAGAACCTTGGAAGCACCGGCTTCGGCAAGGGCGTCGCCGTGCCCCACGTGAAGCATCAGAAGATTCCCCGAATTATGGCGACGATCGGCAGGAGCTCTGTGGGCATCGACTTTGCCGCCCTCGACAGGGCCCCGGTGTATACCATCGTCATGCTTCTTTCACCGCCGGACAATCCAGACGGCCACTTGCAGGCCATGGAGAACATTTTCCGCCACTTGCAGCGAGACAACTTCCGGCGGTTCCTCCGCCAGTCGGAAACGGCGGAGGCGATCATGGACCTTATCGAGGAAGCCGATCAGTTACCTTCCGGTTGAAGCCGACGGACGGCTGGCGGATTCGGCCCGCCCGGAACCGGCAAGGCGAGCACCGAGCGTGAGATTCAAGCCTGGGCCGCGGCAGGTCGGAGCGAGCCGGCACGATTCGCACCGGCGTGAGGATAGTCTTAGGGTTGTTCGGGGGTGAGGGACGTGCAAACCGCTCCGGGGGTTGCACGTCTAGGAACTCCGATGGTCCCCCCACATG
>CAYYBO010000166.1:0-2081 GCA_964470125.1 uncultured Planctomycetaceae bacterium | reverse complement strand
CATGCGAGAGAATCCGAAACACGCGGAAGCCGAGGTCATCATCTCGAACCCGCAGGGCCTGCACGCGCGGCCGGTCATGCGATTTGTGGATCTCGCCTCGCAGTTCGAGAGCAAAGTTCAAATCCGCAAGGAGAAGAAGGCCGTCGACGGCAAGAGCCCCATGGAGATGATGCTCCTGGAGGCTACCTGCGGGACCAAACTCGTACTGGTCGCCGACGGAAACGATGCCCAAGCGGCCGTAGCGGCCCTTCGCGGGCTCATCGAGAGCAAGTTTGGCGAAGGATGACCGCGCTGCTTCAAACCCGAATTCCGCCGTCTCGACGCCGCCTTGCAGAGCAGCGGTTTGCCGACCGGTTGTGCATGCCTGGTCGAAGCTCAACTCTCCTGACGGCAAGCCGCCGGCGCCTCCCCGACGGGCGCGTGCGAAGGTCCGCCGTCAACCCTGCGAAGGAGGCGCCATGCCGTTGAAGCGGGGCATCGGGGTCTCGTCCGGCGTTGTCGTCGGAGATGCCGTGGTCCTTGAGACCGAGGAAACGCGAGTCCCTCGCCGCACGGTTCCGGCCACTCAGGTTGAACGTGAACTGGACATGCTCGCCCGGGCGTTCGCGTCCGCCAGAACGGAGGTGGCCTCGGAGCGGGAGCAGTTTGCCGCCCGGGCCGGGACCGAGATCGCCGATATTTTCGGCTTCCACGAGCGCTGGCTGGCCGATCTCAAACCCCAGAGGGAAATCGCCAGCCTCATCGAGACCAAGCACTACAGCGCCGCCTATGCGGTCAGCGTCTTCATGCGCAAGTACCGGCGACGCTTCCAGGAGATGTCCAGCCCCTACCTGCAGGATCGGGCCAAAGACGCCCTCGACATCGAGCGAAGGCTGCTGCGCCAGATCAGCGGCGAATCACGGCACGGCCTGGAGCAGTTGGCCGAGCCGGTCATCATAGTCACCCACGATCTGACTCCCTCGCAGTTGATCGTCCTCGAGCGGACCAAGCGGCTCCTCGGTGTGGCCACCGATGCCGGCGGGCCGACTTCGCACACCGCCATTATTGCCGCAGGGCTCGGCATCCCGGCCGTCGTCGGCTTAGAGGACATCACCGATCAGGTTTCCAGCGGCGACACGCTCGTGGTCGACGGCCTTCACGGCGTCGTGGTCATCAACCCCGACGTGGCCCAGATGGCCGAGTACACCGCCCAGGCCGAGCACTTGCGGGAAGTGCGGGCGACACTGGAGGAACTCCGCGATCTTGCCGCCGAGACCAGGGACGGCGGCAAAGTAGACTTGCTGGGCAATATCGAGTTTCCCTCTGAGGTCTCCGTTTGCCTGGAGAAAGGCGCGGCCGGCATAGGCCTTTTCCGGACTGAGTTCCTGTTCATGCAGGAAGGCTCCCCGCCGACCGAGGAGGAGCAGTTCGAAGCCTATCGCGCCGCCGCCGAGGCGGTCAACGGCAAACCGCTGGTTATCCGCACCATGGACCTCGGCGGCGACAAGACCTTCCCGGACGGCAACCGCGAACCGGAGAAGAACCCGTTCCTCGGCCTGCGCTCGATCCGCTACAGCCTGCAACATCTGTCATTCTTCCGACCGCAGTTGCGGGCGATCGCCCGGGCAAGCCAACACGGCGACGTGCGCGTGATGTTTCCGCTGATCTCGCGAATCATGGAGCTTCGCCAAGCCAAGTTCGTGATGAGCCTGGTGATGGAGGAGCTCGAGGAAGAGGGTTACAAGTTCGACAGACCGATTCCCACCGGCGTTATGGTGGAGACGCCGGCGGCCGCGGTTTGTGCCCGGGAATTGGTGCGCGAAGTCGACTTCGTCAGCATCGGGACCAACGATTTAATACAGTACACCCTGGCGGTCGACCGAACCAACGAGCGCGTCGCCCCGCTCTACACCCCAGCCGACCCGTCCATTCTCCGTTTGATCAGAATCGTCATCCGCGAAGGTCGGCGGGCCGGCATCCCCGTCAGCCTCTGCGGAGAGATGGCCGGCGATCCGCTTTTCACCATTCTTCTGGTCGGATTAGGGCTGCGTGCCTTCTCCATGGCCGCCAACAACATCCCCCGGGTCAAAAAGATCATCCGC
>CAYYBO010000165.1:7623-8751 GCA_964470125.1 uncultured Planctomycetaceae bacterium | reverse complement strand
CCGACGCCCAGCTTGCGCGATGCGGTACAGCCGTAGGCCGCCATCATAGAGGCTACGGCGGAGGCGCTGCTCATTTGCAGGAATCGCCTGCGACTGATATGTCCGACTTGCAGAGACACTCACCGCCCCATAGGCGTTTAGGTTGCTTTCAGACGCTGCCGCCGCGTCCGCCGCATCTTCCCCGCCCTCTCCCGCCGCGGCCGCCACCGCCTCCCCCACCGCCGCCGCCTGGTCCGCAACCGCGCCCCATACCCCGTCCGCGTCCCATCCCTTGTCCACCACCCATCGGCGCCGGCGGATTCGGCGGAGCAGTCGCAATCACGCCGCCGGGCGTCGGCACGCCAGCCGGGTTCGCGCTCGCCTGACCGAGACCACTGTGCCCCGCCACGTTCGGAGTAGCCGATGGCTGCAACTGGCCCGCCTTGAACTGCTCCACAACTTGGCGGACCGTGCCGGCGCAACCCAACACCACGCCGATGCCGGCCGCGCTCAGGGCCTGGTGCGCATTGGGGCCGCAGTTGCCGGTGAACACATGCCGCACGCCGTGTTCGGCAACGGCGCGAGCGGCTTGAATGCCGGCGCCCTGGCCAAGCGATTGGTTGACGTTTTCAAGAACCTCGAAGCTCAAATCGTCGGTCTCGACGATCACGAAGCACGGGCAACGGCCGAAACGCGGATCAACTTGCGCATCGAGCTGTGGTCCCGCCGCAGTTACAGCAACCTTCATAATGACATCCTCTCTGGCAGGCCGAAGCGACCTGCACGTTTGCGTTCGAACACGCAAGGCTCGCCTGGGCGAACTACGTCGTGCCCTTCTCCGCAGGCCCAGCCTTTAGTAGGTCAATCCTCTGTCGAAGGGACGCCACGGTTTGTTCGAGGTATCGCAAGTTGGCCTCGAGCATGCTCAGTTCTTGCGCCCGCATCGCGCCTGGGTCGGTGGCCGGCATCGCGGCGGTTGGTCCGACGCTGGCCGGTGGGGCCCCAATGGCAGCCCTCTGCCAGCCGGTCAGGCCGGTCGCGCAAAACCAGTTTCGTCGGCCACGCCCACCGCCGCGTCCGTGCCCCCAGAACCCTCGCCCTGGCAACGCGCTCATGTAGCCGGGAGCCTGATTCCCGCCGCAGTAGCCC
>CAYYBO010000165.1:0-7613 GCA_964470125.1 uncultured Planctomycetaceae bacterium | reverse complement strand
GGGCAAAACAATTTTTGTGGGCCACCCCCCCCCCCGGGTTCTGGCCCCCATAACCAACGCCCTGGAAACCGGTAATTTTTGCGGGTTCCTGTTTACCGCCGCAGTAGCCCATGCCCCGCCCACTCCCCGGTCCCATTCCCAACGGTCCAGTACCATCTCCGCCTGGCATTTCATGCACTCCTTATTTCAATTCGTTTGTTCGTCCGCTCGCTTACCCTTTTGCCCACGACCGCAGCCGGCGCGCCGACGGGCTCCCCGCCAGCCATGCCGCCGCCGTCCACAGCAGCCCGGCATGAGGAACGCGCGGTCGTTGAGTCGACCGGCGACAAAGGCCTGCACCACCTCTTCGACGGCGCCGCAGGTCTGTGGAATCACGCGGATGCCGGCGGCGACGAGCATCGTTTCCAGCGGGCGGGAGATGGCGCCGCAGATCAGCACCTTGATGCCGTGTCGCAACACCTCTGCGACGCGCTGTGCCAGGTCGCGCGATAGAAGTTCGAACGTTCGCCGCTTCAACTCTTGGCCGGCGTCGATCTCAATCAGAACAACCGATTGAGCAACGTCAAACACCGGCGAGACGCGCTCCTCAAGCGTAGGGATCGCAATGTTCATCAATCGTTGAAGCGGCACGGTTCATGCCACTTAGGAAGACGCTGGCGGCAGGATTCGCTAACAGCTTATGGAAACAAGGATTATGGTCAGAACAGCACGGCGGGCTTACTTATTTCTATCATTGCAATTTGCAACGACGTCGGGAGAGACGCATTGCGGTCTGCATTGATCGCAAACCGGGCGGCGCTGGCCGGCCGACCGATCAGTTGACGCGGCGATACCCCCGCGAGCACGTTGCCCCATCGGGCGTGATATCATCGCCCTCGTGGCTCCACCCGCGTCAGACCAACCGCTGAGGAATCGCCAGCTTGCAGCCCGAAGAAGACGCGACGCCCAACAGAATGACTTACGGAGGACGTGCTCACGAAGAACCTACCTCAAATGAGTCTCAGCTTCGAGCCGCTGACGCGCATGCTCTACGGGGCCATTCCCGCACAGCTCCTCATCACGGCGATCGAGCGAAAGATCTTCTCGCGCTTGACCGAACCAATGTCGGCTGAGTCGCTGGCAGGCCGGCTTCAGACACCCCCAGAGCGGACACGTCCGTTCCTCGACGCTCTGGTCGCCAACGACTTGTTGTGCAAGCGAGATGGGCGCTACCGCAACACGCCGCTGGCCGATGCATTTCTGGTTGAAGGTCAACCGACGTACCTCGGCGACGTGTTTATGAACCTCACCGGATACATGCGCCCCGCCCTGGAGGCTCTGACGGCGTTGGCCAAAGAGGGTCAGGTGGCATCCCTTGATTCCAGCAAGCCATCGTCTGGAGACCGGGAGACCGAGATCTACGCGAACTACCAGCGCGCCGGCCGTGCTCAGCAGGCGGCGGCGATGATCAGCCAGCTCCCAGAGTTCCCCAGCATGAAGAAGATGCTTGACCTGGGCGCTGGTGCCGGGCTCATCGGCCTCGCGATTGTCGTGGCCCATCCAACGATGACCGGCGTGCTCTTCGACCGCCCCGACATCGCGGAGGTGGCTCGACAGTTCATCCGTGAGTACGAGTTGGAAGACCGCGTAGCCACTGTCGGCGGCGACTACACAACCGACCCTATCGGCGATGGCTACGACCTAGTCTGGACCAGCTACACCCTGAACTTCCAGCGCGGCAATCTCGACCCGATACTGCGTAAGATACACGCGGCCCTGAATTCCGGCGGCGTCTGTGTCAGCGTGGCCGAGGCTCTGACGAACGAGAAAACCAAGCCGGCCATGCTGGTCAATTCAATGCTCGCACACAGCCTGGCTGGCCAAGACCTGGTGTTCGAGGAAGGAGAGATCGCGGAGGCGATGCTCCGCGCCGGTTTCCGCTTTGTTTACAGTCGCCAACTGCAAGATTACTGTTGGCACGGCCCGGCGATACTCGATATCGCCCGCAAGTAACCTGCAGGCAATAGGGGCT
Source organism: uncultured Planctomycetaceae bacterium (assembly GCA_964470125.1). Lineage (GTDB taxonomy): Bacteria > Planctomycetota > Phycisphaerae > UBA1845 > UTPLA1 > DATKKX01. The sequence goes on along the minus strand of CAYYBO010000165.1, from coordinate 5,602 downwards.
TGCAGCCTGCGAGGGAAAGCATAAATGTCCAAGCACAGTAGCGCCGCCGTGTCGGTGACTATTCGCCAGATTGGCGTCATTCACACTCCTAATACGCTCGCCGAGGAAACCCCGATCCAGTCCGTGTTTGCCGAGGGTGTTCAAGGCCAAGCCGAGATTCTGCCGGAGTATGCCGAGGGCCTGCACGATTTGGACGGCTTCTCGCACATCTGGCTGATCTACTGGTTTCACCAGGCGGGTCCACCCCGGCTGGTGGTCAAACCGTTCCTGCAGGATGTTCCGCATGGCGTGTTCGCGACGCGCGCTCCCACGCGGCCCAATCCGATCGGGATAAGTCTGGTTCGACTTATCCGCCGAGAGGGTACTATTCTCCACCTTGAGGACGTCGACGTCCTCGATGGCACGCCGCTGCTCGACGTCAAGCCGTACGTGCCCCGGTTCGACTGTCGTACAGACGCTCGAACGGGTTGGCTGGAAGCCGTTGACGAGCAGACACCCCAGCAGCGCGGACGCAGACGGGCGCCCAAAGGCTGATACCGCCCCGGCAGCTCCCGAGGTTTCCTGACGAGGCATCGCGTCAGACGCCTCGGTTGGAACACCACGATGGCGATGATCGTCGCCATTTTGCTCGGTGTTACTTTTGTCGCCCCTTGCGGCGCTCGGCTACCCGCTGTCCCGTGGTCGCCGGCTTGGTGCCGCTGCGCGCAGGTTCCGGCCGGGGCTCGGATGTTGCCGATCCGTCGATGCCAAGTCTGGTGAGTTTGCGGAACAACGTGCTCGGGTTGATGCCAAGCTCTCGGGCGGCGGCGGCGCGGTTGCCACGATGGCGCCGAATCGCGTCGCTGATGTGGATTGCTTCCAGTTCGTGGAGTGTCAGGCCCGTTCTTAGACGGCGAGGGACCTTGCCAAGCTCGTCCCGCAGCGAGGGTGGCAGGTGATGTGGTTCAATCAGCCCTCCGCGACAGAGAACGAAGGCGTGTTCAATGATGTTCTCCAGCTCACGCACGTTTCCGGGATAATCGTGGGCCATCAGGATTGCACGGGCTGCATCCGAGACGTCGACGATGTCCTTGTTCTGCACGCGGTTGAAACGCGTAATGAAGCGGTCGACGAGCAGCGGGATGTCCTCCCGGCGTTCACGCACCGGCGGCAATCGCAGGCGGACAACGTTGATGCGGTAGTAGAGGTCGTCGCGGAACTTCCCGGAGCGCACCAGGTCGTCCAGATCGCGATGCGTGGCCGCCACGATCCGCACGTTCACCTGCACGGGTTCGACGGACCCCAGCGGCTCGTACACCCGTTCCTGGAGTACGCGCAGCAGGCGGGTCTGCATCGCCGACGAAATGTCGCCTATCTCATCGAGAAAGAGTGTGCCGCCGTCGGCGACTGCCAAGCGGCCGGGCTTGTCGCGACGGGCGTCCGTGAAGGCGCCGGCTTTGTAGCCGAACAGCTCGGACTCAAGCAGCGTGTCCGGCAGTGCGCCGCAGTTGATCGGCACAAACCGTCGCTTGGCGCGGCTGGAAAGATTGTGGATCGCTCGGGCGACCAGTTCCTTGCCGGTGCCGCTCTCGCCCTCGATCAGGACGGTGCTAGGGCTGTCCGCAACTTGCGTCAACAACTCGAACAGGCGCTGCATGGCAGCACTACGCCCAACGATGTCAGCGAAGGTGTAACGCCCTTCTAGCTCCTTCCGAAGCTCCTCGACCTGGCTCAAGTCTCGGAAGGTCTCGACGCCGCCGATGACGCGACCGCGCGCATCCTTCAGAAGAGCCGTTGAGATGCTGATCGGAATCCGCTCGCCCTCGGCGTTCAAAATGTAAACCGCCTTATTCACCACCGGCCGGCCGGAATGACGGGTTCTTTTCAAGGCGCAGTCGGTCTCGCAGATGCTCGCCCGGAACACATCGCAGCAGTGCCGGCCCAGCGCGTCCTCGCGTTTCACACCCGTAATCCGCTCGGCCGCAGCGTTGAACGACGTGATACGCCAGTCCGGGTCGACGGTGAACACCCCATCGGCGATGGAGTCGAGAATGACGTCGTAAGTACTCGTTTTCGCGCCTCTCTGCATTCGCTCACCTGGAACAAGCGTGCTTCGGAACACGTCTGGATCACACCGGTTGCCGCTGCCGCTGGGCGGCTTGGCTGCTGCGATCCACGCTCGGATTCTATCCGATTGCAGATATCGTGGCGACCGTGGTCACTCCGCCGCTGTTCCATGGAGGTGGCCGGTGTCCGGTGGATCGCGATCTTGGGCTTGGCGGCAATGCGGATTTGGACGTCAACGCCGACGTCTCGCTGTGCTTGAATCCGGCGAATGACGACCTTAGCCTTGTGCTCGCCTGAGGGCTGGCGGCCGATCCTCTCAAAGCAAAGATCGGCTCGCAGCACCGGAGGAGACGTGACCATCGGTTTTGCGTGGAGGTGGGCAATGCGGTCGCGACTACTTCCAGCGCTGCTGTTTCCTCTCGTTCTTGGGGGCCTGCTGTTCGGCGTCGCCGGACGTATCGACCTGCCGTTCTTCTGGGCATGGTTGGCGGTGCCGACGGTCACCGGCCTGCTCATGGTGCACCGGCTTGATCCCGACCTGATGAAGGAGCGGTGGCATCCCGGCGCAGGGGGCTTGGATCGACACACACGTGTAGAGGCGACGCCATTCTGGCTGGTGCAATTGGTGATCGCCGGCCTCGACGTTGGCCGCTATCACTGGTCGGACTCAGTGCCCATTGGGCTGCGGGTGGTGGGGCTGGTCATGGTGGTCGCTGGTTACGCGGTGGCGGCCTGGGCCATCAGCATCAACCGCTTCTTCTCGCCGGTGGTGCGGATCCAATCAGAGAGAGGGCACGTGGTAGTCACGGACGGCCCCTACCGCTGGGTGCGGCATCCTGCATACGCCGCGATCTTGCTCGGGTTCCCAGCCGCAAGCCTGATGCTGGGCTCGTGGTGGTCGCTGGTGCCGTTGATCCCCGTCACGGCACTGATCCTGCGACGCACGGTGGTCGAGGACCGGTTCCTTCAACAACACCTCGATGGTTACGCGGAATACGCTCGGCGCGTTCGGAGCCGCTTGATTCCCGGCGTTTGGTGATCCATAAGAGGCAGGCCCTTTCCCGGAGCAGACGTGAAAGGTGGAGATGCACAGGAGCGTTCAGGCTGGAAGTCGTTTGCGGCCCCACGAAACGACCTCCGTTGTTGATCCCCGACGGTCGCTAACGGCGTCGACGTTGCCGCTTAGCACCGTCGGCGGTCGGTCAGATTGGCCATCGGCACCTTCCACGTCGGTTGATCACGACACAGATCTGGTGGTTGCCGTATCTCTGAGGCTTAAGCCGACAGGTGGTCACAGTAAATCGCGCAGCTCGCTGAAGCGCGCCAGCACTTCGGTCCAGGACGGAAAGGGGCCGTAGCACAACGTCTGGCTTTGCTGCTCGTATTCAGGACCGATGACGGCCGCCAGCTCTGGCGGTGGAAACAGCGCGTCGCTGCGGGCGAAGCTCATGTCCTCAGGGTGGAAGTAGCTCTTGGGGAAGTGGGCGCGGCTGATCTGATCGTAGTCGGCCTTGATGGCTGCATACTCTTCGGACTGGAGCATCGCGCGCACTTCCGGCCGGGCCGCGAGCCGGTAGAGGTCATAATAGTGCCGGGCGTACGAACCGATCGGCTGCTTCGCGCGCTTCAACAGCTCGACCTTGCTGTGAATGGCGAACATTTTCTCGACGAACGTACGTCGGAAGTGCAGCAGCCGCAACGAGAAGTTCGCCTCGTCCTCCGCGCCAAGGGATTGCCCCGTGTCTTCCAGGAATTGGGCGAGATATGACTGCAACGCGACGGTGCTCGTCGGTTCGCGACCACTGGCTGTTCCCGTTTCAAGCAGTACGCGGTCGCGTACCTCGCCGGGACCTCCGAAGCGCTGGGCGTACGCGAAGCGATCACTGCGGCCAAAGCCGCCGATCGTCTGGCTCTCGGCTGCAATAAACTCGAGCGCTGGGTGTTGTCCCACCACGTCGCGCAGCCGCTTGAGTTCGCGGTCGATCGCGCGGCCCTTGAGCGGTGGCGTGAATGCGAGCGGATCGAGGAAGATGTCGATGTCTTCGGAGAAGCGTTCGATCAGATCCCAGCCTTTTGAGAGGCTCGTCCCGCCCTTGAATATCACCTTGTCGCCGGCAGCGTTCGCAATCGCGCGCAACGCCTCGGTGACGTAGTAGTCCTTCTCGATGATGGCTGGACGGAGGCCGCGAGTGCGAAAATGCTCCGCCGTCCGGATAACGGCCTGTTCAAAGTCCGGGTGCTCGAAGAGTCTCATGTCAGCGACGCTCCTTGGCCTGCCACGCGCGTGCATTCGCCAGACCGGTGAACAACCCGAAGTCGAAACGTGACGACGGATTCAGGGAGGTTCGCAGACGGTTCAGCTCCCGAGCCGGCCTGCCGAGCTGCTCGCCAAACGCACCGAGGATGGCACGAACGCGCGGCGGCTCCGTCTCGGCCACGAAGATGAGTCGCTGATAGCGGCTGCCGTCGGCCAACAGTGCCAGCGTCCTGTGGATCGTCTCTTGCGGCGTGAGTTCACTCGTCCGGCCGGCGCGCCGCAGGAAGTCCAGCAGGGCCGCGTCCTCTTCGGAAAGCTTGGACCAAGCCTCGGGCCGGCGGGCATGGACGATGGTCTCCTGGCCAACGAGCTTTCTGGGCAGGCTGGAGGCGCTCGTGGCGATTTCACCCCGGCCGGCGGTTTGGGTGGTGAAGCCCAGCAGCCCGGCGGCCGCCGTTCCCGACGGGAACAGCCTCTTCCGTTTGGCCGCGAGTTTCTGTATCGCGGCGGGATTGGGCCGGCTTTTGCCGAAGGCCGTCCGCCGTGAGTGGTAGTAGACGCCTTTGCTGAGCCGCTCGATGTGCCCGGCCTTGGCCAGCCTGGAGAGAGCCTGCGCGACGGCGGTGAAGGGTAGGTCGCGGAAATCCTCCAACCGCCACAGGCGTTCAACGCCACGCTCGATGCGTTGGCGGACGACTGCGGCGACGCGGCGGGAATTCGCTGCCGGTCGTGGGGACGTCGCCATGCTGGGGAGTATCGGCGCGGGCGGAGAATCCGTCAAGTTTTTTCGCATTAAAACTTGACATTCGCGCGTCGGTGTTGATCCCCGACGGTAGTCGATGCCGGCAGCTCGTCGCCGCCGAACCACCAAGTGCGGTTGCGAATGTGGCAACCTGCTGGCGCACGAGCGGTTGCAACGGCGAGGCAATTCCGTCGGAGGCGGGCGCGGCCGGTCAACCAGCCCGCCGTCACCAAGGAGCCCACCGAGCCTGGGTTACCGGTGACATAGGGGCGCCGACAGTTCGAAGTGCTTAGCAGCACAGCAGCTGCGACCCGCGCTGCGGCCACGCCCACCAACTCCGGCGCCGCCGGTAAAACCGGCACAATCCCGTCACACTCGGCGGCGACAGCGCAAGGCGGTCACCGGCAGGGCCGTGACCCCATTCACGTTCGCCGGTTGACCTGCCAGCAACACCCCTGTGGCGGCGCAAACTGGCCGCGCAAGAACAACCCCCCATCGCCTGGGAGTCTGTCGATTTAGTTGGCACGACTCATGCTTTAGTGTACCAGTGATGATCG
>CAYYBO010000164.1:0-8781 GCA_964470125.1 uncultured Planctomycetaceae bacterium | reverse complement strand
CACGACGCTCTTCCGATCTATCCCCTCCTTCGACAATCGCACCATTGAGGGCGTCATTCAGACCGATGCGGCCATCAACCCCGGCAATTCGGGCGGTCCGCTCCTCGATAGCGCCGGCCGGCTCATCGGCGTGACCACCCAGATCTACAGCCCTTCGGGGGTCAGCGCCGGCATCGGTTTCGCCGTCCCGGTGGACATCGTGAATCAGGTGGTGCCGCAGTTGATCGAGCACGGCAAAGTGGTGCGGCCCTACATGGGAGTGCAGCTCATCGACGACAGCATCGTCCGGCAACTTGGTCTCAAGGGCGCCTTGATCCAAACCGTATTGGAGGGTGGGCCGGCAGAGGAGGCGGGACTGCGTGGAACTCGCCGCACTGCCGACGGACGGGTTTTCCTCGGCGACCTCATCGTCAAAGTCGAGGACCGCAGCGTCGCCCGCAACAACGACCTGCTCGGCGCCCTGGAAATGCGCAAGATCAACGATGTGATTTCCCTCACTCTCATCCGCGACGACCAGGAGATTGAGGTCACACTCACCCTCGGCTCTCCGCCCTAGAGCATTTGACGGTTGTCTGGAGCGTCGGCCCCCTGCCTGCCCTTTACGTCGCGAAGCGATGTCAAGGGTGGCCGACGGAAATACCAAGGGCGCCCACCAGCAGGATAGCCCGCGCACCGGTAACGCCGCATGCCACATGAAATCGTGGAATGCCCCGGGCCGCAATTCTCACCAGGATTCCGCCGCAAAGAGCCAGACGTGGCGAACTCGCAGCCACGGCGGCGGCCTGCGTTTCGGCTGAAGGGAGCGTCCGGCGCAACACCGGTTGCAGCCCGACCGCACGGTGTACCGCCCTCCATCTCCGCGTCCAGCCGGAGGTGAACGCCCGCGCGATTCGGACGCCGCCGGCCTGTCGGCGAGGGATTCACTTCAGTGTTACCGGCCCGCAGTGAGGACTGCAATGAACCCTGTCTTGATTTGGTCTCGAACTCGACGACCGTGAGCTTCAGCGGTCCCGCCCGTTGGGCGAAGTAGACGTCAGTTTGGCCCCCCCGCGACTTGCGTTGGAGCGTTCACGGGTTTGACAGGGGGCGCCGGCGCAGCCCATAATACTTGCGCTATTCACACGCATGCGGGGGGCACAGGCCGGCTCAAGATTACCGGGCCGTGCTCAGAACATCGCAGGAGGGACTGACTCGTGGGAACCCGTCTTCAGCGCGGCTGCTTCCGGCGCGCATCGTCGCTTCTCGGGGCTATTGCTGTCATCCTTGCTTCCGGCATCATCGCTGGCTGGCTGCCCTCTGCGGCGGGACCAGCCGGTCCAACTACCGTACCCGCGTCACCCAAAAAGAAGACGGCCTTGGGGCGACCTGACGGCAAGGAGCGTGACGAACGGCGGGCATCCACAAAACCCGCGTCGACCACACAACCGAAGGCGGACCGAAGAAACGCGGCGGCACGACCGGATGAAACCGCGGAACCCCGCGAAGCATCAAAGGAAAGCCCGACCACAAGCAAGGCGACCAGCACAGCCCCCACCGAGCAGGCCCCCAAGCCCGAGGTGGAAGTGTTCTTCCCCTCGTTGTCGAAGCTGCGGCAGGCAGCGGGCGAATCCAGGACAGCCGACCTGTATCGCGAACTTGTGCGGATGTTGCCCGCCGAACCGGACGACACCGGCGAGGGGATGGACCTCGCCGCTATCTTCGATCTCATCCACAGGATCGGCGACTGGCCGGACACCTCGATGGTTCTAGTGGTATTCAAACAGGATCGCGAGGGCCGGCCTCGGTGGGCGATCCGTTTGGATTGGCCGGTGAGGCAACTGGCTGAGCAGGTTGAAGAGCTTCTTGACGCCGATGCCTCCCGGCAATTGCTCAAGGAGGTCAGACTTAACGAAGCCGAAGACGGCAGCTTCCGCATCGAGCTCCCCGATCACCTCCTGGCGGTGCTGTCGGCCGCTGACGGGCACGGTTCGCTGATCGCTTCAGCGGCGGATGTCAAACCCCCTGCCATCGTCTTCGGGCAACCGACCCAGAGCGAGAAGGCGGACGGCTCCCAGGATGAGCAGAAGAAACCCAAACGACCGCTGCTGGTTTACTCGAGGCTGAACCTGGATACCGGAGAAAGCGACGGTTCATCTCCATTCGCCGCGCTCTCCGGCGTTCGCGACATCTGCTACGGCTTGTCTCTCGGCAGCGACGGTCTTTGGAGCGAGAGGGTCGTGGTCCGCTGGAATCTCCTGGTGGGCACTGCCTTGAAGATGGCTTTTCGCAAGACGGACAAACCGTTCGAGTGCCCCCGCAAGTCCTATTGCGCGGCGGCGTTCAACCTTGCGATGGGGGAGGGTCTGGCGGACGGCTTGAGCGGGCTTACCCCTGGAACCATCGGCAACAAGGCCGGCAGCGGAGCGGCGATTGCGATAGTGCCGGGAAGCGGCTTCCTCCCCTTCCCGGATGTTTTCTATCAATTCCACACCTCGAAGAAGGACCAGATTATCCAGTCCATTCGTGAGGCCATCGAGCAGGACACAAAGCAACGCAAAGCGGAAGACAAGCCGCCGGCGTGGCGAGAGCAGCAGTTTGGCGAGGAGGTCATCTTCTGGCGAGACCCCACCGCCGATCGAGCCGCCAACCTGATGCCCGTCACCTATCGAACCGTGTTGTTCTTTGATGTCCCTGCCGAAGGAGAAAGCGGCCGAACCCGGCTGGTCATCGCCCAGGCATCCACAAGAGCTGACCAGGCCGTCGCCCATTGGCGGGAGTTAATGAGGGGGAAACGTTCGCGGATCACGCTTCCGGATTCCACCAAGGCCCATTGGCAGGGCCGGATCAATTGGAGCTCGGCCTACGCCCTGGTTCAGCCGTATCTCTGTGTCCTCGTCTCGCTCGCCGAGGATTCGCTGCTTCCTCCGACCACGGAGGAACTGGCGGAGACCCTGGTCGATTCAGTGGTGGACATCCGCATTGAGTACGGCGGTCTCCAGATTCGGCACAGCGGCCCCATTCCGATCGGGGCCTTTTACGTGCCGGGCATCGTTGCGGCGTCGCTGAGTTCGTCGGCAAGCGCGCGAAGCGAGGCGGGCCGCGAACAGATTGCCTGCCGCCATCTGCGCGTTCTCCACCACCATGCGAAGCTGTTCAAGAAGGATTACGGCCGGTGGCCGGCCACCGTGGCCGAGTTGGACGGGTACGTTGATTTCGCATCGCATCCCCACCTGCTGTACCTCTATCAGCAGGATCGCAGCTTTGTTGAGCGTTTCGCGGCCGCCTTCACGACCCGGAAGCAGGCCGCCGGGCAGATTGAGGATGGCGAAATCGACGACTCCCTTTACCGCATCGACTGGGCGCCGGACGACTGGAGACTCAGCTTCCGCGACGGCGAGTTCAAGAATTACGTGACGATTTCCATTGACATGGAGGGTGAAATCCACCGGACGCCCAAGCCGGCGACCACCCAGGACAGCACGGCCGGCGTCGGCGCGGTTAGCGACAAATAAATGGCGTTCTTGGTGCCGAACCGGTGTGTTTGAGCCACCGTGGCGCAACCGCGGCCCCGCAAGGCCGAAATCGAAGCGAGAAAATGATGGCAGGCCGGGCAACGGCCTGGCATCCCTGGACCGAGTGTGACGCGTCAAACGAGGTGTTCGATACCGCCCTAAAAGGGGGGCGAGAAGCTTGAAGGGGTTCCGAAATGCGAAAGACTCTGATCTCTCTGATTGCCGTGCTGTTGTTCTCGTCATTGTTGCTGCCGGCGGGGGCGTTCGCCCAGAAACCGTCGGATGAAGACAAGCCTGGCAGGAAGCAGGCGGACGACAAGTCCAAAAGCAGTGAGAAGGACGACGAGCGGGCTCCCGACCGCGCCAAGGCCGACGAGAAGGGAAAGGAAAAGAAGGCCAGCCCGATCAAGCGCCTCGTCGAAATCCGCCTCGACGAGTTTCTCGTCCCGGCTCGGGCAATCAACGTACCGCTGCCCGGCAAAGTCCGGACTTCGCAGGAACTCCTTGATCGGTTGGAGAAACTCAGCAAGGACGACGAAACCGGGGCGTTGCTGCTGAACCTGGACGGCCTGACCCTGACCATTCCCGACGTGGAGGAATTGCGGTCGGGCATTGCCAAGTTCCGCAAGTCCGGCAAGAAGGTCTCCTCATTCCTGAATTCCGGCGATCAGGTGGACTTTCTGCTTGCGTGCGGCACGGACGAAATCGCCATCGCTCCTTGCGGGATGCTGGCAATCCCGGGCATCGGGCGGGTTTTTCCGTTCATGCGAGGGATGTACCAGTTGCAGGGCATCGAGTTCGAGGTCATCACCGCGGGGCGCTTCAAGTATCCCGGTTTTGTGAACCGACGAGAACCGGACAAGTACTTCCTCGAAGAATTCAACGAGATTCTAGACGGTTGGTACGGGGAGTGCGTCAAGATGATCGCGGACGGGCGGAAGTTGTCCAGCGAGCGGGTCAAGAAAGTGATCAACCAGGCGCTATTCTCGCCGGAGGAGGCCAAGAACAACGGCCTGGTGGACACCATCGCCTACTACGACGAGTACCGCGACCGCATCCTCCGTCGGGACAAACTCAAGAAGGGACGCGAGGGCGAATCCGACTGGGCGCAGATCACCTCACTGCAAGACCTGCTCACTGAGGTGACCCGGAGAATGAAGGAGGCCCAGGAGAGCTACCGGGCGGTGGGTCCGAAGATCGCCGTACTTCACGCTCGGGGGCCCATCATCGACGCGAACCTTGGCGCCGGTTACGCCTCGTCCATCGTCATGCGCGACGAGTTCGTGAAGTCCATTGAGGAAATCCGCAAGAACAAGACCATCCGCGCCGTCGTGTTGAGAATCGACAGCCCGGGCGGGTCCGCCTACGCGTCCGACGTTATCTGGCGGAAACTGCGCGAGCTGGACGAGGAGAAGCCGCTGGTGGTCAGCATGGGCACAGTAGCCGGCTCCGGGGGGTACTACATCGCCTGTCCAGGCCGGCTGATCTATGCCGAGCCGACCACGTTGACCGGCTCGATCGGTGTGATCGGCATCCTGGCCAACCAGGCCTCGGCGCTCAATCGCCGGGACATCAACATCGAGGAAATAAAACGCGGGGAGCGATCTCTGCTGGGTTCTGGCCATCGCGACCTCAAGCCCGAGGATCGGAAGGTGATCCAGGATTACATTCTGAAGACCTATGAGCAATTCCTGGATCGGGTGGCCGCGACCCGTAAGATCCCGAAGGACCAACTTCGCAAGATTGCCGAAGGCCGGGTCTACACGGGCAGGCAGGCCGTGGACGTGGGTCTGGTTGACCGGCTCGGCGCGTTGATGGACGCCGTTGACGCCGTCCGTGACATGGCCGACATTCCGCCGAGCGCCGAGATCAAGCTCGTACACTAACCTCGAGCGGCATCCATCGGCGAGTTGGCCGAGAGCTTCTTCGGCGTGTCGGCAATGGTGCAGACGCTCAACGAGGCGCAGTCTTCGGTCGGTCGGGTCTCGTTTGACAGCCAGCTTCGCTACTTCTCCCGCGAACTGAGGCCGCTCTGCTGGATGGCCATGCCCGACCTGCACGCGACCTGCTGGCCGCTGAAAGCCGCCCCGGACGAGATGGACCTGCTGGAACTGCTTGGTCGATGATGCGGAGTACGCGTGCGGAAGCGTGAGCTCGGCTGGGCGGGAGCCTCGTGCCGTCTGCCTGGGCCCGCGTTCTCCGGACCGGATCGGCATTGGCCTCGGGAACGGGACCCCGTGGGAATCACAATCCCAGAAGCATCGAAACGAAGAGGGGGATGTCGTCGGAACGAGGCCCGCCGATGCTGTCGAGGTCGGCGGCGCACTCCTCCCAGGAATCTCCACCTTCGATGAGCACGCGAACGAACGAGGGGATGTCCAGGCCATCGATCCTTCCGTCGCGATTGATATCGCCCTTTAGGCAATACCAGGCCACATCGCCGGTGATGACCAGGGCGTAGCCCTGCAAGTCCTGATTGACTTCGGCGGCGATCACGTCGACTTGCCAGGCGCCGACGGCCGGGGCGGTGAGGTGAACTTGTTCAGTGTTGTTGAGCGGGTCGGGCGAGCCGCCGGTCGTTGATTGGCTGCCGGAGAAGACGTTGCCGTAGTACACGTCGTTTCCTGGCGACGTCACCAGCAGGTCCAAGTCATTCACCGGCGTGTAGGAAGCGGAGAGCGCGGCAGGAACGTCCGTCCAAACCAGGGTGATCTTCAGGCGGTGGGCGGAGCTGTTCACGGCGATCTGGTAGGAGTTGGCTTGGGCGGTGCTCAGCCCGGCGGCATTGCGGACCTCCGTGACCAGCAGCTTGCGGGCGTCGCCGTCGAAGTACAGGGCGTCGCCCATGAGGATCCGACCCCAGCCTTCCGGGCCGGTGAAGTAGCCCGCGAAACCGGACATATCCACGGCGGAGTTGATGACCACGGCCTTGAGCAGGGCGCCTGAAGGTGTGAAGGCGTCGGCCGGGGCGGGCGAGCCGCCCGGATAATAGCCGGACATGAAATACTGTCGAGCCAGGACGGCCATGCCGGAGACGGCGGGCGAAGCGTAAGACGTTCCGCCCCCGGTGTGCGTGCCGCAGGCGGTGTAGAAGTCCGCGGAGACCGAGCCGCACCCCACAGCCCACACTTCGGGCTTCTGGCGCCCGTCGGCAGTGGGGCCATATCCGCCGTAGCAGCGTTGACCCTGATTAGGCGCATCCTGGGTTGCGGCCACGGCCAGGCAATTCTTCGCATTCTCGGGGATTTTCACGGGGGCGTTGGCGTTGGTCACCGCAACGACCACCAAGTCGTCCTCGTGGTCGCGCGTGAACAAATCGATGTCCCTCGACCAGGCGCCGTAAGCGGTGCTGCTGTCGCTTCCCCAACTATTGCTGTGCACGCGGGCTCCGTCTTCGTGGGCGATGGTCAGACGGTCGTTGACGTAAAGGACGCCGCCCTGCAGCACGCCGTTGTAATGCTGAAAGACAAATCGAGCCTCGTAGGCCATGCCTTTCAGGTTGGGATTTGTCTCGCCGAGATCATGCCCCGCCAGCGTGCCGCCGACATGGGTGCCGTGATAGCCGTAGCCGGGGCTGAGGCCCATTCCGTAGTAGGAGACGATCTTGCGGTGCAGCGGCCCGATGGGGTTGACCGAATCGTTGAAAGAACAGTGCGTGTGTTTAAGATCCCAATCGAGGATGCCGGCGATCTGGCCCTCGCCGTGCAGGCCGGCGTTCCACAGGGGCAGGTAGCCGCTGGTGTTGCTCTGGCAAACCCAGTTCGACGATACGTTGCGCGGCTCGGCCTCGTAGGCTTCCTCGATGAATCTGACTTGAGGCAGCGCGGCGAGGCGTTTGACCTCCGAGGCGGCAAGATCAAGCACCAGTCGGCCGCCTTCTCTGGCAAGCCCGGAGTGCTTGACGACGGCTCCACGGCCAGCCACGGCGGCGGCGGCGTCTTGGATATCGGCGTCGGCGAACAGAGTAACCAACAAGCGCTTCTTGCCGGCGGTCTCAAGTTGCCTTCGTTCGGAACTGATCGACTTAGCGCGGCCGATGTCCGGGCTGATCTTCCAGGCGTCCTCATAAAGGCCGACCCAGGCGACAAAGCCCAAGCCGGTCAGCTCGCTCGGATCGACGCCGCCCAGCCGAGCCAGGTAGGCGTGTCTGGGCAGGTAGTCGCCCAGCTTCACGCCAACCGCTTCCAATGCCGCGCGTCTTTGCGGCGTGATCGGGCCGGCAAGTTTGAGGACATAGCGCGCCTGCGGCTCGAAGCCGGCGTCTGACTCGAGGAGCGAGGGCGCTGTGCGGAGATCAACAACACCGGACTTGAGATGCAAAGACCCTGCATCCGATCCGGGGAGCGTCCGTTCGGCCGGCTGCAACGGCGAGGACGCACGGTCTCCGCCGAAGGCAGCGCCGGCGAACACAAGGAAACAGACGATCTTAAGGAATGCCGTAGCTCGGATGCGCAACATGCTCCCGACTCCTCACCTGTGCCGAGTGCTCGATGCCCCGCAACGACGCCCAGACCTCCCCCAATGCCACGATGGACATGATGGTCCGGCCTTCGCCGGGCGGCGGTGGAGCCACTCCGTTGGTCGGGTGCTTCAGGATGCCGGGTTGACTACTGTTCAACGCCCGCCTGGCCAGCCCCCGCTGTTCTATAATAGTGCCGCAGCCGCTCCAAAGAGAAGACGCGGACCGCCAGAAGTCGGCCAATATTGTTGTAGGACGGTCCCGCGACAGCCGCCGGCAAACTCCCCGTCAGCGGGCAAGCCCGGTGGGAAACGCTGTTTCTTCATATCCGCCGGACGGGACTATTGGCTCCATCGATCCTTTGCGATTCCCCGCCGAGTGGAGCGGGAAACAAGGGGGTTTAGAGTCTCGGGAGCCGTGATCAGCGGCAAAGAAGAAAGATTATTGGAACTTCCCGCCTCGACCCCCTGCGTGCTGTTGAGTGTGACACTCGGATAGCTCGCAGGCCGGGAGTCACTCAAGAACAGAGAACCTGGCGAGGTCCACCTCGCGGCCGAGAACCACCAGCACGTCGCCGGGGTGCAGCAGGTCGTTGGCCTCGGGCATGAACCGATACTCGCCGGTGCCGGCGGTCTTGATCGCCAGCACGATCAGCCGGAACTGGCTTCGCAGCTCGGATTCCTGGAGCGTCCTGCCCGCCAGCGAGTTCGGCGTGATGATCTCCATGATGCGGTACTCTTCCGCGAAGGGGAAGTAGTCCATCAGGTTTGGATGGGCGATCCGCCGGGCCGTGCGCTCGGCGGTGTCCCGTTCGGGACAGATCACCTCGTG
>CAYYBO010000163.1:0-8824 GCA_964470125.1 uncultured Planctomycetaceae bacterium | reverse complement strand
AATTAGCGAGGGTGAATCCCGAGTGGGCGGTCAGGGGGGCGACAATGTGGGGGCGGGCGGCGGCCTGCGGCAGCGCGTCAAACAGCCTCGTGCTCTTGGAGCCGCAATAAGCGTCCAGTTGAACCGACCACTTCTCGCCGGTCGCCAGCGGCCGGAGGCTGCTGAACTGCTGTACCAGCGTGAGATCATCCGTGCCCTCCTTGGTGTCGAAGAGGATCATGGCGGACACGTCTGTCATGTTCTTGGGATGCGCCGTCTTGTCCTCGGCGGAAGGTTGCGGCTGAGGAGCGAGAATGCAGGCGAAATACTTGTTGCCCAAGGCTGACCAGAGGAGGTGCTGCTCGCCAGGGCTGAGCGACAGCGTGCGTGTCTCGCCGCTCTGGAACACGTCGTGGCGGCTCTTGGCGGCGCCAACGTCGATCTTGCCCGTGTCGTCCATCAGCGCGGTGACCACGCGGCGGTAGTCCGAGCGAAGATCTTCCTTTCTAACCCCCACGGGGCCGCGTTCGCCGATGACAACTTCCCATGATTCTTGAGAACGGTTCTCAACGTCCAGGCTGACCCCCACATGAGGCGAACCCTTCTCCACTCGGTACGTCTTGCGGATGGACAGGAGGTCGCCGCCCCCCTCCTTCACCATTGTGCTGAGCGTCGCCGTCTCGCCCTTCTCGTCCTCGGCCCGCTCCAGCGACCAGACCACGTCGGCCAAATTCACTCTGAACGTCTCTTTCTTGCGGTTCTTGTTCTCCCGGATCAGTCGGACCCATTCCGTGACCAGCGAGAAGTACTCCTTGCCGGAGACGGCGTCCCTGACCGGCCTGAGCAGGACGTAGGGATCGTGATCGGGGTCGTGCCTGTCCTGGGCCACGTGATTGCGGTAGCGGGACAGCCGGGCCGACTCGATACCGGCGCCCCTGGCCGTGATGTCAATGGCGAACTCGTAAGGATTGGTAAACCCGGTTCCTCTGTTGTTTTCCCGATCATCGCCCAACGTCGCCGTCTCCAGTGTTGGGGCGTCGACCACGAAGAAGTCCGCGGCGGCGGCCCGCGGCGGCTCGCCTTCCTTGCCCGCCGGCCCGATCGCTGCCGGAGTTGGCGACTCGTCGGTCTCGACCGTTGCAGCGGTTTGCGCAGGGGCGGTGGCTGCATCCGTGCCGGCAGGGCGGGCTCGGTCATCGGCCGGTGTTGTCGAGGCCGGAGGTGACTCTTGCGGGGGGTACAGCGTGCTGTGCAGCTTCATCCAGCCGAATAGGATGAGGAAACAAAGCATCGTCGCCAGGAGGGTGCGTTTGGTCTGCGCTTCCATCTACCTACTCAATCATCTAGGCGACGATTTCCATCGCGTTTCGGCGACGTACGGCGTCGTGGCTCGCGGCCTGGGCCGCGCGGATCACTTGCCCTCAAAAAGCCTGGCGGCAAGGAAATCGTCAAGATATGGATTATCCCGGATCTTCTTGGCCGTCACGTCGATGTCGTACTCCACCCGCACGAACTCGACCTCGTCACCGTGAACGATGACATAAGCGGCCCGTGGGTCGCGATCCCGCGGCTGGCCCACCGATCCTACGTTGACGATCACTTTCTCGCCGCCGATGGCGTAGCGGCACGAGTCACCCAGTTCCTCCGGCGGTTCGAAGTACGGGTCGTCAACAAAGACGCCGGGCACGTGGGTGTGGCCGCAGAAGCAGGTCATCTGCTCCATCCACTCGAAGTTCTTGTGCAGTTTCTCCGGGTTGGTATAGACGTCATCGGGAAACAGATACTCGTTGATCGGTTTGCGCGGCGAACCGTGGACGAAAACCATGCCGTCAATCTCCATCCGCGGATTGAGCGTGCCGAGGAACCGCCATCGCCGGTTGCGTTTCTCGGCGTCCTCCTCGTCCTCAATGGCGCTGCGCGTCCAGAAGGCGGCCCGCTCCGCGCTGATGTTGAAGTTGGTCGGCTCGTAGAAGACGGCGTGGTCGTGGTTGCCGCAAAGGGCCCCCTTGACCCTCTCGGCCACTAGGTCCAGGCACTCCGCGGGCTCAGGTCCGTAACCGATGATGTCGCCCAGGCAGTAAACCGCCTCAACGTGTCGCCGCTCGATGTCGTCGAGCACTGCTCGAAGGGCCGTCAGATTGGAGTGGATGTCTGAGATAATCGCAAACATAACCGTAACAGTATTGCCCCTGGCCTGCTTCATATTATCGAGCAGGGCGGTTCCTGCCGGGGACCGCCTCGTCAATCAGCATCACGGGGATGCCGTCCCGAACCGGATAGCCCAGCCCGCAGCCTGTGCAGACCAGCCAGGCCTGCGCGTCCTCGCCGGCGTCGGGGGGCTCCTCTCGAACGGGCTGCTTACATTTCGGACAGGCAAGGATGTCAAGCAGTTCTTTGTCAAGCATTGCAGCGGTGCTCCAGACACGCCAACAATGAATCGCAGCCAAGCCCGGCGCCGCCGGGCCCACGCCCGGCCCGGGCGACTCCAGCGAGGCCCCGCATCCTAGGACGCCCCCGGCAGACCGTCAACGCCGCCGAGCCGGCCGCCCCGGTCGCTTGGAGTTCGACAGTCGGCCCGCCGACCTCACCCGGCCGCCTCACGGATGCGAAGGCAGGTGCCCAGCAGACCTTCGAGTCGATCGAGCGGGTACACCGTTGCGGGATCAGATTTTGCCTTATCCGGTTGATCGTGAACCTCGAGGAACAACGCATCCGCGCCGGCGGCTACTGCGGCCTTGGCCAACAGCGGAACAAACTGCCTCACTCCGCCGGATTGTCGCCCCTGTCCGCCCGGAAGCTGGCAACTGTGCGTCGCGTCGAACACGACCGGGGCGAATTCCTGCATGATCGGGATGCATGTGAAATCGTTCACCAGCCGCCCGTAGCCGAAGAAGGTGCCGCGGTCGGTCAGCAGGACTCGATCATTGCCGCTGTCGCGGACTTTTCGCACCGCCTCCAACATCTGCTCCGGAGCCATGAACTGCCCCTTCTTGACGTTGACCGGCCGGCCGGTCGAGGCTGCGGCGACGAGCAGATCGGTCTGTCGGCACAAGAAGGCCGGCACCTGAATCACGTCGCAGATCTCGCCGGCGGGCGCTGCCTGCTCCGGCAGGTGGACGTCCGTGAGAACCGGCACGCCGACCTTGTCGCGGACCAGGGCGAGTATCCGTAGGCCCGCCTCCAGGCCGGGGCCGCGAAAGCCGTCGATGCTTGTGCGATTGGCCTTGTCGAAACTGCACTTGAAGACGAAGCTGAGGCCCAGCCGAGTGCATATCTGGGAGACGGCGTCCGCCACCTTCAAACAGTGCTCGGCGGTTTCGATCACGCAGGGGCCGGCGAGCACCGCCAGCGGTTCCCCGCCTCCAATGCGGAACGGTCCGACTTCCACTGGTTTTGAGGGCATAGGCAGCCTTCATCGCCGCACCAGCAAGCCGGCTATCGGGCCCGGCAGATTGCGGCGTCATCCCGAGTGCCGGCATCATACCGCGGGGGGCTGCCGGCGGTCGAGGATTCCACGGGTACAAGCCTGGCTTCCATGTAGCCTTGCCAGCCTCCGCGATTCAAGGTAGGATGTGCGGGCCCGGGAGGAGGCGCCCGGCCTTTGCAGGGCTGCGAGCGCGTGGCCGCGCCGCGGGATGCTCTGAAGGCCTTGCGGATGTTCCGCCGCCAAGTCGTGGCCGTTAGGGCGGTTTGCGGCGGTGGAGCGGGTAGTAAGGACTGCTCAGAATCTATGGCGAAGACGGAAGTCATTGAAGTCGAAGCCCAGGTCGTCCAGGCCCTCCCTAACACCATGTTTCGGTTGGAGTTCGAGCTTGGCGGAAAGAAGCACCTGGTCCTGGGGCACATCTCGGGTCGCCTGCGGAAGAACTTCATCCGCATCCTGCCGGGCGACATGGTCCGCGTTGAATTGAGCCCATACGACTTGAGTCGCGGGCGCATCGTGCGAAGGCTTTAGCCCCCTTTTCCAGACCGACGTCGCTCTTCCCGCAGCGAGTGCTCGCCTGACGCCCCTTGGTCACTTGTCCGGCTGCGCCGGCGGCGAATCCGTCGCGTTCATCACGTCTTTCTTAAAGACGCGAGTCTCCAAGGGCTTGATGTATTCCGTCCAGTCGCTCTCCGCTTTTCTTGCCGCCTCGATGCCGGCGAGGAACATGTGCAGCTTGGCGTCAACGTTGTCCAGGTAGTGAACGACGATGGCCTCCGGACAGGCGGGCAGGCGGGGGCTGCCGAATTCGTGAGTGCCGTGATGAGCAAGGACGATGTGCGTCAGCACGTTCTGCAGATCCTGAGGAAATCGTTTGCCCGTCTGTCGTTCGGCGTCACCGATCTTCTGGTCAATCCAGATGGCCGCCTGGGTGATGTGGCCGACAAGCTGGCCGGTCGTCGTGTAGGTGAAATTGGTGTCACAGGTGATCTCGGCGGTCTTTCCAATGTCGTGGAGGAAGATGCCCGCCAGGACAAGGTCGCGGCTGACCTTGGGGTAGAGGCTGTTTGAGTCGTCGTGCTCGCCGAAGATTCGCGCGGCTAGTTCCAGCACGTTGAGCGTGTGCTCCAGGAGGCCGCCGAGATAGGCGTGGTGCAGTTGGACGGCCGCCGGTGATTTCTTGAAACCGGCGGCGATCGTCTCATCCTTTACAAAAGCGGAGAGAAGGGCCAGCAGGTGCGGGTTCTTGACCGTCCGCAGAATGGCCAGCGTGCGGCTCCACATCTCCTCCACGGCTCGACGAGTACATGGAATGAAGTCGGCCGCGTCGACCTGAGCGACATCTGCGGGGCGCAAACCGTCGACGATCAACTGCAGGTTGCCCTTGTAGCTCTCTGTCCTGCCGCGAACTCTGAGAAAGCCCCCTTCGGGAATGCTCTCGAATTGCTGTTGGGTGGCGTTCCAGATTCTGGCGAGCAACTGACCGGTGCGGTCGGCAAGCACGAGGTGAATATAAAGGCTCCCGTTGGCGGTGGAGCGAAGGTCCTTCTGATGAACGAGAAAGACCTGATCCTGAATCTGTTCGCCCGGCTGCAATTGCTCGATGAAACGTCGCGGTTTGGCGTCGGGTGGTTTCGCGACGGTGGCCATGCACGCTTCCCTCCCTATGGGCGCGCCCGCCCCCGCCCGCCGGCGGGACCAGGCGCTCTTTCTCGACAATTGACCGCTGAAAGCCGAAAGGCTGACAGCTTGCTCAAAGCCTACTCGTGATCGCGGCGTTGAACAAGCTGCGGAACGGAGGAGGTTTGGCTGGCCGACGACTTACACCCCGGCTAGAGCGGCAGGAGTCGCTCCTCCAAAGTGCCGGGCTGTCTCCCAACGGCTCGCCGTCGTTTTCGGCAGCACCATCTTGCGATGGTTGCACAGGAGGTCTTTGGGGTCAAACAGGTCGCAGCCCATGTTGGGATGCTGCAGAAAGCGAATACCCAAGCGGCGGACCTCTCGTTCGTGACGCCGGCTGTTGACAACAATGCCGGTCTCGCGGCGCGGCGAGGCCACGCTGCCGCCATCGCGGTTTGGCGATTCTAACCCGATATCGATGTACTCGCCGAGCGCCGGGGCGTTGTAGGCGGTGGTCAGGATGCCGGCGCCGCCATAGGAGATATCCGTGAGATGGGCCGAGGCCGGTTCGTTCGATTCTGTCCGCCGCAGAGTGATCGGAACGAAGGCCTGTGTTCTGGGATCTCGTCGCCGTTCGAGCAGGTCCGGTTTCATTTCAAGCCCCCGCTAGCGTTGTCGGCGGCGTCAAGATTCGGGTCTTCCGAAGCCGGCCGCATACGGGCTTGATCGGACCGATACGACCGGAAGTCCAGCTAATCATTGGGAACAAGCTAATAGGGGACGCTCGGATCGGGTCATCCTCTCGGCACGTCCGGACCGCCGATAATCTGTCTCCTGACCGCGCTGCCGGAGGGAGTTATCGTGGGGCCGCAACACACGGCAGCCGGGCGCAGCCTCACTTGACGTCGAGTTTACGCGAAACTGCCAGGTCGGCCACGATGAATTCCGGGGGTGTCGGCCGGCGACCCAATCGAGCGTCGGCTGAAAACACCAACCCAACACCGTTGGGGTAACGGGACCGGCGGCCGAGGAGGACTTCTTCGTACTTGCCCCGTGGGTCGCCGGACAACATGAGCGAACCCGCCCAGCGCAGTCGCGCGGCTCTTCGGGGGCATCGTGGGCGGGTCATCGTCGAGGCAAGCGGATCGCATTGCCGGATGGGGGTCAACGGAAGACCTGAACGGAGACATTGAGAACGAGAGGTTTCGGGCTTGGTTTCTGTCCGCTTGTTGTGCTCATCCTTCTCGGTAGTGAAGCGAGGATCTGCCAGGCCGAATCAACTGTGCTTCAACGCCCAGATGACACGTACATGGACACACGGGAGCCGAACCGGGTGCTCAATGGCAATCCCTGGGAACCTGGAACTGGGCAGCCGACTTGGCTGACGGCGCGGTCACGTTGTTGCTCAAGGGGACTCATCGAACTTCAACTACGCCATCGGCTCCGACTTGTGCAGCATGGAGTACCTGACTCCGGGCGGGAAGAGTCGCATTCCGCACATGGAGATCACCTGGGCGCCTGAGCCATCTGGTGCGGCCTGCCTGTTGGCGCTCGCTTCTCTGCCGGTGCTGGCCGGTCGAAAACCCTCAACCCTGCGACGGTGAATCGCCAGGTGCGTTTCTAAGGTTGATGCAAGGCTGAAATGACCGCGGCGGTTGCGGCGGCCACTGCGGCCAAAGCCGCGAGCAATGAGGCAATGGTCGCCCGAATTGCGACGCGGCGACCCTCTTCGCTGACATGCTGACGCAGGTCTTCAATCTGCTTTGACCGGTCATCGGCGATATCCCGGATGGCGGCGGCGCTGATCTTGGCAAGCTCCACGCTGCGGCTTGTCAACTCTCGCAAACCCGAAAAGACCTCCGCCACCTGTTCCTGCTGCTGCGCAAGTTGAATGCACGCTTGACGGCACTGTTCCTGGGATTCCTCCAGACCGGCCATGCTCCCTTTGACTTCGGACACCTCGCGAGCGGTCTGTGTGAGGCTGGCGCACCCCTGACCAGTACGCTGTTCAAGAGTCTCGAGCCGATCTTCGACATCACCCAGCAGTCGGGCGGCATCTGTGGCCAACGCCGGCAGGCTGGCGGCCGAGCTGTTCAGTCGCTCGATGGCCCGCAGGATATCCTGGTTCTTGTCTTCCATTCGGCCGATGGCTTCGGCAAGCCGAGAAACGCCCGCGGACAAAGAGGCCAGTCTCGCATCGACGACCGACCATTGCTCAAAGGGGAGGGCCGTAGCGCAGGCTTCTGTCGGCACTGAGGATGCCTGTGAAGGAGCGGGGGTCGCTGCCTGGAGATCGATTGCCGACGGCTTGGTTGGCACTTCATCCGCGGCCCCGATCTCCTCCTCAACAACTTGGGGTGGGCGAGACCGAAAAATTTCGCCAAACTTGGTCCACCATAAGTTCATGGCCGATTGCCAACCATCCTAGACGCCGCGCTCAGGGTGGTCAAACCCATCCAGACCGCCGGCCGGGCTGCCGGGCGGCCGCGTGCCTTATATTGAGCGACACAACCACTTGGTGAAACATGCCGGGTCCGGTTAGTCTACGCGGGCAAGCAACCTCCATTGCTGAAACAGCAGGCGGCGCCCCTGCTCCAGAGAAGGCGCGGCGTACGGCGGAGGAGAGGCCGCAACCGGGAGCACAAGGTGATTCGTCAAGGTTTGGCCCCCCTGCTTCGCGGAAGACTTGTTGAGCGATTGGCGGCTTCGAAGGCCGACGGACTCTTCCTCTTCCAGGGCTCGAATCTTCTCGGCTTCTGCGGCCTTCCGCTGGGTCCGTCTGATCGACTTGTGTGCGGACTCTTGAACCGTGACGGCAGGGCTGCCGTCGTGCTCCCCGCTTTCGAGGCCGAGTTGGCCGGCGGCTGCACCGGTGTTGATCTCGTCGCTGCCTGGGAGGAACACGAAGATCCCTTTGCGGTGGTTTCCAGAACGGCTCGAACACTCGGGCTCGACAGCGGCCGAATCCTCTTGGACGGCCACACCTGGTTGGACACGTTCGCGGCCTTGAAGGCTGCCTTGCCCAAGGCGACGCTGGAGCAGGACGGCGATGTCATCGAGGCCGTCCGCATCACCAAACACCCCGCTGAGATCGAGGCCATCCGAGCCGCGTGCGAGGACACTGCGCGAGTGCATGCGTTCATCGAACCGCAGCTTCGCGCCGGAGTCTCGGAGGTCGATCTGTGGGAGGAGGCGGCCCGCCATCTCCGGCGAACCGGCGTAAACGTGAACTGCCTACTCGTGCAGGCCGGATGCACGGCGTCGGTGCCCCACGCCCCGGCGGGTGCCCGGCTGACCACGGAAGGGGACGTCGTTGTCGTTGACTGCGTGTGCGCCAGGAATGGTTATCACGGCGACTTGACCCGGACTTTCGCGATCGGGCAGCCCCCCGAAGAGGCAAGAACCGCCTATCGCGCCGTTCGCGCCGCTCAGCAGGCGGCAATGGAGTTAATTCGTCCCGGCGCATCCTGCGAGACGGTCGACGCTGCGGCGAGATCGGTAATCGCCCGGGCCGGTCTCGATCGTTACTTTACGCACCGCCTGGGCCACGGCATCGGCCTTGACGGCCACGAGCCACCTTACCTGAGGCAAGGTAATCGGCAGACACTGGAGCCCGGCATGTGCGTGACCGTTGAACCGGGCGTGTACGTCCCCGAGCGGTTCGGTATCCGCATTGAAGACGTTGTCGCGGTGACGGGCACGGGCTGCGAGATTCTAAGCAAAGACCTGGCGACCGATGTGTCCCCGAGTCTCGCATGAGTCCTCTCGGCGGACTGAAGTTGGCGGGCCATTTGCACAACC
>CAYYBO010000162.1:720-8883 GCA_964470125.1 uncultured Planctomycetaceae bacterium | reverse complement strand
CCTTTGTCCGGGGCGCGGGGGGGGGGGGTTTTATTGGGAAGTTAAACATAAAATTAAATTTTTATTTGTAGTTTGGGGTATGGGGGGGTTTACATACGCTGGCGGCGCTGGCGAGAAAGGCCGGGTGCAATATCTACAATGCCACGGAAGGCACTTTCCTCGACGTGTTTCCCGCCGCCCGCTTTGGTGACGTGCTGGGCACAGTCGGCCCGGCTGTGCCCGGCGGCTGAGGCCCTGTGTCCCCGGTTGTCGCAACGCCTTCGGAAAAGGCCGCTTGCGCCTCACCAACAACCTACAATCCGCAACCGAAATCAGGAATCCACGATGGTGTCCGCCAGGCCGGTCACGGATCTTGCATCAGCTCCAGCGGCGGACTTGCCGCGCCGACGGCCCGCGGTGTATGATCCTTCTCTTTGGGAGCACGCCTGTCGAGGCGCCCGCGTAACGAAATGCAGCAGAGAAATTGTGACAGCTTGATACAGCTTACGGAGGACTGAACCATGACCCGGTTGACCCTCGGCCTTGCCATTGTTGCCGCAGCCTTGACGGTGTTCGTCACTGGCTGCGGACCCGACCCCAAGGACCAGAAGATCAGGGACCTTACGGCGGAGAATGACCAACTGAACTCCGACCTCGCCGACCGCGACCGCCAGTTGAACGACGCCGTGGTTCGTGAGAACGACGCCCGTCGGACCATCGACGAGCTCAATCAGGAATTGGCCCAGCTTCGCGCCGGCGGCAAAGCCCGGGAGGGCGAGTGGTCCACCTTCCAGAACTTCGACATGATCTCGGTGCCCGGCTCGGTGCTGTTCGACTCCGGCAGCGCTGACTTGACCGCGAACGGGCGTAAGACCCTGGCCAATATCGCCTCCGACATTCGCTCGCGTTACGGCGACCGCGATATTTACGTGGTCGGCCACACCGATGCCGAACCGATTCAGAAGAGCAAGTGGCGAGACAACTGGGAACTCGGCGCCCACCGGGCCCTTGCCGTCATCCGCACCTTGCACGACAACGGCATCTCCTATGACCAACTCGTGCAGGCCAGTTGCAGCGAGTTCCGCCCGAAGAAAATCGTCAGCAGCAGGCGCGTGGCCGAGAATCGCCGCGTGGAGTTCTACGCCGTGCGACGGGGCATCACCGGGCTGGACAAGGCGGAGAGGGTCTCCCGAAGCCAGGGAGACTGATCGGCTTCGGTGCCAATCAAAGCGTCAGGCCCACGGATCGTCGGTCCGTGGGCTTTGTCCCGGGTTCATTGAACCGCGGTCAATGCCGCCCGCGGCGAAGTGCAGGGGGCGTGGCATCATCATGATCGCGATCCTCGACTGCGAGACCGGCGACTTGACGCGAGTGAAGCAGGCCCTTGATTCTCTCGGTGCCGACGCTCGAGTGGTCAACTCCGCCGACGGCCTGGAACGCGCCGCCAAGATCATCCTCCCCAACGGCGGTGCGTTTGCTCAGACCGTTCGTAGCCTTCGCGATTGCGGCTTCGTCGGCCCCCTCCTGCGTGCCGCCGACCGAGGAGCCCATATCCTGGCCCTCTCTCTCGGCATGCACTTGCTTATGGACGTCAGCTTTGAGGACGGCCAGCACACCGGGCTGGGCCTGATCGCCGGCAAGGCCACGACCTTCAACTTCGGCACCCACCCGGCGGCACGGCACTTTGTCCTTCCACACCAGGGCTGGAACCAGGTGACGTGGTCAACCGATTGCCCCTTGCTAAACGGCTTGCAGTCGGGAGCCTATTTCTTCTTCGACCATTCCTGCCATGCCGAGCCGCTGAACCAGGACCTCATCGCCGGCCGCTGCAATCATGGAATCGAGTTCGCCGCTCTCCTCTGGCAGGGCCGGCTCTTCGCCACTCAATTCCTGCCCGAGCGGTCCGAGCAGGCCGGCCTGAAAGTGCTGGCCAACTTCCTGGCGATGTGACCCCCAGCCACCCCCTGCTTGACGGCCGGCCCGCGCTCCGAACCTTGAACCCTACGGTCGCCGTCCGTCGGTTGCGTTGCCGCCCGGTGCAGCGCCCGTTTCGGCGACACCCGCGGGCTGCGTCGCGGTGGCTCCTGCCGGAGCCGTCGTTGGCGGGGTTGTCTGTGAAGGCGTTTCCTCGGTCGGCTCCACGCGCTGGTACACCTGCGGAGCCACACGCTCTCCCTCCCTGACCGGCGCCGGCAGGGTGTAACGTCTCTGCTGGTCCATTCGTTCCGTGTAGATGTACACCGCCACGCAGGAGATGACCAAGGCCATGATCAGCGTCAGGGCCACCACCCATTTGGCGACGGCCTTCTGCATCTGCTTCTTCAGCGATGGATCCTCGTTGGCGCAATCCTCCAGGGCGTCCGTCAACAGTTCCGCGGTCACGAATCGGTCGGCTTGCTCCACCGCCAGACATTTGCGCAGCATGGCGGCGCCCTTCGGCGTCAAACCCTTGATACCCCCGAGGTCCATCGCCGGGGGGTTCTGATGCATGGCGATCAATTCTGAACGCGACTTGGACTGGAAGAATGGCTTGCCCGTCAGGGCATACAGCATCACCAGGCCCATGGCGTAGATGTCGCTGGCCGCGGTCGTGCCGAGCCCCCGCGCCGTTTCAGGCGCGATCCATCCCAAGGAGCCCACCGCCTTGCCGCGCATCTTCTCGCTCACCACCTCCTGGGCCACCTCGGCAAGCCCGAAATCCATCAGCTTCAGATTGCCGTGGTCGTCGAACATCAGGTTCCCGGGTTTGACGTCCCGGTGGATGATCCCGCGTTTGTGAGCCACGGCGAGGGCTCGAGCGGGACCGATCATCATGCGAAACAACTCCCGCGGCGGGACCCGGCCGAACCGCTCTACGTACTCCTTGAGCGTGCCCCCTTCCATCAATTCCAAGGCCAGGAATATCTGCCCTTGATCCTCTACGACCTCATAGATTGAAACCACCGAGGGATGTTGAAGCTTGGCGACTGCCCGAGCCTCTTGAAGGAACAGCTCCGCGTTGAGCCCGCCTTCGCCGCTCTCCCGCCGGGCGCGGTTTAGAATCTTGAGTGCCACATCTCGCCGCAACGTTGCATCATGGCTCCGCCACACTGAGCCCATGCCGCCCTGACCCAGCAGCGATAGCACTCGATAGCGGCCTAGCTCGCGGCCCGCCCATGACATGTCGATGGCCACCGAGCTTGATCCCGCCGTCGGAGGCAGATCGTCGGGCAGTTGGGCCGTACCCGAATCCGCCATCCGGTCCTGCCCCGCCAACCTGCCGGAGCGGAATTCAGCGGCGTCGATCTCCTGTGCCCGCCATTCATGATGGCAGTGGCGGCAGATCAGCCGTCGGCCGAGCAGCCGGGCGGAAATCCGGTATCCCTGCCTGCAGGCTGGACAGGCGACGCAAACTCGCCTTTGCGGGTTTGCAGACTGTTCCTGTCCTGAGGACCCTGTGGTCATAACTTCCCGAATCCCACCTACCGAATCACGTTCTACTAGATCATAGCCCTGCCAGAGCGGCTTCCAAAATGCTTGAGGAAAGCTCGATTATGAATGTCGGCTTCATCGCCTGCTGACGTTGCTTGCGCTCCCCATCCCCACAACCCACTCGTTCAGTATCCCTCTCTCACCCGTTTTTCAGACGCATGACCTGACGGCGGCTCCCCACCGCCGGGCTCCACGGTGCTATAACCTCGTTCGAAGCTGGTTCAAAAAACCCAGAAAAACCGGCCTTGGCAGGGTCGGCAGGCCGTACCCGGCCAGATCATCCGCCTCCATTCCATCCAGGATCGCCGCCGTGGCAGTCTTGTTCTTGGCGAGCTCTTTTGCCAGTTCTTCGGCCTGCTCAAGCTGTCCGTTGCCCATCGCCTCCAGATAGGCAACGACCTGTTTCACCAGACGCCTGCTCGACGCCTGCTCGGCTCCTCCGGGCGTCGATTCCGTTGAAGACCCCGTCCGCGGTCGCCGCTTCTCGCCTGGAATGGCCTGCTCCTGCAGCAGTTTCCGCTGGTACGCGGCGTCCTCCTGGGCACTCTGCCGACGGTGACGCTCGAATTCCTCGTCCAGCGGCTCCAGCGGCAGTTCTTCGTCTTCCTCAACCGGCCGCGGAAGGTACGTCTCCACACCGCAGCGCGGGCACTTACCGGTCTGGCCCGCGACCTCCAAGGAGGCCTTGATCAGGTGGTTGCAGTGTTCGCAATGAAATTCGATGGCCACGCGTCAGTCTCCCGAACCCCCAGTCCTACAAGCCGCCCCCCTCGGCAATCATCGGCCGATATGTCACCCGCATCCCCCTCTGCCCGCTCCCCTGTCTCCCCGGCAGCACTCGCGGGCTCTTCAACGCCCGCGCCCCGCCGCCGAGAACCTGCGCCAGGCCACGCTGATCGCCAGACACCACGCCCAAACTCCCTGCAACGCTAGGTCCCAGTCCTCTGCTTTCGTGCGCGCCAGAACAATCGTACCGGAATCTCCTCGAACGGCAAACTCGCTCGCAGCCGCTTCTCCACGAACCGCCGGTATTGCTCCCGCATCAAGGCCGGGTTGTTTACAAACAGAACGATCGTCGGCGGACACACCGCGATCTGTGTTGCATAGTATATCTTCGGCTCCGCACCCTGTTTTCCGGCCATCGGCTGCCTGGCGGCCAGGACTTCATCCACCGCACGATTAAGCTGGCCGGTGGTGACTCGTTTCTTGGCCTGTTTGAATAGGCTTTGAGCCAGGTCAACGGCGGCCCTGACGTTCCGTCCCTCCAGGGCGGTGGTAAACGCCAGCGGAGCGTACCCAAGATGGGGCAGCGTCTTGGCAAGGTAGTCGCCATAGGCCTCGACGTCCGCCCGGCCCTTGGCCTTGTCCCATTTGTTCACCACCAGCACGCACGGCTTGAATTCCGCCGCGACGCACTCCGCCAACTTCTTGTCCACTTCGCCGATGGGCACGGTGGCGTCGATCAGAAACAGGATCACGTCGGCGCGTCGGATCGAGGTCAACGCCCGCGTGTAGCCATAGAACTCCACGTCCGTCTTGCGTCGGCGCTTCTTCCGAACTCCGGCCGTGTCGATGGCCACGAACGCCTGGCTGTCGATTTCAAACCGAACGTCAACCGAGTCGCGCGTCGTGCCGGGAATCTCGCTGACGATGACCCGATCTTCGCCCGCGAGGGCGTTGACGAACGTGCTCTTGCCCACGTTCCTTCGCCCCACCAGGGCCAGCCTCATCACCGCGTCAGGCGGCTTCGTCGGCGAGCCGCTTCCGATGTGGTCGTGGATCAACTCCAGCACGTCCCGCCGCCGCCGCCCGTGCAGCGCGGACACGCACATCGGCTCGCCGAATCCCAGGGCCGCCAGGGTGCCGGCGGCTTGCTCGTGCTTGTCCACGTCCGCCTTGTTGGCGATCAGTTGCACCGGCTTGGCGGCCGCCCGTAGAAGCTTGGCCACTTCCTGATCCAGCGGCGTAATCTCCTCGCGCACGTCGACAATGAAGAGAATCAGCGAAGCCGCGTTGACCGCGTAGCGGATCTGTTGCTCCACGTGCTCGGTCAGGTCGTCGGCGTCCTCGATGCCGTAGCCCCCGGTGTCCACCAATTCAAAGTACCGCCCGCTCACCTCGCAGATCGCGCTGACCCGGTCGCGAGTGACCCCTGCCGTCGGGTCCACAATGGATATGCGCCGCCCGGTGAGCATGTTGAGCAGCGAGCTCTTGCCCACATTCGGACGCCCCACGATGGCCACCACCGGCAACGGCATGCGTGCATTGTAACACGACTCCCCGCCCACGCCCCGCTTCGGACGCCGGCCTTCCTCACGCTGCGCCGGCCGAATTGCCTCTGGCGACCCCCCGAAGCCTTTCGCAAGGCCCTCGTCACCAGCAGAAACAGCGTGTTGGATACATGTTTGATTGGCCGTTCGGGAGGACCGCCGATAGACTTATGGGGCGGCTGAGAAAGCCGTCCGACGGCCCGCGCCGCCGATTATGATTGGATCGAACCATGACGCCGCCGATTGAGCCGCAAGACTGGGTGCGGACCTTCCAGCAGCTCCTGCACTACTACCTTCCCCCGCTGGTGGCCTCGCCGGCCGTGAGCTTGGCCAGTTTGGGCTGCCTTGCTGCCGGGTTGTTTCTCGCCTTCCGAAGCATGAAGGCCGACCGCTTCGTAGTCGCCTCCTTCGGCTTCCTTGTCGGAGCCTGGGCCGGCTACCAGGTCTCGTGCCTGATCGGCACGCCGGGGCCCATCTCCGCGGCGATCGGCGCCGTGCTGATCACCGCCCTCGCCTACCGAACCTACCGCTGGTGGCTGGCGGCCGGGTCGGTGATGGTGCTCTTTGCCCTCGCCACCATCTTTCAGCTCGGCCGCGGCGATCTGCGCCGATATCTGCCCACCCCGGACCAGGTCAATTCGTCAATCAAGGGCGACATCATCGACGGTCTGGTCAGCCCGGAACGCCAGTTGAGCAACCTCCATCCGCAATGGCAGGAACAAGTCCGCAAGATGAGAGAGAAGCTCGTTGTCGAACTGAAGAACCTCGGCCCCTTCGGCTGGCTGCTGCCGGTAGTGGCGGCCATAGGCGGAGGTTTGCTTGCCTTCTGGGCTTTACGGCTCTTCTCCGTCGTCTGGCTTGGCTTCCTTGGTGCCGTGCTTGCGACCGGGGGCGCCTCTGCCTTCATCTGCGCGCACTGGCCCGATCTTCGCCCAACATTATTCGCCAAACCCCAGGGTCTCGCCGGCGTCACTATCGGTCTCTGGCTGCTTGGTCTGATACTACAGGCCAAGGAGGCTCGCCTGCCTAAAAAGAAACCCGGTCCAGCCGCCAAAGATTCCCCCAAATCGTAGATTAGTACAGACGGCCGATTCCTGGTGACCGGCGCGGTTCTCCTAGGTTCACCAAAGCTCTGGCCGTCACGGGACACGAGTTATGCACAGTTTCCTCGCCCGATTGACCGAGTTGGGGCCGAGCAGCGCCGTTCTACTGGCCCTGGCGGGTCTGGTGTGCGGCCTGTTCGGCTGGCGGATCGTCAGATACCTCGCCGTGGCCGACGCCTGCCTGGTCGCCGTTCTCGTCGGGGCTTTCTTGCGAAGCGACGTCGACGAGTCCGCCTTCGCCGGCTTGCCGGTGGCTCGTATGTCGATGGTCGTGTTGCTCGGACTGCCCTGGCTCGCCTGGCGTTTTCCCAGGTGGGCGGTCGGCATCATGGGCGGGACCGTCGCCTTCCTTGTCGTTCACATCATGTTGATCGAGTTCGATCTGCCCCTGTCGGTCTGCCTCCTGCTCGGCCTGCTCGCCGGAGGCCTGACCCTGGGCATGCATCTGACTCTTTACCAACAGACCGCGGTGGTGGTCACGGGGCTTCAAGGCGGCTGGCTGTGTACGGCGGCGATCGTCGCGGCTTCCTCAGATCCGCGCAGCTTCAGCTGGCTGATCTCCTCGGCCATCCACGACAATGTCGGTCTATTCCCTCTTCTGGCCATGGTTTTTTCCCTGATGTTGATCGCCCTCCAACTGACCGATCTGGAGCAAAGCGCGAGTCCCTGCCCAAACTGATGATGGAGTACTGACGATGTCCACTTGCGAATGGTGCGGAATCCGAACAGCTACCCTGCTGGCCAGAGCCAGGAACCCGAAGGGCAGGAGAGAAAGCCTGCTGCTATGTGAGCGGTGTTGGGAAGCACGCTGGTGCCGCGATGACTACAGGGCCGAGCCGCTCAGGCTTGCACCTCGCCTGGCTGCAGTTATCCGTAGCGATCCTCGCCGGTGTCGACCCTCCGAGCCGCAAGCCGCACCGCTCGAAGCTGCGTGCTGCCAACACGAGTAGAGTCTGGTCGTGGTTGCCGTTCTGGAGTGCTGACGGGCTGCTGCACCCGCGCGGTTCAGCAGCCCGAGCCGGCCTGCCGCCACAAGCCTGACTCACATCATTGCGCCTGTCCTTACTGATTGACCCTGGATTCCTGTTCCTGGAACAATCTGGGCCCCGCCTACTTGGCCACCTGACTGCAAACTGGAGCGATTCCCATTTCGATGGCCCATCCTTTTTGTTGTGCATAGGCGGAGCATACCGGTGGGGCGAGGCGCCTGCCCAGATGGCGCCCCCGTCAACCCAAGCGGGAATCGCTCTGATTCCACGGCCCACCTTGGGCCTTGAAACCGACGGCCGTTCGAGTAAGAATTCATTGTCAGCAAGAGTGTTGCGCCCGTAGCTCAGTTG
>CAYYBO010000162.1:0-710 GCA_964470125.1 uncultured Planctomycetaceae bacterium | reverse complement strand
CAGTTGGACAGCGCATCGGATTTCTAATCCAAGACAAGGCGGAAATTCAACTACAAGTTCACAGCAACCCCGCGCCATCGCCTCAAAAACGAGGGTGTCGCGGGGTTGTTCTTTTCTTTTCGCGCCGTGGGCTGAGGCAGACTGACCCCAAAAGTGACCCCGGAAGCTGTCGTTTTCGACACGTGGCGATCCCTCCGCGATCATCGAGTAAGGACACGCTTCGACCTGCCATAGTAGCAGAGCGGGAGGCGAACAAGGACCCGGGGACCTCCGTGTGGACTCGGCGGAAGGCGCCCGGGTCTGCATTTGTGGCTCGCGAAGATCCGCTACGCATCGACCGGCGGGCGAACCGAGGAGCTGTCGGGTCATTGCTCGAGCAGCAGCTCCACGAAAGGCTGGATGTCCAGACCGTTGGCGGCGCCGGACCGGTCCACATCGGACGCGGCCAGGATGTATGGGTCGGTAGCCAGCCCAAGCAGCGCCTGCACGAACAGGGCGATGTCCTCCACATCAATCGCTCCGTCTCCGTCCAGATCGCCCGACGTTAACAGTCGCAGGTGGACGTCATCGTAATAGACCGCCGACGAGGTGTTCGCAAACAGATCGAGGGCGGCTAGGTCGAGCGCGCCGCCGCCGCCACCGTACACACCGGCCGTCCAGGAGGCTGCCGTTCCCAATTCGGTCCCGTCGTAGTAGACGTGATAGGAGTC
>CAYYBO010000161.1:0-8903 GCA_964470125.1 uncultured Planctomycetaceae bacterium | reverse complement strand
AACACCTTTCTCGGCGATTTGATGGTCTTCATAATCTCCCATCTACCGAACCGCCGTCTGGGCGACAAATGGCTTTTCTGCAGAGCAAGAATTTCCCCTTTCCCCTTTTCCCCTGTCCCTTGTCCCTTTTCCTTTCGGCCGGGGGCCTACTTCGCTGGTGCGGGGGTCACATAGATTTCGCCGTTGGAGTCCGTCCCGCCGTCGCCGCGCACGTTTGCCCGGAGCAGGTAGCGCTTGGCCGGCTTGGCGGGCTCGACAGTCACGCGGTATTCGTTGTTCTCGTCTTTGTGCCCGGCGTAGCCAAGTTGGTCCAGCCGTGCCGCGACGGCATCATCGGCCAGCACCTCGATCCACTCGATGACGAGGCGATTCGCGCCTCCGGTCTGAGAAAACAGCACGCAATAGTCTCCGGGTTCCGCCAACGCCGCGGTGATGTCCCATTGCTTTGCTGCGAAGGTCTCCCCCACGTCTCCATCCTTCCACCGGGCGACCGGTTCGCGATCCGGTCTATCCGGCGAGCGGTAGTTCACGTCGAGCGCGTCCAGTCGTTTCAAGTGCGTGCGGAGACGGCGCAAGAAGTCCTCGAAGCCGCGCTGCCCCGGGGGCGACCAGACGACTTCGGACAATGCGCAGCCGCGGGGATAGGCCATGTATTCCATGTGCTTGGGATGCGGTATGAATTCGCTCCATAGTTGGAACTGTGCTCCGAGGACGTGTCGGGCCTCGCTCTCGGTCAGCTCCGCGGGAACCGGCTCGAACGTGTACACCGTCTTGAGCGGCAGATATCCGCCAAAGGCCCGCGGCTCCTGCTTCGGCGGTCGCGCCTGGTAGTAGTCGAAGTAGGTATGTGAGGTTGGAGTCATGACCACGTCGTGGCCCGCCTTGGCTGCGGCAATGCCGCCCGCCGTGCCGCGCCAGGACATAACGGCGGCGTTGGAGGCGAGACCCCCCTCAAGGATCTCATCCCAGCCGATGAGTCGGCGACCGCGGGCGGTGAGGAAGTCGTCGAACTGACGGATGAACCACGACTGCAGTTCCTCCTCGTTTTTAAGCCCAAGAGCCTTCATCCGCTCTTGAGCTCTGGGATTTCGCCTCCACGGTTCTTTCGAGACTTCGTCGCCGCCGATGTGAATGAAGCGGCCGGGAAACAGCTCCAGGACTTCGTCGAGAACGTCCTTCAGGAAGGCGATGGTCTGGTCATCGACGTTATAAACGTCCATTCCCCATCCGTCCAGGCCTGCTGGCTCGCCCCCGGCGGCCCGAATCTGCTCGATGTTGCCGTACTGAGGCAGGGCTTTAATGACCGCGTACGAATGACCGGGCATTTCGATCTCAGGAACGACGGTGATGAAACGCTCGCAGGCGTAAGCGACTACTTCACGGATATCTTCCTGCGTGTAGTAGCCGCCGGGACTCTGGCTGGCTGAACGGGTCGCGTCCGCCGGCTGCATCGAAGAGAAGTCGGTTTGGGAGGCGTTTTCCGTCAATTGGGGATACTTGCGGATTTCGATCCGCCAACCCGTGCCGTCAACAAGATGCCAGTGAAAGACATTTAGTTTATGCAGGGCCATCAAGTCGAGGAACTTCAGCACAAACTCACGGGGCATGAAATGGCGGGACACGTCCATGTGCGCACCGCGCCATGCGAACCGCGGAGCATCCTCGATTTCGACGCACGGCACCTGCCAGCGGACGCCCTCCACACGAGCGCGCCGGAAGATCTCGGGAGGAAGGAGCTGCCGCAATGTCTGAATGCCGTAGAAGACGCCGGCACGGGATGCGCCGGTAATCTCGATTTGCTGGGGCGACGCCGTCAGTCGGTAAGCTTCGGCAACGAACGGCCCGCTGACGGCGATCGGCTTCGTCGTGGATTCTGCTTGACTCCCGGGTGCGCCAGCGACGGGCCGCGATGGGCCGGGCGCGCGCTCCGCCGACCAGAGACTCAGGCGCTCACCTAATCGTGAGTCGACCCGAAGTACAATCGCGCTATTCTCGGTGTCCTGGGCGTCTCCCAGCGGCAGGCCGGTCGCCGGTCTCAAGTAGGCTCGAAGCATTTCCGCATGGCTGCTACAGGCCGCCTCAGCCACGATCCGCGTGTCGGGCGTCAGGAGAAAGACACCGTCGATCGCCCTGACGCGAACGGGCTGGGGGATAATGGCCAACTCGGGTGTCGTGCCGAACGGCGTTTGCACAAGCGTGAGCAGGATTAAAGAGTGGATCATACGGGCAACCCAATCGTCTTTGATGACGTGCGAGTTCCGGTGCGGTCGACCGCCAAGATGCGAACAGCGACTAGAACCGGCGCGACGCTCGCCTGTAGCCTCCATCGCCCTGCCTGTCAAGGCCGCGGCGTCAGCAGGTCTTGGCGCGGCACGAATCCGCGGTAACAATGGGCGGCGCAAGGCAAGCCAATCCGGGATTCGCTAAGGTGAAAGATGACACACGGGCGTTTGCCCTGGCATTTTCCCCCCAAGTAAGCCGGGAAGCCCGCGCCGCGCGGAGGCCGGCATGACCCACTTCTCCTGGCCGATCGACGGCAGCATCGTGGGAGCGTATCTGCTGGCGACGATGATCGTGGGGATCATGGTCCGCAAGTACGTCGGCAAGGTCGAGCACTTCCTCGTGGCCGGCCGCGAGATGAACGTGTATCTCGGGATTGCCTCGCTGGCGGCGACCGAATTCGGCATCGTCACCTGCATGTACACGGCCCAGGCGGGTTACACGCGTGGGTTCGCCGGAGCCGTACCGGGCATCTGCAGCGCCATCGCCATGTTCCTGGTGGGCTGCACCGGCTTCTGTGTCAAGCCACTGCGCGACTCTGGTGTCATCACCATACCGGAACTGTTCCAGCAGCGTTATGGCGGTTTCGTTCGCTGGCTGGCCGGCGTGGTCATCGTGCTCGGCGGCCTGCTCAACATGGGTGTGTTCCTTCGTGTCGGCGGGCAGTTTCTGGTTGTGTGCTGTGGAATGAACGCCCACTACCTTGAGTTGGCCATGACGACGCTGCTGGTCGCGGTGGCAGTCTACACGATTCTCGGTGGTATGCTCTCCGTTCTCGTCACCGACTTCCTGCAATTTATCGTGATGAGCGCCGGCTTGACTCTCGTAACGGCGCTCGTCCTTTGGAAGGTCGGCTGGAACGGGCTGGTCTCGGCGGTGGACAGTCATTACCAGACCGGCGGGTTCAACCCTTTGGTCAACACGAATCTAGGCTGGCAATTCGTGCTGTCGAATCTGCTGACCACCACGGCCGCCGTTCTCACCTGGCAAACCTGCATCGCCCGATTGCTCGCTGCGAAGGACACGAGGACCGGCCGCAAGGTCTACACCCACACCGCGTTCTTCTTCGTTTGCCGCTGGGTCATCCCCGGCATCTGGGGCATTGCTGCCCTCGCCTGCCTCACGCAGGCGGATATGAGCCAGCTCGCCAAGATCGCCGGCACGATGGGCGAGAAGGACATGTCGCTCTTTGCCATGCCGTACTTCATTGGCATGGTCGTTCCGGTCGGAATGATGGGGATACTCGTCGCCGCAATGCTGGCGGCGGACATGTCCACCGATTCGTCGTACATGCTGACCTGGGGAAGCGTGATTTACAACGACATCCTGGCCCCCTTCCACAAGCACAGGTGGTCGGAGAAAAGGGGCATCCTCTGGAACCGGTTCATCGTCGCACTCATCGGTCTGTTTCTGCTCTTCTGGGGTCTGTGGTACAAGCTGGAAGGCAATCTCTGGGAGTACCTACAGACGACAGGCACGATCTACCTGGCGAGTATGTCCATCCTCCTGATCGCCTGCTGCTACTGGCGTAAGGCGAATAACTGGGGGGCCATTGCCGCCATTGTCATCGGTGCGGTGCTGCCGGTGACCGCGCTGTCGCTCAACTTGTTCGTCAAGGTGCCAATGCTTGATGCGGCAGGCCAGCCGATCTTCGACGGCGAAGCTGTACAGACCGTGGGTTGGGCGGCGCGGCACATCGGCGATGCATGGGTTAACATCGGCACTTACATCGCTGTGGCGGTGGCGATGGTCATCGGCTCGCTGCTGAAGCCGGCCCGGCGCAGGGCCGCAACGGCTGGCGCTGGATAGCGCTTTAGGGAAGTAGTCTCGTGATGGACGAACACTGGTTCTGGTGGCTGCTGACGTCGACGTGCTTGCTGTGGTATTCCACCATCACCGTGTATGTGGCCATTCGCGGCGTGTTGGACATCCGGCACATGCTGCGCAGACTAAGGCAACAGATGGAGGGCGCACGGAGGTAGTCACACACCAGACTTGCCGGCTCACCGCGGCCGGTGATGAAGCTCATCGGCAAATGTCGGTGTCGATCGTCTCGTGCCGGGCGTTGACACACAGCGCTGCGGTTTAAGCCGATAGAGTTCGTCGCGGACGCTCTGGGGAACGGACGCCGTTACCAGCTCCGGCACAGCCATTCCGCAGCACCGGGTCTTGTCGTGGATCAGATCGACTATTTCCGCCGCGTCATGCCGGCTCATACCGCGACCTCCGAGGTTTGTGCGACCACATCGCGAAGCGCGTGTGGGCCGCGATGGTCCGGTTCATCGGGCGACACTGAAGGCTGCCAGTTTCCGGATCAGCGGCCGGCCTGCACATTTGAGCGCCCGCAGGCGGACTTTGGTCACCTCGACAGGGGTAAAACGATCGATCTTCTTGTGGCCGATGGCTGTACCCCGGCACAGCGGTTTCCACTCCTTGCCCACGAAGCCTTCAATCACATACTCGCGGACGCGCTCGCCCTGCGAAATGTCCTCCATCGCTACTACGTGGTCGATTCTCGCCGGCGAGGGCAGCACGATCTCAACGAGATCGCCCCCGCCCTTCGTTTCGGCGATGCTCTTGTCGAATCGCCGCCGCACTTCCGCGCCGAATTCAGCACCTCGCTTCACGTCCGCCTCGGGGATTCGCCCCCTGGTGTCCGGTGTCTGGTTGAGGAGCAGGACCGCGCCATGACCGACACTGTGGTAGTACATTTCCATCAATTGACCGACGGTCTTCAGCGTGTCGGCGTTCGTCGTGTTCCAAAACCAAGTGCTGCGGATCCGTGCGTCGCACTCCAGAGGCAGCCAGGCGAGGCCGTTCGGCTCGCCGTGCGCGACCGTCGCCTCGCCCGATCTTGCATCGTGCTCCGAGAGAGCGTTCCATGCCGGGTACGGCGCGATCCCCTCCTCGTTCCCGACCCAGCGGATGGTGGCGTGCGGACCCTGGAAGACCATTGCCCGGGGCGCGCATCGTTCTAGGATGTCGCCGACCGGGACCACGATGCTGCCGTCAAACCAAACCTCGTACATTTCGCCGTATCGGCTGAGGACCTCGGTAAGTTGCTGACGGTAAAGATTGTTGTAGGCCTCTTGCGCCTCCGGCGTTGGGCATCGTCCGCCGCCCTCAGCGCCGTGCTTGCGGTCGCATGGCGAAACATAGACGCCCAGTCTCATCCTGTGCTTGCGGCACGACTCCGACAAATCACGTAGCACGTCGCCGGCGCCGCCGCGCCAGGGTGAATGTTTGACGCTGTAGTCGGTGGTCTCCGTCGGCCACATGCAGAACCCACCGGCATGCTTGGCGACAAACACGATGTACTTGGCGCCCATGCCCTCGGCCGCCGCTACCCACTGGTCGGTGTCCAACCGGACCGGATTGAACTTCTCCAGAGGCAGCGACAGATCGTCGTATTCCTGATCCGTGTACGTGTTCGGCGCGAAGTGGATGAACATGCCGATTTCGCTGTCATGCCAGGCGAGTTGCTCGGGCGTAGGTCTTGCTGGGGGGCCGCACGATGACTCAGGCTCGCCGTCGGGCCGGACCTCAAACGCTCCCTTGAGCCGGATGTCTTCGGCCGACGCCCCTACCAGGACCTGGAATCGGCCTGGCTCGACCACACGCTTCATCGCCGCATCCCAGAGGGCCAACTCGGAGACTGGAATCTCGAACTCGAGCTTCCGGCTGCCGCCGGGCTCGAGCAGAATCTTCTTGAATCGATACAGCCGCAGGGTCGGGGTGGTCGTCGAGCTCACCTCGTCCCGGATGTAGACCTGGACGACCTCCTTGCCCGCGCGTGATCCGACGTTGGAGACGATGAAACTCAGGCGGACGGTCGCATCGGTCGCGACACAGGGCTTCTCAATCGTCAGGTGGTCGTACCCGAAAGTCGTGTAGCTCAGGCCGAAGCCAAAGGGATACAACGGATCGGGCGAGGTGAAGACGTAATCTCGTCCTGGTTTCTCCGGCGTTCCGCGTTGGCCATACACGCCGCGGCCGGTGGGCTTGTAGTCGTACACGGTGGGAATGTGGCCGGCGCTCCGAGGTACGGACACCGGAAGGCGCCCTGACGGATTGACCCGGCCGAGCAGGATGCCGGCGATGGCGTTGCCGCCCTGCTCGCCGGGGTAGAACGCGCTGAGGATTGCCGGGATATTCGCTTTCATCCAAGGAATGCTGTACGGTCGGCCGTGGATCATGATGACAATCACTGGCTTGCCGGCGGCGTGAACCGCGCGAACAAGATTCTCCTGCACACCTGGCGGACGCGGATCGGTCGTGTCAAAGGCCTCGCCGACGGTGGCCAGTCGGTTGTAGGCTTCGTCACCCAGTGACAGATCGCCGACGATTTCGCTCGTGTCACCAATGACCACGACGGCCAAGTCGCTCTTGCGGGCGGCCTCAACCGCCCGATCGAAACCTTCGCGTGACGAACCGACCAGATCACAGCCTTTCGCGTAATTGATGCCGACGCGCTCGCCCAACGCTTCGCGGAGGCCTGCCAGCACCGTGACGCCGTAAGCATTGTCTTTGGTCGCGGAGTAGTCGCCAAATTGGACGTGGTCAGCGTTGGGGCCGATGACGGCGATTGACTCAAGCTTGCCGGCATCCAACGGCAGGAGGGTTCCCTCGTTTTTCAGCAGGATGATCGATTCCTCGGCAGCTTGTCGGGCGAGGGCGACATGCTCATCGGTATGAACCTCCTCCCGAAGCCGGGCGAGGCTGATTTGTCGCCGGGCGTCGAACAGGCCGGACAGAAACTTGACACGCAGGATGCGTTCGACGGCTGGGTTGATCTCCTTCTCCGGCACTTCTCCGCCTCGGACCAACTCCACGAGATGCTTGTAGGCGGTGGCGTTGGGGGCGTCGAGATCGACGCCGGCGCGGAGGGCCCGGACAGCGGCCTCGGAGGTGTTGGCCGAGACGTGGTGGTAGTCGTACAGCATGTGGATGGCGCCGTAGTCGGAGAAAACGTAGCCGCGAAAGCCCCACTCGCCGCGGAGGACGTCGGTGAGGAGCCAGCGGTTGGCGTGGGCGGGCAGGCCGTCGACCTCATTGTAGGAGGGCATAATGCAGCAGACTCCGGCCTGACGGACGGCGGCTTCAAAGGGGACGAGATGTAGCGACCGCAGCTCGCGTTCGCCGATCGAGGCCGGCCCGCTGGCCAGTCCGCCGGCCGGCACGCTGTAGCCCGCGAAGTGCTTGGCCGTACACATGATCTTGTGCGGGTCCAGGCCGCTCTGCCAGATGTTCTGCCCTTGCGCACCGGAGACGTATGCAACGCCCATGCGGGAGACGAGCGTGGGACATTCGCCATAACATTCCTCCACGCGGCCGAACCGAGGATCACGGGCCAGATCGAAAACTGGCGAGAGGCATTGAGCCACGCCGATGGCACTCGCTTCCTTCGCGATCGCCGCGCCCACTTGCTGCACGAGTTCGGGGTCCCATGTCGACCCCATCGCTATTGCCTGCGGAAAGACCGTCGCCCCGCGAGATTGCACGCCGTGCAGGCACTCCGCGACGGGAATGGCTGGGATACCGAGGCGAGTCTCGGTTCGCAGGTAGTCTTGAGCCGCCTTGAATCGAGCGGCTACCTCCTCTGGCGTGTGGCCCGGCAGGCACGTCATCGTGCCACAGCTTTTTCTTCCAAACAGATCAACCAACGAAGCCGGCGTGACCCGATCGCCTTCCACTTCTAGAGCGGATACGTCCCTTTGGCACATCTGGCCGACCTTCTCTTCGAGAGTCATTCGGTCGAGCAGGTCAGCCACGCGATTCTCGACCGGAACGCGAGCATCGCGGTATTTCTCCTCTTCCGCGAAGACGGGGGAAGCAAGCAGACAGAGAACCTTCAGCAGACGGAAGCCATGAGCGGGACCCATCGCGTTTCTCCCCTTGTCGGCAAAGCTTACCCGGCAACCCGGCTGCGCCCCGATCAAGGACGCCGCCAGAGCGCCCCGGTCGGGATCTGCCGCTTCGTCAAACCCGGCGCCTCCCACGAAACAACCAGCTCAGAGCCGCCGGTCTGCTCGAACATGGCCACGCGGATCGGGTGGAGGCCGGCTTCGAGGGCGACGACGCCGGACTTCTCGAAGGAGGAGTGCAGGCCGTCGTTGTCGACCACGAGGTCGTCGCCGATCCAAAGGCGGCTGCCGTCGTCGGAGGTGAGATAGAGGCGATATGGGCCGGTGCGGGGAACCTTGAGGAAGCCGTCGAAACGCAGGCACCAAAGGTCGTCTCGACGGGCGGGCTTGACGGAGATGTCCGGGGCAACGCCCGTGGCGACGGGGTGGACTTCGGCAAAATCAGGAACGACGGAAAACTCGCCTTCGTAGTAGGCGTAGTCGATGCCGGGTTCGAGGTCGGCGACCTTCTCGGCGGGACGCGGGGCGACCTTCTTGAACGTGGCGACGGTGGCCGGACTGACCGGCCTGCCGTTGCGAAACGACCGGGCCTTGACGGTGGTGGTCTGCGTGAGGCGCACAGGCTTAAGAGTTGTTTCAGAACCAGCCGTTCGCAGCGCCGCCCGGACTGAAGTCCGGGGCTCCTCGGTGCTGTTCAACAGCTCCTCAGCTCGACTTTTGCCTTTTTTCCGTTGCTATGCGGCAGGTGCGAGGGCGTAC
>CAYYBO010000160.1:0-8924 GCA_964470125.1 uncultured Planctomycetaceae bacterium | reverse complement strand
GCCGGCGATCCTGTTGATGCCGGTTATGCTGGTTTTCGGCCCTCTTTTAACCGTTGAGACGGCAACCCGGGCGGTCAGCGTGGTGAATCTCCTTCTGTTTGACGCCTGCTTGTTGAAGTTGCCGAGTGTCCTCGGCTTCCCGCGGCTGAGATGGTCCGGCCGAGTTATGTTGGACCTTCTTTTCGGTTTGGGCACGGCCGCACTGCACAACGCGTGGATGGGGGGCGATTGGCATCTGGCCCACGCCGTGACGCTCTGTGCTATGTTGTTCGGTTTGCTCGAGTTCAGCCGCGGCAAGCGACCGCTTTTGCTCGGTATCTGCATTGGAGCGGTAATCCTGACCAGGCCGACTGCCGCCCCAGCCAGCCTGCTCCTCGTCTTGCCCTTCTTCCGCTCCCGCCAGATCGGCAACCTGGTGCAGCTCGCCGTTCCGCTCGTCTTCGCGATCACCCTGCTTGCCGGCTACAACCTGGCACGATTCGGCGATCCACTTGACTTCGGCTACGACAGAATGTTCCTCTCCGGCCCGGGCAAGCTCCGAATGGATACGTATGGCCAGTTTCATCCTCATTTCATCATGGGCAACCTGTTCTGGTTCTTCCTGGCTCCACCTTGGCCTCTGGCAGCAGGCGAATTTCCGTGGCTGGGCTTTGATCCTCGGGGGCTGAGCCTGTTCTTGTCGTGTCCGGCGATGATCTATGTGTTTGCTGGAATCAAACGGCGATGGCAGCTAGCGGCCGTCCGAGACGCCACCCTGGCAGCGATGCTCGCGATTGTGCCTTTGCTGCTCTACTTCAACACCGGCTACTGGCAGTTCGGGCACCGGTTCAGCCTGGATTACTTGGTACCGCTCCTGGTGTTGGTGCTGGCCGGAGTCGGCCCTCGGCCCGGCATCAGGGCCTTTACTGCAACTGCGGCGGCGATCATCATTCAGTTCTGGGGGGTTGTTATTTCCCCAGTCACCCGTCTCCCGATCGGGTAGCCCCCACGCAGGATCGAAATCCTTCTTGGTAGCCACCAGTCTAGCCTTGGGATGAATATGTGCGATCGAATATATCGCTTTCATGTCTGACGAAAAGCAAGGATGGCGGCCGCATCTGCACGACCGCCATCCCGCATTGCCGCAAGAAGCAGAGGAGGAGGAGAACCGATCTCCAAGGTCAATACGCCTGAACCGCACTCAAAGTTCGCGGAAATACCCAGGGGCTGGTGGGCGTTTCTATGTTTAGGGACCCTGCCCGCAGCGTGCGGGTATTCCGCTACGCGCCGCGTCCCTTTGAACCGTCCGGAGTGAAACAAGACCGGGGAAGCAGACCACCGACGGGCCTAGAATAAGTTGAGGCGGGGATGAGGTTTCGGTAAAATGTACTGGCTCCATGGGGGGGAAGGTATGTCCACACTGGGAGAGACCAGATGAGATCAACTTTGCTTTCTCACCGCAAGATCGGGACCACCTGCCGGGTGACCATGCTGTTGGCAGTCTGTCTGCTGCTTGCCTTCGCGGATGCGGCCTTCGCCCAGCGACGGGGCGTTGGCGGCAGGGCCGGCAGGCAACCGCCCAAGACCTCGGGGCCAACTCAGAAGCAGGTCGAAGTGCAAACGATCGATCAGCCAGGCTCCTATCGGGGGCAGATATCCAAGTTTCAGCCGATGACCGACGACAAGGATGAGGACCTCATCGGCGTGCTCACGATCAGGCCGCTGCTGCCCGGGAGCAAGATCCTGAAGGTGCAAGTCCGCAAGACGGACAACCTCCGCATCGCCGTCGGGGGGCATACTTTCGACCCCGAGTCGTGCAGTGACATCTTGTGGAAGGGCCTCTACTGCTCCGCGGAGTGGGACTGGCTTAAGAAAGAAGGCGAGCCGGAGAAGAAGAAGCCAACGATTCGAGAGCTCCGCGCCCTCACCTTCGATACGCTGCCGGTGGAGGGGACCGTTGAGGAAATGGAAGGGGAGTTCATCACCCTCAAGGTCAAGCCCCTGGAAGGCCGCGATTGGCCGGACACCTCGGCGCGAAGCAGCACCGCGTCGGGCAGGACCGGGACCGCCGGCGAGACCAAGCGCGTCATTCAGAAGAAGCTGCGGCTGAAGGTTTTCGATGACGTCAGTGCGTTCGTAGACGCTGCCAGCCAGGCCCTGGACGTCGGGGATTTCACCCCCGAACAGCAAGTCCATGCCCTCGTCGTCTACGGCAAGAAGCAAGGAATGCTGATCGAACTCCGAAGCATGACTGCGGAGGAACGCAAGGAGGCGGAGCAGAAGAAACCCACCGATCCCAAGAGAGGTGAGCGGCCGGCCGGCCCTCGAGGCGGCGGCAGGCTGCGTCGCTGACCCATGTGTCGTCTGCAAGTCGGGCGTTCTTGGGACCCGGGCGACGACCACCCGAAAGTCTCACGGCGGCGCCATCACAGCCGCTTGGCAGCCGGGCGAATCGTTCGTCACAACGGCTGTTGCTTGGCGGCCAACAGCGGACCTCGCAGTGTGAGTCCGGACTCATCGCCGCCAAGCGGGTCTGTCGGGGACCTGCAACCACGCTTGGTTTCCATGCAGTTCTGCAGATAGGCAGAGAATTTCTTTCTTGCTTTCTCAGCCGGGATGAACAAACTCCAAGGCTATGATTTCCGAATTGAGCTCGGTTGCAGGTAATCCTTCCGTGGGTTGGCCGGACGCCGGAGGCGAACGAGCCGGTTGAGAACCGGTCGACGGAGTACATCATGGGAATTGAGAAGACGGCGGAGGCGGGGGTCGGTCGCTTTGTGTCTCTCATCCTGCGCTTGGCGGTGGCGTCGCTGTTTCTTGCTGCGGCTGTCGGCAAGCTCAAGGGCGGGTGGGAGACCCTGGACGGCGTGGTCGCGTATTTCCAGCAGACCTTCGCAAACACATGGCTGCCGGCGGGCATGGTGACTTTGCACGCCCGGATCACTCCATTCGTGGAGGCGATCATAGTCCTTTGGCTGGTCGTGGGCTACAAGCTGAAGGCGGGGTGGTGCCTGACCGGGCTCTTCATGATCTCGCTGGCCTTTGGCATGGCCGTGGCGGGTAAG
The DNA here is from genome assembly GCA_964470125.1 of uncultured Planctomycetaceae bacterium. Taxonomy (GTDB): domain Bacteria; phylum Planctomycetota; class Phycisphaerae; order UBA1845; family UTPLA1; genus DATKKX01. The sequence continues at coordinate 5,880 of CAYYBO010000160.1, read as the reverse complement.
CACGACACTGCGTCCAACAATTACGTGTACGTGTTAATTTGCTGCGCGGGGCTTTACTTCAGCCGCCACGACCGCTACAGCATCGACGGGCTGGTGCGGGCAATCACCGATTGAGGGCGACGCTTCGCATGCGGGTGACCGAGTCGGGGGCCGATTGAGTCCACGACGATTCGAGCCCGGACTGATTCCGGAAACCACACGCCGCCCTGTAGGGCTTCGCAAACCGCTTTATCGAGAGTGTCGAGCAGTTCGCTCTTCGACACGAGAGCGCTGGCCCACAAATCCAGCATCAGCGACAGCTCGACGTGGTCGGTAGCCGCCGAGAGGAGTACGACGCGGCACTGCGGCTGAATCGCCCTGAGAGCCTGCACGAACGCGGGGCAGCAGCCGTTCATGACGTCCAGGTCGATCACCGCCAAGCCGACCACCTCCGCTCGCGATGCCATTTCAATGGCTCGGCTGGGAGACCAAGCGATGCCGATGATGGAAAGGCGGGAGTCCGCCCGTAGGCGATGAGCCACGAACTCCATGAAGGCGGAGTTGTTCCCCAGAAGAATAACGTTGATAGCCTGTCCCATGTGAACTCCTCCGCCCGAGAGTCTCGAGCCTCCATTGGGGCGGTCCTTGTCCGCCCAGAGCCGACCTCCGAAAGTGAAGACACCGGAGACGGTGAGTCGGCGGGTTGGCTATCGAGGGAAATGTGGATACAGACCGTTCTTGTCTGATTGACCGCATCCGGCCGCCCCCAACCCATGATGGAGCCATGCCCAACGCCGCTGCCAAGCGGGAAACGTGCCGGTCGTCTCGATCCCTGCTGCGACTGCGACCGAACTGACAAACACAATCAGACCTGAAAATCTTCTAATGGGAGGTGGTCAGTGGGGCCACACCCGTGATCCGCCGACATAGGTTTCCTCGACGGAGATGGCTGCGGGGACTGCTGCGGGCAACGACAAGATGTCACCACTCAGAATGACAAAATCCGCGAGGAAACCCTCAGCGATGCGGCCGAGACAATCATCGTCTCCGCCTGCCGCCGCGCCGCCGACTGTATAGGCCCGTAGGGCCTCCTCCACGGAGATGCTCTGCTCCGTAAGGAAGGGCTTGCCCTCGATGGTCCGCCCGGAGGTCGCCGCGGCAATGCCCAGGATAGGATCAAGACTGACCACCGGCCAGTCGCTCCCGAAGGCTATGACTGCACCGGAATCGAGCAAGCTTCTGAAGGCATAGCTGGTCTTGCACCGTTCGGCCCCCACGGCCTTCTCGGCGTATCGGCCGTCGTCCGCTTTGTGCAGCGGCTGCATGGAGGCAATGACGCTGAACGGAGCGAAGCGGCCAATATCGCCGGGCAGGAGATGCTGGGTGTGCTCGATCCTCATCCTCCGGCCGGGCCGCGCGCCGTTGGCCTTGACGGTTGCCTCGTAAATGTCGAGCAACAGGTGGTTCGCTTGGTCGCCGATCGCGTGGATGGCGGGCGAGAAGCCGGCGCCATCCACCGCGTCGCACATCCGCTGGAGGAAGTTCTCCTTCTCGGCAGCCGCCGTCACCAGCCCACGCCAGTCGGTTCTGTCCGGCGCATTGTCGGCGTAGGGTCGAGCCATGTAGGCGGTTCGCGAGCCGAGCGAGCCGTCCATGAACTGCTTGAAGCCGCAGATGCGAAGCCACTCGTTTCCTTGATGGGCCTTGGCGCGATCGAGGTACTCCAGCCAGTCGTCTTCGCTGACATAGAAGCGCACGCGGAGCGGCAACGCATCGGCGACGCGCGCTTGATCCAGGATCGCGAGTTCGTCCCACGCCGACATCGTATGTACCGTGGTGATGCCGTTGCGGTGGGCTTCCTCGATCGCCGCAGCGAGAGCCTTGCGGTGTTCCGCGGCCGACGGAGGGGGAACCCGGCTGGTCACGAGGTCGATGGCTGACTCCTGCAAGATGCCGGTCGGCTCGCCAGTGGCGGCATCACGCTCGATCCTGCCGCCGGGCGGGTCGGGCGGGCCTGCCCTGTCGATGCCGGCGATGCGCAGGGCAGTGGAGTTGGCCACGGCTTCGTGTCCGTCCATTCGGTGAAGCAGGACCGGGCTTTCGGCCGCAGCCAGATCGAGCCAGTACCGCGTGGGCGGGGCAGGATTCGGCCAGCTCTCAGTCGACCACCGCCCGCCGAGAATCCATCCGCCTTCTCGAACACCGCAGGCGTACTCGGCCACGGCGTGGATAAACTCGTCGCGGCTGGCGACCGAGCGCAAATCCATACGGGAGAGTTGTAGCCCCCCTTGGATCAGGTGCAGATGGGCATCGACGAATCCGGGAACAATGCGGCGCCCGCGGGCATCCACCAACTTCGTCCGCGGGCCAAGCCAACGTCGAGCTGCCTGGTCATCTCCAACCTGCACAAACCGGCCGGCGCTCACCCCGAAGGCGGTGGCTGTCGGGCGGGCCATGTCGCCGGTCCAGACTCTGGCATTCACTACGATCAAGTCGGCGTACTGCGTGGAGGGCAACGGAGATTCTCCATGGGGCGCGGCCGGGGCGGCGCAGCCGGCGGTAATGGCCAAGAGTGCAAGCAGCAAGACGAGGCAAAGCGGCATCGTAGTCAAGGATAAGCAAACCTGCTTGGCGGGCAGCCGCCCTTCGCGCTGCCGGTGCGAGCAGTCTAACACTCGGCTGAGCTCGATGCTATCCGCAGCTTTCGGTCTGCCGCCAGGCGGATGGTCAGGGCAGTCGTCGAGCAGCAAAACCAATGCGCCGCTCCGGGTGATGCAAAGGCGGGAAGGGTCTTACGCGTTGTCTCGATCGGACTCCAGCGTGTCCTTCCATGTGGCGAGATTCTCGAGGTAAACGCTGGTACCCCTGGCAACGCAGGACAGTGGGTCGTCAACAACGCGGGCGACCAGGCCGGTCGCGTCGGACATGACCTTGTCGAGCCCGCGGAGAAGGGCGCCGCCGCCGCAGAGGTGGATTCCGGTTTCCACCAAGTCGGCCGCCAGTTCAGGCTCACATTTTTCCAGCGATCTTGTGACGGCGTCGAGTATCTGGCTGATCGGCTCGCGAAGGGCCTCACGGATCTCCTGGCTGGTCACAATGGTCTTGCGTGGAAGGCCGCTGATCATGTCCCGGCCGCGGACCTCCATGGAAGTCTCTTCCTCCAGGGGCGAGGCCGAGCCGATTTCAATTTTCAACGCTTCCGCCGACTGAGGGCCGATCTGCAGGTTGTAGGTCCGCTTCATGTGGGCGATGATCGCTTCGTCGAGATCGTCGCCGGCGACGCGCATGGACTCGCTTGCGGAGATATCGGCCAAGGACATGATCGCCACCTCGGTGGTGCCTCCGCCGATGTCCACGATCATGCTGGCGCGAGCCTCGGCGATGGGAAGGCCGGCGCCAATCCCCGCGGCCATGGGTTCCTCGACGAGGTAGACGCGCCTGGCCCCGGCCCGCTCGGCCGATCCATATACGGCCCTCTTCTCCACGGCAGTGATTCCTGAAGGCACGGCGATGACCACGCGCGGGCGGAGAAAGCGGCGACCGCCGTGGACCTTGCGGATGAAGTACCCGAGCATGGCTTCGGTGATGTCAAAGTCGGCGATGACGCCGTCCTTTAGCGGGCGGACGGCGGTGATGGAGCCGGGCGTCTTGCCGAGCATCTCCTTGGCCACCAACCCGACAGCGTTTCCGTTTTGAAGAACCTGATTGGTTCCCTTGCGAACAGCCACGACAGAGGGCTCATTCAAAACGATACCCTCGCCTCTGACGCATACCAGCGTGTTGCACGTGCCGAGGTCGATCCCCATGTCAAGGCTGAACATGCCCAGTAAGGAATCGAATAGCACGACGGGTATTCCTTTCTAGCGCGAGCGAACCATCTGCGGGCGACCGCCAAGCGCCGCGCCGCAGCGGGCCGATTCTAGCCGATGTGCTACCGCTCGTCACTTGTGCGAAGGGGCAGGCGTGAAAGGGATGGAACGGGGCTCGCCGCGACCCGGCGAGCATCCCTCCGTGGTTGGGGTCCGCGTCAGTTGACGATGCCGGGGAAAGGGCTGCCGAACAGCTCGGTGCAGCGGTAGATCGCGAAGGCCAGCGTACCCGCGACGACCACGAATGCGGTGCAGACGAGCACGGTGTAGATGTCGTTGTCAGCCTTTCCCGAGGAAGGAGACGAGCCACTTGAGTCGGGCATTTGAGCCATCTGTTCAACTCCCATTATGGCCGTAACAATCTGTCGCAGCGTATCTTGCCGTCGCCTGTGGTCTTGGCTAGTGTCGCATCGCAAAGCTGGCTTCGTCGCGAACCGTGTCGCCCACCATGATCTGCCCTTCGGATTGCTCAATCCGACCAGCGGCTTGCTTAGGTTCGACTCTCGTGATCTTGAGCGTGCCCAGGTACTCAGGCTTGGATCCGCGCTGACCCGGCCGGTAGATAAGGAATCGCATCCCCTCGGAGACCCCGTCCGCGCTGCCCACGGAAATCTGGGCTAGGTTGCTCTTGACGCTGGTTACTTCCCCCCGGATGGGAGCGATGGCTTCAGGAGCAACCTCCGGTTGCACGCTGAGGACGCCGGCCTCAACGACGGCCGCCGGCACATGTGCGGCGGCAGGGCCGCTCTCGCCACGCCGGCTGCTCACGGCCGCAAGTTGCTGTTGCAGGGCGCGGACCTGGGCCTGGGCCATGGTCATGTTGGCCGTCAGCTCCTTGACCCGGTCGTTCAGATCTATGTTCTGCCGCTCCAACTCGGAATTGCGTTTGGCGAGCTTAGCGCTGAACTCACGTTCCCTGCTGACCTCGCCGACGAAAACCTTGTTCTGCTCCACAAGAGTCGTGGCATTGGCCTGCTCGATGGTCAGCCGGCTTTGGGCTTCGGCGAGACCGCGGTTGCTCTCGGCGATGGCCCGCTCCTGCTCATCCACCTTGGCCTGCAGATCGGCGATTCGCGCCAAACTGCGCTGCTGCTGCTCTTGGGAGCGAGCCTGCTCCAGGGCGGCGTTTTGGGCGATGGCTCGCTCCTTGGCCTGGGCGGCAGCGGCCGTAACCCGCCAATCGTTGGCTGAGGCCCGCCAATCCTCCTGCCGGGCGAAGGCAGAGACGACCAGCATGCTCAGGGCGATCGACACAAGGGTAAGCAGAACGACGAAAACCTTGGTCAAGACGCTCACGGCGGTTCCTCCTGCTGTGAGTTAAGCGTCGATGGCCCGCAGGTTCGTGCAGGGTGGTGCTTCTTTCCGCCTGCCCCCCGAGGTATGCCTAGGCCATCGGCATGATGCTTCTGCGCACGTCCCAAGCGACGCACGCGGGCGTGAACCCGCCGGGCGATCGCTCGGCAATCGCCGCTCTACTTCGGCGGGATCACCAAATTATCCCCTGAGGACAACCCTTTTGCAAGCGCCGATCTGGATAGAATCGCGGTCGGCCATACACGGACCTTGTGTCAAGGGGCGTGGGGCGGGCCGAGACAGAGCATTCCCAGGCAGGCCGCTTTTTATCGGCCAAGTCGGACCAATAAGGGCGTAAATCATCCGATGCGTGCCGCGGACAAGAAGAAAGGGACGCCGCCCTCTTTGTTTCGCTGCTTCCGCACATCTCTTCCAGCGGCAAGTCCCCTGCGGGCAGCAAGGGCAGATCCGCCGAAGACACCGTCGATTACTTGACCTAACCTGCCAAGGCACATTAGATTAAGCATTGGCTGTTGCGCGAACAGCGGCCGACGGGGGTGCCGTGACGCCGAGTCTAGTGGGGGGGGCTTAACGGCAATCAACCGGCAATGCGGCTCGCCGGCGCCTGAGTCCTTGCGGGATGAAGCCTTCGCCAAGGGCGAAGGCTCGGCAGGCAGCCAGATCGGAAGAGCGTCGTGTAGGGACAGAGTGTGGTTGTGGGTGGGGGGGGGGGGGGGGG
>CAYYBO010000159.1:2194-9079 GCA_964470125.1 uncultured Planctomycetaceae bacterium | reverse complement strand
GAAACCGTAGTTGAAGGCGTCCTGCACCCAGTTCTGCCCGAAGACGTGATTGAGCGTCATGTCCCGCACAAGGCCGGTGACCCGGGAGGCCATCGTGCACAGGGCGATGATCCTTGCCGAGCCGAGGTAGCGGGATTGCGGCGACATGGGAGCGGACTATAGCGAGCGCCGTCGCGAGGCTCAATGAACGGCCGGATACCCTTAGCATCGTGAGAGTCCGATAGGAATCCCCCTGGCGCAACGGCAGCAACTCCGTGATGCCGAAAAGCAACATTTGGCTTGATTGCGGCAACGCCCGACCGATACTGGTTGAGCGCGTGGCTGCCGACCGCGCGGGCCTGTACTCGGAGAATCATGCCGACCAGTCCGCCACATTCCACTTTGCTGCGACCACACGGTGGCAATGCCTCGCGGGACTTGCTGCAAGCCGCCATTGAGTCCCTGCACGGCGGCCTCGTTTTGTTTGACCGACGGCTGAACGTCATCCTGCGAAATGAGGCGGCGAGAACACTCCTGCCCGACGTCACCGATGTTGCGAAACTCCTCTCCACTCTCGCCGTGGAAAGCTCCTACGAGGACTGGGCCACCGAGATTCGCAAAGTTATGGATACCGGCCTGCCCAGGCGGCTGGACGTGACCGTTCGACGGGATGGGACGGAACCGGAAGGCTGCGTCGAGATCGTAATCAGCGCCCTTCGCGACCCGGCGGGCGGCGGAACGCTCGGCGGCATGCTCCTCGCCGAGGACGTGACCTCGCGGGCCAGCATGGAACGGCGCCTGGCTGTGTCGGAACGCTTGGCAGCAGTCGGGAAAATGGCGGCGAGAGTCGCCCATGAATTGAACAATCCGCTCGACGGTATTCTGCGATACACGAACCTGGCATTGCGCGTCGCGGCGGGCTTGAACGCGCCGGCGGAAGCGGCCGGCGAGGCCCAGCCGGGCAAGCTCACACTCTACTTGAACAACGCAAAGTCCGGCATCATCCGCATGACAGAGATTATCTCCGCGATGCTGGAGTTTTCCCGGAATGCTCCTTCAGCGATGGAGCAGGCCACCATCAATCGGATCGTCGAGGACGCCGTAACGGCCATGGAGGGTCGGGCCAACGAGATCGGCGTCACCGTGGTCTGCAACTTCCTCCAGACCGACATGCCGGTCATGCGAGGCAGCAACATCTTCCAGGTGTGCTGCAACCTGATCAAGAACGCCGTCGAAGCGATGCCAGACGGCGGCACGTTGACGATCACCACCCGGCTGACGGACACGGACGTGGTGGTCACCTTCGAGGACACCGGTGCCGGTCTGCCGGAGGATGGGGCCAGAATCTTCGAGCCGTTCTTTACCACAAAGCCGCCCGGCAAGGGCACGGGCCTCGGTCTGGCGGTCTGCAAGGAGCTTGTCGAGAAGTATTCCGGGACGATCACCGCCGCGAACCGCGCCCCCCAGGGGGCGGTGTTCACCGTCACCATCCCGACGCCGAAGCTTGCCGCGGCGACGATGCTCCCACTCGGTCAACAGGGAACATAGAACAAGCGGCTGTTCGCAGGAGGTCTTGGCATGACCGATTCATCACGTACACCATCGACCGCGGCGGCGCCGCGTGAAACCGCCCCGCCCAAGCCGGAACGCGTCGCCCATCGCATTTTGCTCGTTGATGACGACCGGATCATCGTCGACTCGCTCGCCGAGTTCCTCCGCCTGGAAGGTTACGAGGTTGAAGGGGCCGACTCGGTGGATGCGGCGACCGCCGCCCTGGAACGGCGGCCCTGCCACGTGGTCATCACCGACATCAACATGCCCAAGGCCGACGGCTTCGAACTGCTGCGGACGCTCCGCGAACGCTGGCCGGAAGTGGTCAGCATTGTCATCACCGGCTACGGTACCATCGAGTCCGCCGTCGAAGCGATCAAGATGGGGGCCTACGACTACCTGACCAAGCCGCTCAGCGACGACGAGATCAGCCTGACGGTGAAACGGGCCGTGCAGCAGCAGTCCCTGCTGAGGGAGAATCGCACGCTCAAGCAGCAGCTCGACATGCGCTATTCGTTGGATAGCGTCGTCGGCCACGACTACAAGATGCTGAAGATATTCGACCTGGTAGAGACCGTGGCCGACACCAAGACGACGGTGCTGATCTCCGGCGAATCGGGCACGGGCAAGAGCATGATCGCCCATGCCCTGCACCACCGCTCGCAACGGCGGAGCAAGCCGTTCATCGAGGTTTCCTGCGGGGCGATTCCCGAGACGCTGCTGGAGTCCGAGCTGTTCGGCCACGTGAAGGGCAGTTTCACCGGGGCCGTCGCCGACAAGGAGGGCAAGTTCGCAGCCGCCGAGGGCGGCACCATTTTTCTGGACGAGATCAACTCGGCATCCCCGGGCTTCCAGGTCAAGCTGCTCCGCATCCTGCAGGAGAAGAAATACGAGCCGGTCGGTTCCAACAAGACCGTCACCGCCGACGTGCGGGTCATTCTGGCCTCGAACGTCGACCTGAAGAAGGAAGTCGAGGCCGGCCGGTTCCGCCAGGACCTCTACTATCGCATCAACGTTGTCACGCTGCACATGCCGCCGCTGGTTGAACGCCTGAGCGACATTCCGCTGTTGGCCGAGCACTTCTTGAAGAAGTACCGGGCGGAAGTCGGCAAGGAGGTCCTTGGCTTCACCCCGGAGGCGATTCAGACGCTGCAGCGCTACCATTGGCCGGGCAATGTTCGTGAATTGGAGAACGCCGTCGAGCGGGCCGTGGTGCTCAACAAGAGTCGGCACATCGAGCCGATCGACCTGCCGTCGTCCCTCCTGGAGGAAGCGCCCGTGCAGCCGGCGGCCGATGGCGGCGTTTTCCGCCCCATGCCGCTGAAGGACGCGTTGGAGGAGCCGGAGCGGAAGATCATCGAGGCGGCCCTGAAGGCCAACAACTGGAACCGCCAAACCACCGCCGAGATGCTGGAGATCAACCGCACCACGCTATACAAGAAGATGAAACGCTACGGCCTGGAATACGACCCGGCGAAGCACGGGAAGTAGAAAGCCGGTCAGTGTTCGGTGAGAAGCCGCCGGCTTGCCGAGTCGAAAACCCCCTCAGATGTCCGCGCGCCAACATGGCTTCTGGGAGAGCGATCCTCCGGGGCGGCATGGCGGAGTGTCAAGGCGATTGCGGCTTGTCCAGAACCGGTTGCTCGGGGTAGCAGTCCATTCGCCAGCCTTCGCCGCGGAGCATCCAGTAGTTTCGTTCCTGCGAGGGCTGCACCCAGTCAGACTGGCCAGAGAGATGAATCGAGCCGGCATGCCCATCAACAAAGGCTACGTTGAACACATTGAACTTTCTGTGCCAGCCCTTGGTTCTATGTGTTCTTTCATTCCACTTGGCGACCTCGGCAACCGCCTCTTCGAGGATGACCGTCTGCGACGTATCGGGCACGCGGGTCCTCGGCCGCATGTACGGTCCGTAGAAGTACTTATCGAAGCTTGTCTTCTTCAGGAAATCGATGTGGTTGTTAAGACGGAAGCTGGTGCCGGTTACCTGCCAAGTGGGCAGACCGATGAGATCGGGCAGGAAGAAAGCATCGTCGAAATCCACTGGCGCCGGCTCGATCCCCTCGTCGGTGGGGCACTGGTAGAAGTCGGGGGGGATGTTCCTTCCCGTGCCGAACATGTACCGGTTGAGCACTCGATTTTCAGCGATGAAGTCCGGATCGCCGTAGACGTCGCGGCCGGTCATCCCGCCGTACTCGTATTCGCCGTCATAAAGCCATCGTACCTCCGCCTGGGGATGGACCGGCGACGTAAATCCTTCGAAATCGTCAATGCTGTAGGTTTCGAAAGCTTGCCCCAAGCCACGCATGTTGGCGAGGCATTTGGCTCTGGTACCTTGGGTGCGGGCGTCTGCAAGGGCCGGTAGCAGGATTGAAATCAATACGGCGATTATCGAGATAACCACAAGCAACTCGATCAGCGTGAACGCAAGAACGAGCGTTCGTTGCCGCAAATGACCACTTCGGCATGTCTGAGGAAGCACCATGTCACGACCCTGGACGAATATTATAGCCTGGTCCACGTGTGTAGCGCGTATCGAAGAACCTGTATTCGGCGTGGCCGTCCAGGAATGCGGCTGAATAGACGGATAACTTGCGATGCCAGCCGACCGCGAGGTATTGGAGCAAGCTCTGGCCTTCGGAGCCGTCCGGCGGCTTGGCGTCGTGCATTAGGGCGTCCATGTTGTCTTCCCAGAAGAGGATGAACTCCGCGGCGGTGCCGCCGACCTTCTTGCTGAGCGTCTCGCTGCCGCAATCGCTCATTTTGGCGATGTCGCCGTAGTCTCGCCTGTCGTCGAACCTCGGGTCGTCATACCAGTACCAATTGATCGGATAGCTGTTGCCGTTGATCTCCCATGCTCCGTAGCGGTCGTCGGTTGACGGAGGCACGCCGTAATCATCCTGGAAACTAGATATGTGCGATTTATCCGATGGACAAACGTAGTTTTTCAGAACCACTTTGCCGATCGTGCCGGGGGAGATGTACTTCGTATATGGTCTGACTTCCGTGGGGTAGACATGCCAATCGCCGCCCGGTCCATAGTAGGGGTGGGGGATCGATGTTTGGAAGCCGCCGTAGACCCACTCAGAGACGTACGTTGCGTTGAGACCTGCGTACTGTCTTCCCAGGTGCCAGGGCTGGGTGGGGTAGCTGCCATAGCCGCCCTTGTCGTTGTCGTTCGCATACATCTCAGAGGTCTTGCCGATCTGCCCGAGATTGGCCAGGCACTGCGTAACGTTGGCGCTCTCCTTGGCGGAGGCCAAGGCCGGCAGCAGGATCGAGATCAACACGGCGATGATGGAAATGACGACGAGAAGCTCGATGAGCGTGAAGCCGGCGGCGGAGCGTCCGAGCCGTCTTGTCGCTCGTTTCTTTGTGGTTTTGGGCCCCATCGCCGCCGTTCCTCCGCTGGCCCCATGCGGGGCTGGTGATGATCGTCCCACTGTCTGGATCGCCGCCGTTGAGGCCAGCTTCATCCAAGCATGGTCTGGAATCGCCGGCCCACCTCCTCTAACGCCCCGCATCGCCCGGTGCAAAACGGGGTATTCGTGGACGCCGCATCCGGCTTTCGTGCCCTCTCGCGAAGGTTCTTTCGCGCCTTGCGCCGGCGACCCTTGACATCAACCGCAACGGACTCAAGGGCACGCAGGGGGCCGCCCCTACTTTCGCCGTGGACCTGCCTCGCCACTTAGACATGCGCAAACCCCCAGCGCATCGGCTCACCAGGCGGGCGTTAGAGCAATGCGGTCGGCGTCGCAGGCCAGCACACGCTTAATCATAATCGGAAGATAGCGGCTGCATCAAACATCTTGCGGCGTCTGCCGGTCGTCGTTCCGCGGGTTTTCCGGCTTGTTGGCGGCCCGAGGTCCGGCTGAGTTCGATGTTGCACGCGAGGAACGGAATCGGACGTTCCGCGGAAGTGAGAGATTGCGGAGCGGCCATAGAACTTCGTGACTCGTAAACGCCACAACTAGGGCATTTCACGATTGCTCGTAGCGTCGGCCCCCGTGGCCGACGGGAACACCATGTGCGCCCCCTTGCAAGATTGCCCCCCGACAAGGGGACGCCTCATGCCACACCCAATCGTGAAATGCTATAGTCGGTGACGTTGTGCAAAAGGGACGTTCCACAAGAGGCCGACGAATGGCCCAGTTATCGCGACCGTCGCAACGCGAAGCGATCAGGTTCTCGTCGTGCGAATGGTCACACTGCGGTGAAGTGACCTTCAGCCGGTCAAGAGGGACCGCAGTCTCTCTTGCGAATCGGCCAGGACGGCATCGTGCAGGCTTTGGCCGTGGGTGTCCATGGTCACCACGCAGGGGAAATCACGCACGCGGATCTTCCAAAATGCCTCCGGCACTCCGAATTCGAGCTTGAAAACGCCCAGCACTTCGATGCAGCTCTCGGCGATCAAGGTCGCCGCTCCCCCGATGGCGTGCAGGTAGACGGCGCCATGTTGCTTGCAGGCCGCCAGCGTCTTCTCGCTCATTCCGCCCTTGCCGATGACGGCGCGCAGGCCGAAATGGGCGATCACGTCGGCCTCGTAAGGCTCTTCGCGGATGCTGGTCGTCGGCCCCGCGGCGACGAACTGGTAGGAGCCGTTGTCCCGTTTGATCACCACAGGACCACAGTGGTAGATGACGCCGCCGGCCAGGCCCGCTTGCAGTTCCCGGTGGAGTTTCTGCTCGCTCGCGGGACACTGGCCCCTGATGAAGCTCTCCACCATGTACTTGTGGGCGGCGTCGCGGCCGGTATAGATAATGCCGTTGAGCAGTACCTGATCGCCGACTTTGAGCCTGCGGACCTGTTCTTCACCGATGGGGACTGTTAGTGTCGCTGCCATTCCCATATCTCCTCAAGAGCGACGGCCGGTCCGGATTGCGAACGCGGATCCAGCCGCTCTCCTGGCATGCTGTGATGTTGCCCGCTCCTCCTCACGGAGCCGTGATTGCCACCGCTCCGTTCTTGACGGTCATGATCTTTCGGCGGTCCGCCCAGCACATGTAGGCGATCGAAACAAAAAACGAGGCCGGGAGGCGGTGCAACTGTGCGATTTTGACCCCCAGCACGGTGGTCCTGCCACCGAACCCCATCGGGCCGATGTGCAGTTCATTTATCTCGCGGTGCAGTTGTTTCTCCAGTTCGTCAAGGTGCGGGTCGGGGTTGTGGTCCTGCAACGGGCGGAACAGTTGCTCCTTGGCCTTGATGATGCTGGTGGCCCGATCGCCGCCGACGCCCACGCCAAGAACGCCGGGGGCGCAGCCCAGCCCCTGGGCCTTGAACGCCGCGTCGAGCACGGCCTTGCGGACGCCTTTGACGTCGCGCGAGGCCTCGAACTCCGGCGAGGGGATGCTG
>CAYYBO010000159.1:0-2184 GCA_964470125.1 uncultured Planctomycetaceae bacterium | reverse complement strand
CTGGCAGCCACAGTTCTCAGAACCGCCGCCTTTCAGCAGCAGGGCGATCTTCAAGTGATCGTGTCCCCACTCCTCGAAATGGATGGTTGGGAAATCGACGCCCGTGTTGTCGCCGGAATTCTTCCCGGAGAGGGCTTCGACGGCGTTTGGCCGGAGGTAGGCTTGCGTCGTGGCCGACCGCACGGCTTTGAGGATCTGTTCGCGGATCTCCCGCTGCGAGCGGCCGACGGGATACCACACGTGGAAGATGGGAGTGCCGGTGTCCTGGCAAATCGGGCGGCCTGTTTGGCGGGACAATCGCACATTTTCAACAATGGTCTGAAGGGCGCCCTCTGCGGCGGAACCCGGTCGCTCCTGGGCGCAAGCCTCACGCAAGGCTTGCTCGATGTCGGGCGAGAGGTCCGTTGAGGCGGATTTGATCAACGCGACAAGGTGTTCCGTGATGTCCTGCATGGTCGATCCTTCCATGGCGGCGGCCGCAAGCCTGGATTATCAGGCATGCGGCGGGGCGGTCAAGAACCGCCGTTGAGCCACGAATCGCCATGTTCATCTGGATCGCGAATTGGACCCGCTCGCAAGAGCGGGGGCGTGGCTCCTCTGGAGTCACGCCCCCTGTACTGCCGGGGCGTCGTGCCGGTGCGAAGCCCTATGAGTGGGCCGTTAAACGGCCGGGCGGCGGCGGTGTGTGCACCTCGACGGGTGCAGGCTACCGTCGCGGGAGTTCGATTGTCCGCCGGCGGATTCCCAACAGGATCGGCAACGCGGCAACCATGATGATCGCGGCGGCCGGTTCGGGCATTAGCACGAGCTGATCCTGGATATGGTGGCCGCGGTTCGCATCCGCCCAGAGGTTCAGCACTCGGACGTTGCCGAGATCGGGGCCGGCATTCGCGAGGGCGTCCTGGTAGAACTGGTCCCTCAAGGAAAGGTCGCCGTCGATCCAGCTCTTGGCTTCTTCATCCTCGATGTACCAGATAACACGCTGAAGGGCGTCGGCCGAAGCCGATCGCGCGACGCCGCCGTCGCCCACGCCGTATGTGTAGCCCGCGAGCAGGCCGATCGCGAATCTTTCGTAGAGGTAGGCCGTCAGCGGGCTGAGGGGATCCGGGCTGCCGCCGCCTATCCCACCGCTGATCGCTGCCGTTGAGACATCCGCCCAGTAGGGCGTGCCGTAAGAAACGTACTCATTCTTCTCCACGCAGAAAGTTTCGAACGGCGCTGCCGGCAGCAGCGCCAGGTTCACCGGGCTGAAGGGCAAACCGGAGTGGGCGGCGATGAATTCGCCACCGTTGGTGGTTCCATAGCTGTTCGACAGCGTGATCGTTGCCGCCTTCGCCGGGATGGCGCCAGTCAAGCTGATCAGCAGTGCGGCGCCCAGGCCTACGTTCTTTCCTTTCATACTCCTCATGCTCCTTGGATTGGCTGTTGCGCATCGGAGGAGAGGCAGGTTTGCCGGATGCGCCGTCTGTTCCCCCCCGTCTCGACAAGGACGGGTGTGTAATGAGTTTCTAGTGGTCGGTTGCGGGATCCCGCCACGACGAAGCTCGATTCAAAGTGGTTTTAGGCGCGCCAGTCGGGCAAGACAACCGGTGCGGAAGGTTTTTCCGCTGCCGATACACCGGAGTGATGGGACGTTCGCCGACGGACCTGTTCTGGCGGCGCAGCGGCCGAACAACGGACTGTTCGAGTGTAAAGTCGTTAAGTTCTGGGAGCTTGTATCGCTAGTGTCATATCAGTGACATCGTCCGCCTCCGCGCATGACCGAGAGGATTGATCGTTGCATCGCCGATCCGCCGCGGAGGAGCGGTCGAATGCTAATCGAGCGCTGGCCCCGCCCGTCGGCCGGAAGGAGCTCGCAATGATCCCGCCCTGGATGGGCCTGACAGGTCGCCCCGGGATCACTCCGGATTGTGCCGGTCGCATATATAACACACCATTCCGCCGGCTGAGGCACCGAGGCCACGCGGTCGGCGGGGCTTGCCGGCCCGCTCCCTCCCGGCTTTACGCAACCCGACTGCCGACGGAGGGTAAAAAGCATCCAATGGCGGCTGGGGGGCAGTCTGCGGGCGCTGGGTGCATCCAGGCCGGGTGCTCGCCGGAGCCTCCGGCCTGCGGGAGATGAAATTCAACCCAGCCGCGGACGTTGTACTATCCATAGAAGGCTGTATATTCAGGATTCCTTTG
>CAYYBO010000158.1:0-9093 GCA_964470125.1 uncultured Planctomycetaceae bacterium | reverse complement strand
CCTTAACTCCGTAACTTGGGCTAGGGGCCGTCATTACATGGCGGGCTGGCACGGGAGGCCGCAATGTCGGCGGCCTGGCTGCGCCGTGGGCTTGTTTGTCGGCCGGTCTATGCTCCACCCGCGAGCCCTGCCAGCCGATAGTTGGATCGTGGCCGCGAGCGCGGGTCCGGTATTTCCCAGCGTTGCGGCGGCGCAGAGAGGGCACTAGAATTGAGTGCCTGCCGAGGCATTCCTCAGGGGGGCCGTCAGTTCGCCTGCGGCATGCCGGACCGGACCTCGACGAAAGCCGCGGCGGCGCCATGGCAGGCAACCGGCTCCTGAGACGACCGAAGCGAGGCATAGACCATCCATGTTTGAGCGATTCACAGACCGAGCACGCAAGGTGATGGCCTTGGCCAATCAAGAGGCCCAGAGGTTCAACCACGAGTATATCGGCACCGAGCACATCCTTCTCGGACTGGTGAAGGAGGGCAGCGGAGTCGGAGCCAACGTCCTCAAAAACCTCGACGTCGACCTGCGGAAAGTCCGCATGGAGGTCGAGCGCCTGGTCAAGAGCGGGCCCGACATGGTGACCATGGGCAAGCTTCCCCAGACTCCGCGGGCCAAGAAGGTCATAGAATTCGCCATTGAAGAGGCCCGCAACCTCAACCACAATTACGTCGGCACCGAGCATCTGCTTCTCGGGCTTCTTCGAGAGCAGGAAGGCGTTGCCGCCCAGGTGCTGATGAACCTGGGAATCAAGCTGGAGGAGGTTCGCGAGGAGGTGCTCAACCTGCTGGGCGCCGGCGTGGAGAACGAGGAAGCCGCTCAATCCCCTGGGGCGGGCAATCCGGAACTGGGCCGCAAGGGCGGCCGCTCGAAGACGCCGGCCTTGGACTCCTTCGGCCGCGATCTCACCGAGATGGCCCGACAGAGCAAGCTGGACCCGGTCATCGGCCGTGAAAACGAGATCGAGCGAGTGCTGGTCGTGCTATGCCGCCGGTACAAGAACAACCCGGTGTTGCTCGGCGAGGCCGGCGTGGGCAAAACCGCCATCGTCGAGGGTCTGGCCCAGCGGATCGTGCATAACGACGTGCCCGAGCTGCTGGCCGAAAAAAGGATCGTCGTGCTCGACCTGGCCATGATGGTCGCGGGCACGAAGTACCGCGGGCAGTTCGAGGAGCGCATCAAGGCGGTGATGAACGAGGTCCGCCGGGCGCGGAACATCATTCTGTTCATCGACGAGTTGCACACTCTGGTCGGGGCCGGCGGGGCCGAGGGGGCGATCGACGCCTCGAACGTTTTGAAGCCCGCCCTGTCTCGCGGTGAAATCCAGTGCATCGGGGCCACCACGCTCGACGAATATCGCAAGTACATCGAGAAGGACGGAGCCCTGGAGCGACGCTTCCAGCAGATCATCGTCGAACCGCCGACCCGTGAAGAGACGCTTGAAATCCTCAAGGGCCTGCGCGACCGCTATGAAGCCCACCATCGCGTGCAGATCAGCGACGAGGCCCTGGTGGCCGCTGTCGATCTTTCGATGCGCTACATCCCCGGCCGCGTTTTGCCGGACAAGGCCATTGACGTGATCGACGAGGCCGGCGCCCGCGTCCGTCTGCGGGCCATGACCAAACCGCAGGACCTCGTCCGGGTTGAGGGGGAAATCAAGAAACTGGCCCTGGAGAAAGACGAGTCGGTGCGGAATGCCGACTATGAGCGGGCTGCTTCACTGCGGGACAAGGCCCTGCAACTGGCCAGCCAGAAGGAACGGCTGGAGCGCGAGTGGCATGACCGCCGCAGCGAAACCGACGGGGTGGTCGACGGCGAGATCATCGCCGAGGTTGTCAGCAAGATGACCGGCGTGCCGCTGACCCGGCTGGAGAAGGAAGAAGCCTCGCGGCTGCTTGAGCTGGAGGCCGAGCTGCACAAGAAGGTGATCAGCCAACAGGAGGCGATCCACGCCATTGCTCGGGCGGTGCGGCGTTCGCGAAGCGGCATGAAGGACCCGAACCGGCCGATGGGCAGCTTCATCTTCATCGGCCCCTCCGGCGTCGGCAAGACGTTACTGGCCAAGTGCCTGGCGGAGTTCATGTTCGGCTCGGAGGAAGCCCTGATTCAGATCGACATGTCGGAGTACATGGAGAAGCACAACGTCAGCCGGCTGATCGGCGCCCCGCCGGGCTACGTGGGTTACGAAGAGGGCGGCCAGCTCACCGAACGCATCCGCCGGCGGCCCTACGCGGTGGTCCTGCTCGACGAGATCGAGAAGGCCCACCCGGACTGCTTTAACATGCTGCTGCAGATCATGGAGGAGGGCCGCTTGACCGACTCCTTCGGCCGGCACGTCGATTTCCGCAACGTCGTGCTGATCATGACCAGCAACATCGGAGCCGAGAAGATCACGCACCAGACGACGTTCGGTTTCGAGAAGCGAGACGAGGACCTCAGCTACGAGAAGATGCGGAACATGCTCAAGCAGGAGCTGGAGAATCACTTCCGGCCGGAGTTCCTCAACCGCGTCGACGAGATCGTCGTCTTCCACAAGCTTACTCACAAGGACCTCACCAAGATCGTCGGGTTGGAGCTCGGCAAGGTCCAGAAGCGGTTGGCCCAGCACGGGCTCAAACTGGAGCTTTCCGATGAGGCTCACGACTTCCTGTTGGAGAAGGGGACCGACGAGAAGTTCGGGGCCCGCCCGCTTCGCCGGGCGATCGAGCAGTACGTCGAAGATCCGTTGAGCGAGAACATTCTGCGAGGCAGGCTCAAAGGCGCCGGCCGGGTCCTGGTTAGCGTGCGCGAGGAGGAAGGCGAGCGGAAACTGCAGTTCGAACCCGCAACCGATGAGGCAAGCCCTGAACTGGCCGGCGCGGGCGCTGGCGAGGCGACATAGGCGGGCGCGAGGAATCCCTCAATCAGGCTCGACCACGAGCACGAGCAAGGGCAGGGTGAAGCGGAGCCCCCGATCGAGCAGGCCGATGCTTGCCTGCGATGGCGGCCTGGGTCGAAGCCGTCGCGCGGGGCCAGGACGAGCCCAGGGCATATTTGCGAGCCCGTCCCGCGCCTTCCTTGATACCCTGATTAACTGAAACGCTTGACCTGTCAAGTACTTTAACGTTAAACTGAGCAGCATGGGGGAAATTTCCGCCTGTCGCCTGGAGGAGACGACAGCGGAACCGACCATGAAGCACTGCCGGCGAGCTGTTCACCCCGCCGCGGAGGCTGGGGGATGAGCGGGAAGGCCCCGCCTTGTTGTCTCCAAGACAAATTCCGAAACATCCAGAAGCCGACATTACGTTGAGGCTGAACCTCCGCGCTGCCCCGCCGGCGGTTGACAGCCGATATCCGATCGGAGAGCGAAAATGAAGCGATTGAGCTTGCCGCTTATGGCAATCGGCTTGACGGCGATCGGCATGGCCCCCGCCGTCGCCGACACTTGGACGGCCTATTCCGAGATTCAACCCACGTTTGCCGCGTGGGAGGCCGCTTATCCGACGCTCTGCAAGTACTATGACCTGGGCACGACGCCCGGCGGCAGGCATCTGTGGGCCATACGGATATCGGACAACGTGCTGGTCGAGGAGGACGAACCGGAGTTCAGGTACGTCTCCACGCTCCACGGCGACGAGATCGTCGGCACGAAGATGTGCATGATGCTGATCGACTACCTGTTGAGCAACTACGGCAGCATCCAGCGATGCACGGACATCGTCAACAACGTGGAGTTGTGGATCCTGCCGCTGGCTAACCCGGACGGTTACGATCGCACCACTCGCACCCGCTACAACAACAACGGCGTCGACTTGAACCGCAACTTCCCGGAGGGCTCGGGCTCCAACCCCCAACCCAACACGACGGTCGGACGTCAGCCGGAGACCGCCGCGATCATGAACTGGAGCTTTGCCCAGTCGTTCGTTTGCTCGGCGAACTTCCACGGCGGCGCCTTGGTGGCTAACTACCCTTATGACAACGACCCGCCCATCCCCAGCGGCAGCTACGCAGCAGCGCCGGACGACGACATGCTCATCTACATTAGTGAACAGTATTCATACTACAACTCTCCGATGTACAACGGCTCGTGGTATCACGGTATTACCAACGGCTCGGACTGGTACGCGATCGACGGCGGGCTTCAGGACTGGTCCTACCGCTACATGGGCTGCAACGACGTCACCATCGAGTTGGGTGATACCAAGCAGCCGGCCGCCTCACAGATCGGCAATTACTGGAGCAACAACCGCGACTCGATGCTCAGCTACATCGAGACCTGCTTGATCGGCGTCCGCGGCCTGGTCACCGACGGCGTGACCGGCGATCCGCTGGCCGCCACGGTCACCGTCACCGGCCGCAACCACAACGTTTACACCGATCCGGACGTCGGCGACTACCACCGCATGTTGAAGCCCGGCACTTACACGCTCAATTTCACCGCGACAGGCTATACGCCGGTTACGGTCGGCGGAGTGGTGGTCAGCTCCGGCCCCGCCACCGTCCTGCACGTGCCGATGTACGGCCCCACCTACATAACTTCTCCCAACGGGGGCGAGGAACTGGTCTCCGGCGTTCCCACCACGGTCACTTGGACCGGCAACCCCGCGGCCCAGTTCCATGTGCAGTATACCAAGAACTACGGTGAAACCGGGGCGGTCAACGACGGGTTCGAGCGGGCCGAGTTGGGTCCGGACTACGCGACCGGGGGGAATCAGCCGTGGGTAACGTCCACCACCTCCGCCCACAGCGGCTCCCGTTCGGCGAAGGCGGGGGCTATCGCCGACAACCAGACGACATGGATGACGCGAACCGGCAGCCCTGGACTGCTGACCTTCTGGTATCGCGTCAAGTCCGAGCCGGGAGCCGACTACTTCAACTTCTACATCGACGGCGTGCAGAAGATCCACCGGGCCGGCAACATCGGCTGGACACAGTATGCGGTGGTCCTGACAGCGAATTCGCTGCTCAAGTGGGAGTACGTGAAGGACGCCAGCGTGGCCGGCTGGGAAGACACCGTCTGGGTTGACGATCTGGCCATGAGCGGCGACGTGACGACATGGACCGACATCGTCGCCTTGACGCCCGTCGGGGCCATGTCTACGCCCTGGACGCCCCTGGACCCGGCCAGCACATACAAGGTCCGCGTGCGACTCTACGCCGGCGGCAGCTACGGGGCCTTCGACGAGAGCAACGCGGTTTTCAGCGTGATACCGCCGCCCTGCGACCCCGGTGATCTTGACGGGGACATCAACGGCGATGGCTTGTCCGACGGACGAGACATTCAGGCCTTTGCCGGCGCGTTGCTGGGCACGCCGACGCAGACCCAGATCTGCCGCGGCGACTTCAACGATAACGGCGTTCTGGACATTGGCGACATCACCGGCCTGACTAACGCCCTCTTGAACCCGTGAACGGCCTCAGGCGGTGCGGAGTGAGAGACGACTCAAGGAACGATGCGGCAAGACGAAAATGAACCGCTTCAAGTTAGCGAGAACGGCCATGAAAAAGGCATTGATGTGGGTAATCGCGATTGGTTTCATCCTCAGCACCGGTTCAGCCGCCCGGGCTGACGATCTTAAGGATCTGCTGGCCGCCGCGGGTGCGGGCGACCTCGCCAGGGTGAAGGCCCTGCTGGCGGCGTCGCCGGCTTTGGTCAAGGGCAAGACTGACGCCGGGCAGACGGCCTTGCACGCCGCCGCGCTGGCGTCGGATGCGGCGGTTCTGGAATTTCTCATCGGGCGAGGTGCCGATGTCAACGCCGCCGACTCTCGTCAGGAAACGCCGTTGCACGCGGCGGTCGGCTCTCTCCGGGCCGATTCCGCCCAAGTGCTGCTGAAGGCCGGGGCGACCGTGGACGCGAGGAACCGCGACGGCGCGACCCCGCTGCACCTCCTGGCCCTCTCAGGAACGCCGGGCGAGAAGTACGCCGCTCAACGCAAGGACCTGACCTCGCTGTTACTGAACGCGAAAGCGGATGCGAAGGCCGTCGAGTCCGTCGGCATGACTCCGCTGCACTTGGCCGCGATGAGGGGCCGCGTCGAGATGCTGCCGCTGCTCGTCGACAAGGGCGCGGACGTGTCTGCGAAGAATGCTGCCGGCCAAGCGCCGCTGCACCTTGCCGCGGCGGGCAACCACAAGAACGTCATCGCCTGGCTGCTCGGCAAGGGCGCGTCCGTCAAGGCGGCTGATAATGACGGCGCGACGCCGTTGCACAGCGCCGTCATCCGCTTCCGCAAGGAGGCCGTCGAGCAGCTCATCGCCGCCGGCGCGGACGTCAATGCCAAGACCAAGAGCGGCATGACGCCGCTGCACGCCGCCGCCACGGCCGGCCCTGACGAGAAGGAAGTCGAAACCCATCTGCTGGCCGTCGTCGAAGTGCTGATCGCCAAGGGCGCTGCCGTGAACACCACGGACGCCGCCGGAAAGACGCCGCTCCAGCTCGCCGGCGAACGGAAGCGAGACCGCCTTTGCAGGCTGCTCCGCGACAATGGCGCGTCCGGCGAGTGACAGGCAAGGGCGCGGAGAGCTGCCTCGCTTCCGGAATCGCACTCAAGATTCGGCCGTCGTGCCGCGCCGGGTGAGCAGGAACTCGGTCGCCACAACGGGCGGACGCGATAGTCGTCCCGTGAGATGCCATAATGCCCTGGAGGGTCTTGGCTCATACAATGCAGGCCGATGGCTTGCGCATTAAGCATTGACTCATCAGCGAAGAAACCGGGCGCGCTTGGCCTGAGCCTGTTGATCCTGGCTTGGGGCGTTCAAGCGATCGTCACGCAATCTGTCTTAGTGCGCGAGGCGATGGTGCTCATGGCCGGCAGTGAGTTCGCCTGGGGTGTCGTGCTTTCTGCGTGGCTGCTCGGGATCGCCTTGGGTGCCCCTCTCGGCAGCAGACTGGCGAAGCGATGGTCCCGGCCGGAATTCCTCCTCGTAATCTTGCTGCTGGCCCTGGGCATCGCGACCGTGGCTGATCTCTGGATCTTACGCGGGGCCCGAGCGTGGCTTGACATCCGACCAGGCGAGCTCCTTCCATTGCCGACCAGCGCCCTGGTCGCCCTCTTGTTCATTCCGCCGACGAGCTTGTTCATCGGGCTGGCATTCCCTCTGGCTTGCTCCGTCAGACGGCCGGTCGCGGCTCCGCCGGCAGCTTCCGGCAGTGCCGACTCCGTGCTTTCGTTCGCGCGGGTCTACGCGCTGGAATCAGCGGGCAGCCTCATTGGCGGAGCGGCCTTCAGTTTCTGGGCTGTCGAGCACCTCGGCCCGATCCAAACAGTGCTCTTCTGCAGCGTCTTGACCACCGCCGCCGCTGCGCCGTTACTGCGGTCTCGCCCTCGTGATGACAGACGACCCTTGCCTGGCGGCGAGGATGCGGGAGAACCGGGCACGCCGCCGGGCGCCGTCTTGCGGCGAGATCGGCGGATGCAGTGGGGCGTGATCGCCTTTGCCGCGCTGGCAGTGGTTCTGTTTCTTATTGTCCTACTCGCTGGAGGAAGTCTCGGCCGTCGGCTGATCGAGCGGCGATGGGCGACGATCGCCCCGGGCTATCGGCTTGTCGCGGAAAGTGAGTCACGCTATCAGAACCTTGCCCTCGGCGTTCGCGAACAACAGTACTCGCTGTACTGCAACGGGCAGATCACCACGGACTTCCCGGACCCATATACGTTCGTACCGCTGGCTCACATGTGGATGTGTCAGCACCCTTCGCCCCGCCGAGTCCTGGTGCTGGGCGGCGGCGCGGAGGGGCTGCTTTGCGAAATCCTGCGACACCCCGTCGAGCGCGTCGACTACGTGGAGCCCGACCCGAAACAGATCGAGTTGATCGCTCCATTCCTCGCGGAGGCCGATCGCCGGGCGCTGGATGACGCCCGCGTGACAGTTCACCACCAGGATGCCCGATACTTCATCAAGATGCAGAGAGATCGTTTCGACCTGGTGATCGCCCGATTGCCCGAGCCGATATCCGCCTTCCGGGCTCGCTTCTACACGAAGGAGTTCTTCGGCGAGCTCCACCGGGCCATGACGACGAGTTCGGTGCTGTGCATGACGGCGATAGCGTCGCCCGGTGAGTTGTCCGCGATGTCGGCGGAATACCTGGCCTCTCTCCGGGCGACGATCCATCAGCACTTCCCATTCGTCACCATCTGCTGGGGGGACCCGGCGCACGTGCTTGCCGCAACCATGAGCGGGCTGACCTCCACAAATCCGGCGGAGTTGGCGCGTCGCTACGAGCGTCGAAGCGTGGAATCCTCGATGTTCGATCCCTTGTGGTTCGAAGCGACGGACTGGTTGGATGCCGACAAGATTCGCCGCCGCGCCGGCGAACTGGACGCCGCCGTGAACGCGCGGATCAGCACCGACTTGTGTCCCTTCATCTACGTGCAGAGGCTGGTGCTTTGGGAACGCATGATCGGCCGGCCGGCCGGCGGCTTCATCGAGCGATTGCGCACCATCACGCCGGTGGAATTGGCCGGCGGGCTCGCGGCGTTAGCGGCGGCAACGCTGTTGGTCTGCCGGCGGAGGAACACCTCGCGCGCCGGGGCCGCGAATCCGTGGGCCTCGGGGGCGGTCGTCCTGTCGGTTGCGACAACCGGCTTCGCCACGATGGCCCTGAGCATCATCTGGCTTTTCGCTTTTCAGAACCTGTACGGCTACGTGTACCAGCGGATCGGATGGATCGTCGCCCTGTTCATGGCCGGGCTGGTGATCGGCTGTCTGGTTGCGGAACGATCGGTGCGCTGCAGCGGAAGCCCGACCGCATCTTCGGTGCTGCGACGACTGATCGCGGTGGACTTGGCGATTGCCTTGCTGGCTCTGGCCGCACCCCGGCTCATCGTCGGGCTTAGCCGGCTTCAGGACACGGCCGCGGCGTTCACGCTCGTGGAACAGGCGATCTCCCTGATGGTGTGCTTGACCGGCACTCTCTGCGGAGCCGCGTTCCCCCTGGCTGGCGCACTGTGCGCTAGCGGCGGTGGTCAGGCCGGGCGCAACAGCAGTGCGGCGGGGATCGTAGTCGGTTCCGATCACGCAGGGGCCTGTCTGGGAGCCCTGCTGACCGGCATCCTGCTCGTGCCGGTCTTTGGCACCGCGGCCGCGGCCTATCTGCTCGTGGGCGCCAAGATCATATCCGTC
>CAYYBO010000157.1:0-9180 GCA_964470125.1 uncultured Planctomycetaceae bacterium | reverse complement strand
GTTCGACAGTGCGAAAAAAAGTTAAAAATCCGATAGCTTCGTAACTTGGGCTAGACAGCGACGGCGACGGCATCGGCGACGCCTGCGAGCCGCCGCCCGCCGGCCAGCCCGGCTGCGGCGCCTGCGGCGCCGGCGGACCGATGGTCCTGCCGTTGACCGCGCTGGGCTTGCTGGCCTTCCGCACCAGCACCCAGCGCCGAGGACGCCATTGACCGAGCGACCTCGCCCTGAGCGGCGAAATCGTGTGCTGCTTCGAGAAACCCAATGAAGGGTCGCCGATGATCGGCGGCCCTTCTTCTCGCGCCTCGGGCAATCGCCGGTCCACGAACAGAGCCGCGACCGTGAGGGAGCGGTCCCCTCGCGATTCCAACGGCCTGCGCTCTCCCGGCCCAACCGCTCCCTCACGACATTGTCGAAATACTTCCCGGCGATTATTTCGACAGCAGGTTTTGGGCTGGTTGTGTTGCCGGAACCGAGGGTGCAGACGCCGCAACATGCCCTTTCGTGAAAAGGCGGCGAGGTATTCCGACAATGTCGTGAGGGAGCGGTCACGCCGAAATTGAATGGACCCTGGGATTCTCATGGTGACCGCTCCCTGACGGTCACAGCTCTGATAGGAGGCGCCGGCTGCTTCCGCTTCGGCGGTCGGACGGCGGTTTTGGCCTGTCTTTTCGCGTGCCGGGTGCTGTTGGCAAGCCACTGCTCAATCCGCTATGGTATGGGTTTTGGCCGCCGCTCGCCGCCGCCGGATCGACATGACCGTGCGGCCAAAGATCGGCGAACGTCTAACCAGTCACCAGCGAGGACGCCATGACCAAGGACGTATTCGTATTCATCGAACAGCGAGACGGAGTCATTCTGCCGGGCGGTTTGCAGTGCATCGCGCCGGCCGTCGCCCTTGCCGCCAAGACGGGTGGTCGTGTAGTCGCGGGGCTGATCGGCCACAACCTGGGCGCCGTCGCGGACAAGCTGGACGGGACCGGCGTGGCGGCGATTCTTACTGCCGACGCCGAACCCCTTGGCAAGTACAACGCCCTCAAATATGCACGGGCTCTGACCGCCCTCTTGCAGAAGGCCGATCCGCAGATCGTGCTGCTCGCGGCGTCGTTCATGGGGCGCGACCTAGCTCCCCGCGTGGCCATGCGCCTTGGCGCTGGTCTGGCCACGGACTGCATCGAATTGGACGTTGACGCCACTGGTGCCCTGGTGGTCAAGCGGCCGATCTACGCCGGTAAGGCCCTCAGCCGCGTCCACTTCAACCCCTCCAAGCCGCAGATCGCCTCCGTCCGGCCAAACACGTTCGCCATGCCCGCCGGCGGCGGGGCGAAGGCCGAGCGAGCGGCCGTCACCTATACGCCCGATCCCGCCGATGATCGCCAGGTCACCAAGGAGATCGCCCGTACCGGCGGCGGCGAGAAGGACGTGACCGAGGCGGCCATCGTGGTCAGCGGCGGGCGAAGCCTGAAGAACGCGGAGAACTTCAAGATCATCGCCGACTTGGCCCACGCCCTCGAAGGCGCCGTCGGGGCCAGCCGCGCCGCCTGCGACGCGGGCTATCAGCCGCACTCGCGGCAGGTCGGCCTGACCGGCAAGACGGTGACGCCGCAGTTATACATCGCCTGCGGCATCAGCGGGGCGATCCAGCACCTGGCGGGCATGCGCGGCAGCCGCCGCATCGTGGCCATCAACACCGACCCGGAGGCGCCGATCTTCAAGGTCACCGACTATGGCATTGTGGGCGATTTGTTCCAGGTCGTGCCGTTCATCACGGAAGAGGTGAAGAAGATCAGGGCGCGTTGACGCGCCCGTGGGCTAAGTCCGCTGGAACGTTTCCCCAAGCCCACGGATCACAAATCCGTGGGCTTGTTTCTAACGGCCGTATGAGAGTGGAAGACCCATGAACCCCATCATCATGACGCTGGTGTTAGTGATCGCGGTCGGCCTCTTCGCCTGGCAGGCGGCGCGGCGTTGGCGGTTGATGCGGCTGGGGCCGAACGAGAATCGGTTCGACCAGATAGGCGAGCGGCTTCTCCGCACGTGGCAGTTTGCTTTCGCCCAGCAGCGGATGCGGAGATATCCCGCCGCCGGCCTGGCTCACCTGGCCATCTTCTTCGGCTTCCTCGTCCTGCTCATAAACTCCCTCATCCTCTTTGGCCGGGGCTTCTCGGCAGGCTTCGACTTCTGGGGCCTGTTCGCCCACGACTTGTGGCTGGGAGCGGTCTACTCCTTCTTCAAAGACGTGTTCATCGTCCTGGTCATCATCGGCACGTTGGTATTCTTCTACTACCGACTCGTCGTCCGCTTGAAGCGGATGACGCTGTCCGCCGAGGGCGCCCTCATCCTGCTGATCATCTTCGTCATGATGATCGCCGACGTGGTCTATTGGGGGGCGGACGAAGTGCATAATGCCCGGGCGGCGTCGCACGCTGTGGCCTTCTCCTGGGCCAGTCCGGCAGGCTCGGTGATGGCCCTCGCCCTGCAAGGCACGAGCGAAGGTGCCTTGAAGTTCTTCTGGCACGCCGGCTTCTGGATGCACACCTGTCTCGTGCTGCTCTTCCTGAACCTGCTGCCGCAGTCCAAGCACTTCCACGTCATCACCGCCATACCCAACGTCTTCCTCCAGAACCTCGGCCCCAAGGGGCGCCTGCCGAAGATCGAGGACATCGAGGGCAAGATCGAGCGCGAGGAGACGCTGGGCCTGACGCGGATCGACCAGCTCTCCTGGAAGGCCGTGCTCGACCTCTACACCTGTACTGAGTGCGGCCGCTGCACTGACCATTGCCCGGCGAACCAGACCGGCAAGCTGCTTAGCCCGAAACACCTGACGCTCGACCTGCGCGACTATTTGTATCGCAACGAGAAAAAGCTGGTGACGGCGGGAAACAGCCGAGGCCACGAGCAACTCCGGGAGGGCGCCCGCCCGCCGTCCGCCGCCGATCCGCTCGTGCCGGAGTTCATCAAGCCCGAGGTCCTCTGGGCCTGCGTCACCTGCTTCGCCTGCGAGACGGAATGCCCCGTCTTCATCTCCTATGTAGACAAGATCGTCGACCTCCGCCGCAACCTGGTCATGGAGAAGTCCGAGTTCCCGTCGGAGTTGCAGAACGCCTTCCAGGGTATCGAACGCAACGCCAACCCCTGGAGCTTCCCGCCGGATCAGCGGGCCGCCTGGGCCGAAGGTCTCGACGTCCCCCGCATGATGGAGAAGCAGGAAGCCGACGTGCTCCTTTGGGTCGGCTGCTCTGCCTCCTTCGACGAGCGGGCCAAGAAGATCGCCAGGGCGACGGCCTGTCTGCTCAAGGCCGCCGGCGTGGACTTCGCCATCCTCGGCAAGGAGGAGATGTGTACCGGCGACCCCGCCCGCCGGGCCGGCAACGAATTCCTCTTCCAGATGATGGCCCAGACCAACATCGAGACGCTCAGCAAGTACAAGTTCAACAAGATCGTCACCGTCTGCCCGCACTGCTACAACACGCTCGGGAACGAGTACCCCGATTTCGGCGGCAAGTACACCGTGGTACATCACTCGCAGTTGCTCGCGCAACTCGTTCGCCAGGGCAAGTTGAGGCCGCGGAACCCGGTGAACTCCCGCGTCGTCTTTCACGACTCCTGCTACCTCGGCCGCTACAACGAGGTCTACGAGGAGCCGCGCGAGATCTTGCGGGCGATCCCCGGCTTGACGCTGTTGGAGCCGGCCAAGACGCGCGACCGCGGCATGTGCTGCGGCGCCGGCGGGGCCCAGATGTTCAAGGAGGAGGAGCACGGCGCCGAGCGGATCAACCAGCGCCGCGTGCAGCAGTTGCTCGACACCGGCGCCCAGACGGTCGCCTCGGCGTGCCCGTTCTGCCAGCGCATGCTCATCGACGGCCTGGCCGACAAGAGCCGCGAGGACATTCCCGAGCTGGACATCGCCGAACTGCTCTGGAAGTCGGTGGAATCGGCGGCGTAACAGGCCACTATGCTCCGCCTTGCTAGGCGGGCAAAGGCGCACCCGAGCGGCGGCGCAGAATCTCTGGGCCGGCCCGAAAGGCGAACAACCAGCCTGAATCACCGGCAAGGGGGCAAGCGCCCCAGAGATGCAAACCCTCGCCTAGGTCAGACGGGCCGCGAGAATAGTGATATCGTCTGTTTGTGATTGGCCGCGCGTGAATTGCTTGACCGAACGGCGGACGCGGTTGACCAGCTCGTTGGGTGGGTGGGCGATCCCGCCCTCAAGGGCCTCGGCCAAACGCCCTTCTCCGTATTGCTGCCCCTGCTCATTCTCCGCCTCGGGCACGCCGTCGCTGTAAAGGAACAGAGTAGCGGAAGAACCGGGAAGCCGCACCTCCTCCGCCGTGTAACGAAAATCATCTTCAATACCCAGCGGCAGGCCCGGCTCGCTCAGAACCTTCGTGACGCCGGCTTGACCCAACATATAGGGCGCGGGATGCCCGGCATTGACATACGTAAGAGTCCGGGCGCTCGGATCCAGCAAGCCGAAGATCGCGGTGATGAACTTGGCGTCGGCGACATTCCTGCAGATCAACCGGTTGAGGGCTGCGACCCCGGCGACCAGATCGCCGTTGCTCTTCAGAATCAGATGAACGCCGGCCTGCAGGTTGGCCATCAGCAATGACGCAGGGATGCCCTTGCCCGCTACGTCTGCGACGATCAAACCCACCCGTCCGTCCGATCGCGTGAAGTAGTCGTAGTAGTCGCCGGAAACCTTCTGGCCGGGATCATTGAGGGCATCGACGCTCAATCCCCCGACGACCAGCGGCTCGGCCGGAAACAACCGTGATTGAATCTGTCTGGCCCATTGAAGCTGCAACTCGACCTGCTGCCGGCGGCGCAGCTCCTCAACCAGTTGTACGTTGGCGAGACCCATCGCCCCCAACCTGCCCAGCGCCGCGAAAAAGTCGATGTCCTCCCTGGTGTACCCGCCGGTCGATGTCACCCGATCGCCGTAAATCACACCATGAACCTCCTGGAGGTATTCCATGGGCACGCACATCGCCGAACGGATGTTGTTGGAGATCATGCTGGCCGTCGGGTCAACCTCCGCGTCGGCGGTATCGGTAATCAACACGCGGTCGGCGCGATGCAAGGCCCGGTCCACCAGGGAGCGGCTGATCCGGAACTCGTCGCAGCCGGAACCCCGCAGATTGCGGAGCTTGATCCATTGCGGCGTGTGCGGCCGCCCAAGCCACACGGCGATGCCGGCCCGCTCGAATCGCAGCAGCTCCACGCAAATATCCAGCACTTCCCCCAACAAGTCGTCCCGGTCGAACCGCCCCGCCAGCCTTGCGTTCAATTCATACAGCTTCTCCAGCCGCTTCCTCGGCAAGTCCAGCCGCTGTTGCGAGCCCCAGGCGCTGGTCGCACCCGGCGCCTCCGGCAGGGCGTCGCTCAACACAACAGGCGGACTTTCCTCCGCCGCAAAGGTCAGTATGCAGCCTCCAACGGTGATGCGATCCCCGTCGTTCACCGGCTCGCCGCTGACCGGCCGGTCGTTGAGCAGTGTACCGTTCTTGCTGTGCAGGTCCTCGACTCGGTACTTGCCTTGCGGGTCTTGGTAGATTCTCGCATGGCGCCGCGACGTGCTGACATCTTCGAGCGTCACGTCGCATGTGGCATCCCGGCCGATGATCACCTCCGGGCCGGCCAACTCGACACGACTGGTCTTGCCGCTCTCGATGTACTTAATTCGCAGGAATGGCATGGGTTGCCTCAGCCAAACAGGAGAAGCCATCACGGCGCCTCTATCGCCATGCGACCAATATAGCGGTTCTCGCCCGGCCGTGACGCACACCCGATCCGCCACCGGGCCGCCGGCGCGGGGCCGGCCGGGGAGGCCCTGCGGCGCCTTGGCCCCGAGCTGCCGCAAGAGGGGGCGAAACCGCCCTATCGCTCTGCCAGCCGCAAGAATCGTGGCCCGCTACAGTTATGGGACTCGACAGGACGATGTAACTTATGGTGCGCCCAGGGTCTAACTGTGCGCACAGGGCGGCTGGGCCGTTGGCGGAGAGACAGAGGAGACTCTTTGGAAAGCAGCGGAGCCGACCACCGAGTCCAAGGCGACCGCCGAGGAGACAGAGATCTTGGAGATCGATCCACTTAGCTGTGAGCAATGCCGTGCCGCGCTGGAGCCGGACGACGCTGTGTCGATCATCGAGGGCCGCTGCCCGGCTTGCCGGGGGGAGAGCCCGGCTGGCCCAAAGGCCCGATCCGACGCAAATGCCGCGTGGAACCAATTCAGCGATCTGCCGGCCCTCGAGGCCGCGCCGCGGGGAGGGCCGGCAGCGATGACCGCTGCAGTCGCCCCTTCACCCAAGGCATGCACGATGAATCGGCGGCCGCCCGCCACCCCGGCCGCTTCCACTCCCTTCCCTCTGGATGCAGCGCCGCGGCAACCGGCCGCGAGGTCATTCGCTGATTCGGAGCAATCACGCCCCCCCCGCGTAGAGCGATCAAGTCACTCCCTGGCCGCCGAAGTCGCCGCAGAGGCACATGGCGCCGGCCGCTCGCATCCGTTGGGGCTCTTCCCGCCGTCAACGGTCAACATCGGCTCGCACCCATCCCCCAGAGTTCGCCGACGGCAGCGAGACCTCAGCATTGGCATGGCCCTGGGCCTTCTGGCCACGGTCGGCGTCACCGGCTATTTCCTCTTCTACCAGCAGTCATCAAATGAGTTGGCGACCGCCGGCATTGGGCGAAATCAGGGGACCGCCAGGTCGAACATGACGCTTGTGGTCACGCCTCCCTGGGCCAAGGTGATGTTGAACGGCGAGGAAATCGGGCCGGTCGGCGAAACCGGCAGACTTGAAGTCGCCTTGCCGGCGAACGACGGGGCCATGGCCTGGCTGGAGGTGTCCGCCGACGGATACCACCCGGTTCGGCGGCCCCTGTCCGCCTACGGCGGCGTTGACAGCGTCGCGGTGGAGCTGGTGCCCATGCCGTTCCAGGCGGTGATCCGCACGACGCCTCCACGGGCCGAGGTATGGATCGACAACGAGCTGAAGGGCTACAGCCCGGTGACCCTAACGCTGCTGCCCACGGAAGACACGGTCGTCACCATTAAGCAACCGGGCCGCGCCGAGGTCTCCAGGACGATTCCGCTACCGGAGCGGGGCGAAATCCTGGAGTTGGACATTTCCCTACCGGCGGCCAATGTCATAGTGCAAGTGGATTCCGAGCCGCCTGGGGCGATGATCGCCATGGACGGCATCGTGCGCGGGCCGACGCCGCTGGCCGTGGAGATGGACCGCTCGTACCTCGGCAAGGACGTGGAGATCACCGCCACTCTGGCAGGTTATGAACCCGCCACCCTGGAACTGGCACTGCCGGGGGAGGGGGGGGGCCGGGCGGTCCCCGCCGTGCTCACGCTTTCGCCAAAGCAGGCCGCGGTGGAAATCTGGACCCTGCCGCCGGGCGGGCGCGTCTCGGTGGGCGGAAAGGACGCAGGCACGGCGCCGGTCACCGTCAGATTCGAGGCGGCCCAGATCGGCAGCCAGGTTCTCGTCTCCGCTTCGATGGGGACGACCCACTTCGGCAAGCAGGAGATCATCGTTCCGCCGCTCGATGAACCCATGCGCGTGACCGTGCCGATGGAGTTCAACGCCCAGCGCGTGGTGCTCATTCTGTCGTGTCCGAGCGAGAGGCCCTTGCCGAAGGCGCTGGCCAACATCGCCCCCGTGGACGCATCACCGGCAGAGGATGCTTTTGTGGAGCGCATCACACTGACCGACCAGCTTGTCGAAGTACTCCACGCCCTTTCACCGAAACAGCGGTTTGCCTTGCTGGTCGAGACCGACGACGGGATCGAGGCGTGGCCCGGCGGGCTGGACACCGAGGCCGCCAGCAACGAGCAGAAGATCAGGGCCTATGACGCGGTTCGGTCGGCTCGGCTGCCGGGCGCGGGGCAGATTAAAGACGCCCTGAGGCAGGCGTTGCGCCTCGCCCCCAACACCATCTGGGTTTTCACGACCGGCGAGGTTTCGCGCGAAACGATCGAGGCGTTCGGCGAGACGGCGGGAAGCGAAACCGTAGCCGTCCACATCGTCCGGACTCGGCCCGCAGAGCAAGACGAATGGCTCCGCGATTGGACGCTGCGCCGACAGGGAACCTTGACCATCCTCGGCCTCGACAAGCTGCCCGCGATCGCCCTGGGCGAGCCGTAGGGCGGCCGCTATTTTGACGGAAGAACCCTCGGCGTCTCATCCCTCTCGAGATCGCGTCGTCCCGGCCGGTCGAAGCCTCGCGCCCGAGCGTCGGCCTTCCAGCGCCGCCCGAAACTTGTCCCGCCCCGGAAGAGTTGAGACAATCCCGCCCGAGTGAAACAAGGCCGGGGGCATTGAAGGGAGGCGGGCTCATGGGCGGTCGCGAACGGGCTCTGGTGTGGACGGGCTGGCGTGTCGGGCTGTTGATCGCGCTCGGCGTGATCATTTTTGGAACCACTCGCACAATCTCGGCGGGGCCGCCGAACAAGGGCGGGCCGGGAGAGAAGGGCGCTTCCATCGAGGCGCTCTTTTCGCCGGGCGGGGGTTGCGAGGCGCGGATCATCGCCGAAGTCGCCGAGGCGGAGAAGCGTATCCGCGTGCAGATGTATATCTTCAATTCCAAGCCCATCGCCGAAGCGATCATCGAGGCCAAGCGGCGGGGCGTGGAGTGCGAGGTAATCGCCGACAAGTCGGAGGAGACGAAGGTTTACGGCCGACTGCCGGTGCTGAAGCGGGCGGGGGTGAAGGTGTTGATCGACGGCCAACACGAGACGGCCAACAACAAGATCATGTTGATCGACGACCACACCGTCATAACCGGCTCATACAACTACACCAGGGCCGCGGAAGAGAAGAACGCCGAGAACCTGCTCATCATCAAGAACCACCGCGAGGTATTCGGCAAGTACTCGGCGAACTACGAATTCCACAAATCCCATTCGAGCGTCCACAAGCGGCAGTAAGGCTCGCGGGGCAGGCGGCAATCAACGGTGCGGGTCAAGGGCTGCGACCCAGGGGGAAAGGCGCAGATCGAAACTTGCACCTTTGCGACCGGGCCAAGTGAAAAAAACCGAAAAAAGCCGAAAAAAGCCGGAAGAAGAAATGCGGCGGAGCGCGCAAGGGGGTATCGGACAAGAGGGAGAAGATGAATGAGCGGCGCGGCGGATAACGGCCACGGAGAAAAACGGCGAAAATCGGCGGCGGC
>CAYYBO010000156.1:8861-9186 GCA_964470125.1 uncultured Planctomycetaceae bacterium | reverse complement strand
TGTTTTTTTGGTCTGTGTAGGTTTAAATCCCTTTCGGTGGTGGTAAAAAGCTCCGACGGGTAAATACCTCGCCCTCACCCCCTACGGCGACCCAAGCCTGGCCGATGTGCCGATTCTGCAAACGCCGCCGCCAGGGATGTCCGGCGATCTCATCCCGGGCTCGACGACCCACCGCACCATAGTCGCCGCCCGACAAGCCTGGCTGGCCAACCCGCCGACTGCCGCTGACGGCCTGCCGGCCGGCGCTGTGCCGAGGTTTCCCTACTTCGACACCAACGCCGACGGCATCATCGACCTGTACGACGCCGATGGCGACGGCATCCCC
>CAYYBO010000156.1:3579-8851 GCA_964470125.1 uncultured Planctomycetaceae bacterium | reverse complement strand
AGCTTCGTCGTGCCGGTACAGACGCCGGACCCTAACGGCCCGAAAGAACTGTACGCAGCCATCCGTGTCGTCGACCACGCCTCGATGTTGAACGTCAACGTCGCTTACAGCCTTCGACTGCCGGTCGCGGGCGGCGGGTCCTCGGCCCTCACCTTTGACGAAACAACAGTTGACCTTCAACGACGCGGCCGGCGCGCGACGGAGCTGCTCCTCGACGAAACGGTTCACGCCGACGACGCCTTCGGCCGCACGAGCGCCATGGTCCACTACCGCTCCGGCGACGACCCCTATTCGCATGACCGCAGCGTTGTCCGCCGCGAGCTCATCGGCGGGCCGCTGACCGACACCTACAACCTGTACAGCCTCCAGGACGAGGCCTCCCTGCGGCATCGCAACATGCTGGTGCCGATCGATCGGCTGCAGGACCGCACTCCTCCGCCGGGTTGCGGGTTCTGCAACATCGACCGCGCCTTGAGGGGCACCCTGCTTTGGTCGCGCGTGCTGACCGGGGCCGGCTACAGTCCCGCCCAGCCGCCGCGGTGGAATCGATTCAACTCGAACTACGTCGACTCGGCGTTGTATGAGGGCTACGACGACGCCGCCGGCGTGGGCTGGCGATCGCTGCTCCGCGACGATGAACCGTTCGCCGTTCGCCGGCCCATGCTCACCACCGTCAGCCATGAGGTCGTTCCGCCGCCCGTTGGTGTCACGCTCGACCCGGCGACAGAAGACTTCGTTCTCGGTCTTTCGGGGCGTCCAGTGCGGATCGTCTCGGGCAGCAGCCCGAACACCAACGTGTACATGGACTGGCCTGTACTGAGCAGGACGGATTTCCCCAATGTGCCCGCTCACCTGCGCGTCCTGCCCATCGACCTGAACATGAGCGATCCCAACGACACAACAGGCGAAGCCACTAAGAGACTGTTCATGCAATACGTCGCCGCGGCGATGTACCTGGCGCTCGATCCGCAGGCCAACAACTATCAAGGCTTCAAGCTGACCGACAGGCCCGAAACCACGCTGGTCGACGAGAGCCTCAACCGCGAGTATCTCGCCTGGCAGTTCGCCGCCAACATGGCCGATTATCGCGACTCCGACGGCGAGCCGACGATCCTCCAGTGGGTGTATGAGAATCCCGGTACTCCCGCCGAGAAGAGCGCCTACATCTACGGCGTGGAGAAGCAGCCGTTTCTCACTGAGACCTACGCCCGTCTCGTCGCTGGAGACGCGCCTCCCAGCGGCCCGGCCGGCGAGAGCTCTCCGCCCGCGGAGCCCGACAAGTGGTTTTGCGCCGTCGAGCTGTACGTGCCGCCGCTGTGGAGAATCCCGACCACTCATCTGTATCTGCGCCTGCCCCAGGTCGATCCGGTGGCCCTGATCCCGCTTGGCAGTTTCAGGCTGGTCTCATCTCCGACCACACTCCTCTACGAGCTCGACGGTGGACCATCCAGCGGCGCCGGCCGCTACTACGTGTTGTGCGGCCCGACCACGGCGGCGCCGGCCGACGTCAACACCGGGGCGTTCTATCGTGACAATCGCCTCGACATTCACGTCGAAGGCGCGACCGGCAGCAGCATTGAGCTGGTCTACTCTCCAAACGGACTTTGGGCCGATCCTCGAACCCATGTGCTCGACGTCATCAGCGCGGAGACCTCCGGACCGCCGCTCGCCCAGGATACCGTCTCGGGCGTCGGCAACTTCGCCTATCGCGAGCCGGGGTGGTCCGCCGGGACGACCCGCGCCTGGTCCCTGCAGCGAAGCACCAAAGGCTGGCGGTTTACTGCCGCCTGGCACGCCTACAGCCCCGAGGGAGCCGTGGGCGAGAGCGACCCGAACCTCTTCGGCCACACGCTGGGCTTGCCCAATACCGCGCAGCTTATCCAAAGCAAACTTACCCCCAATATCCCCGAGTCCGTCTGGCCCACGCTGGTCTCGACCGGCACTCCTGATTATGAGCCGAAGTTCCCGAGACCCAACGGCTCCGGCGGCTACACGCTGGTGACCGGGTCACCCTTTTTTTAGCCCCATTTTCCGTTACCCAACGGGTCCGGGGGGTACAAGCTGGTGGCCGGCTTAACCACGGGACATCCGTTCGAGGCATTCGATTCGGCGGCTGAGATCAACCGTCTGTTCATGGTTGGCCCCATACGGCTGCGTAATGTCTGGGGGCCGCCCGCCTGGAACGTACCGGTTGACCCGCTCGGTGGTGCATACAGCCCGCCCGAGCAGATCGTTCCCCTGACTCTGCTCCTTGCACGAACTCTGAACCCCGGCGCCAGCCCCGACGGCGTGGGACTGACCGGCGATCTGCCGGATTTCAGCCAGGGCCCTGCGGCCCGCGCCATGGCCGGCCGCATCGACTTCGCTTCTGCCCAGGCGGATAACGCCTCTTGGACCTGGCGATTGCTGAGCTACTTCACGACGCAAAGCCCGCTCTACGACGGCGTGGACAACGACGGCAGCGGCGCGGCCGACCTGGCCGACCTCGTCGCCGCCGCCGCGGACCCGGCTCACCGCATTCCTGAAGGCGTCAGCACGCTCAACCGCGCTGCCGGGCGGATCAACATCAACACCGCCCCGCCGAGCGTCCTGCGGGCCGTGCCTTATATGAGCCTGCTCCCCACCTCGGCTGAATACACGCACTACGCCGGCGGACCGGTGACCAACCCTGCCGGCGTGTTCACGCAGCCGGCCAACACCGGGCTCTTCTGGGACTTCGCCTCGGCCATCGTAGCCCAACGCGAAAACCGATCCGTGCAACTTCGCTTGCCGAATGCTTCCGGAGTTTTGCAGCTTGTCGCCACCGCCGGCCGCACCCCCGCCGGCCCCGGTGGTGGTTCCACCGGGCCGGGCGGCGGATCGGGCGCGCCAGCGGAAACCTCCCGGCCGTTCGCGTCGGTGGGCTCGCTTGCGACCCTGACCGACTTGGTCGACACCTTCAGCGGCGTCTACAACGACGCATTCGCCGTCGACCGATTCTGGTCTAGATGGCAGACGCTGCCGCTCTCCGAGCACTTGCTGGGCGGCTCCGTCGAGGAATGGTCCAGCCCCGACTTCCGCTATCGGGCCGACGGTACAGGTTCCGGCCTGATCGACTATCTGGCCCTTGACAGCACGCCGTTCGGCAATGGCGGCTTGCGAGCGAGGGACGTGTTCCTCGCTCGCTGGTCGAGCCTGTTGACCACTCGCTCGGACGTGTTTACGGCCTATATTGTCCTGTTGGATGAGAACGGCAATTACG
The DNA here is from genome assembly GCA_964470125.1 of uncultured Planctomycetaceae bacterium. Taxonomy (GTDB): domain Bacteria; phylum Planctomycetota; class Phycisphaerae; order UBA1845; family UTPLA1; genus DATKKX01. Next base: position 5,610 of record CAYYBO010000156.1, on the reverse strand, counting down.
TGCAACGGAGCCAGGTGACGCTGGACCGCAGCGTTTGTTTCGGAGAGCGGCCGACCAACACACGCGACCCGGACTACTGGCTTAGACGACCCATTCTCCCGAGTGTGTTGCTTCGCCAGGACGGCAGCTATTTGGACGATACGAAATAGCCGTCGGTCACGGGCTGATGGCTATTAGCCAGGCGCTGCGGGCCTGGGGCCGTTATGGGGCGGTGCCGGCGATGCGGGGGCGTCCCCGCCAATAGCCCAGATGCAAACGCCGAGCCGGCGGCTGATTGTCAACGGCTGGAAGCGGCAGGTTATGGACGGACAATTGGCCGGCCCTAGAATGACAAGGGGCTGGAGAACTTTACCAACGGCCCCGGAATGTGTAGGATTAGTGTGCTCACCCCGGGGAAGAGAGTCTCCCGCCCGCTACTAAGAAGAGGAACGCAATCATGAATAAGCCAAAACAGCAGAGCGCATTCACCCTTATTGAGCTGTTGACCGTCATGGCCATCATCGCGCTGCTCATCGGGATTCTGACGCCGTCGCTCACCGGCGCCAGGGACAAAGCCCGAAGTACGGCCGTGCAGGCCCAGATCAACGCCATGGGCGTCGGTCTGGAGTCGTTTCACGGCGATCATGGGATGTACCCGCCGTCTAACGCAGCTATGTATGCGAGTAACTTGTCGGCCCCCAACACGGAAATGGGCTATTGGGAGGTTGTTGACGGGACCAGTCCCATACAGGGCGCCCATATCCTCGCCGACGCGCTGGTCGGTCGCGACCTGCTGGGCTATGACCCGAAGGCGAAGAAATCAGCCGCTGATACATACGACCGATGGCTCGACACAAACGACCGTCGGGCGCCTTATATCCCGAAAGACGGGGTAGACCTGACTTCCGAACTGAAGCCGCCCGAGGACGGCTTCGGCCCGATTCCGGACCCCACCACTTACGGTAAACCGCAGCCCAAGATTGACAATCTTCTGGTTCGCGTCTTCCGTGATAAATTCGGCTGGCCGATCCTCTACTATCGTGCCAGCCCGATCGCCAATCAGAACACGCCGATCATCCACACGACCGACGCCGCTCCTTATGATCACCACGGTGACGGCGTGTATGACGGCCACGACAACGAGGTGTTCACTTCGTATGCGGTTCCGCCGGCCCGCTGCCACAGGATTTACGACGCCAACGACCCACTCCTCACGACCAGTTACACGAACAGGGTATCGCTGAATCACCGGTTTGCCGAGTTCATCCGTTCAATACGGGCGACGACGTACAACACGACGAACCCCCAGAACATAGAATGGCCGCGCCCGGTTCGCTCGGACACGTTCATTCTGCTCAGCGCCGGCAAGGACGGCATCTTCGGCACGTTGGACGACGTGGCCAATTTCAACGTGCTGTCGGAGGATCGTTGATCGCGAGGCCCCCCAGCCCAGCCAACGGGCGGCGTGAACACCGAAGACAATCGATGAAGCCCACAGCGAATCCCGCCGTGGGCTTTTTTGTGGCCGGCGTCAACCATTTGCCAGCAGCGTGGCCAGTTCGTCCACGGCGGCTTTCAGTTGCAGCAGTGCTTCATCGCCCGGCCGAGCCGCCTGGTAGCCGACCAGCATGCCCGGCACGATCTCCCAACTTCGTTCCGCCGGCTGCTGGTCGAGCCAATCGACCAGGCCGCCGCGCAACCGCTTGTCCCACTCTTCGTCGTCTTCGACCACCGCCACGAACCGGCCGTCAGCGCCGCTCCCGTCCGTGTGAGGCGGCAGCCGGATTTCGCGACAGGCAGGCGCCCACGCGGCCGCGACCAGCCAGTCGTGGACCGTGAGCGTCGCTCGGCTGCAACCGTGCGCGACATGGCGAGCTACGACCATCCAGTGGTGGGACTGTCGTCGATGTTCGAATCCGGTTTCACACACATAGCCAAACACCAGCGTCGGCCCGTAGTGAAGGGGAGGCTCGGCAATCCTTCGACTGTGTCCAATAGGCAGTTCCGCTTGGGGGGCACCCTACACTTTTGGTATAACCGGCCCCGTAACCC
>CAYYBO010000156.1:0-3569 GCA_964470125.1 uncultured Planctomycetaceae bacterium | reverse complement strand
TGGGTCAGCGTACAGAGAGGGTCTTCCCGGCAGCGGATCCCGGCCGGCTGTTGATAGACGCTGTTCAGGGAAGCGAGGCCTTCTTTCGGATTATTGCCGCGGCGCACCATTTGAAAATTTCAGATCCTTGAGCGATGCGGCACAACAGTGACGCGGTGCCGCTTCCTGGTTGAGGTTCCCCCGCACCGCTGGATCGAAATCGTCCAAAGCGGGCTTCTCCTAAAACTGCTTGTCGATGAGAACACGGCGGGCGAGGGCCTTACCCATCCTTGTGCTCCGCGGCGGGCTTGGACTCTTCGGCCCGCTTCGCGTTGTCTTCCTCATCTTCCACCGTCGTCGGCGTCGTGGCAAACAGCCGAACCCCGTAATCCTCCGACGGGTGCTTCAGAGACCGAATCCACGCCGACATTCGTCGATAGCCGAGGGCTGTTCTCGTGTGGAAGATCGGTTTGAACTTCGCCGTGTCGGGGTGCCGCAATTCGGGCCTCACGTCAGCGACCGGCAACATGTAAGTCAACAGCAGCGAGTTCTCCGGCTGGGCCCTGTCGATCAGTCGGCGCCCGTCCACCTCGATCTCTTGCAGCATCAGGAAGTTGGCGTAAAAGGTGGCGGAGGTTTTCTTGGGATCGTTGTGGAGCACAAAGCGGGCCCCTTCCCGATCCGCGGAGCCATGGCAAGAGGACGTGGCGCAGCCGCGCATGACCACGGGCAGGACGTTCTTCCTGAATTCGATGAAGACCTCCGGTTCGGAGGTGATTTCCACGCGGTCGGCATACTTGGCGCCCTTGAAGTAGGCGATCGTGTGCAGTTTCTGTGGAGCGGTCAGCTTGCGGAAGGCTTGTTGGGTTTTCCGCCAACTGGCGTTTCGACTGCCGGTCATGGCCACCACGAAGTCCTCCCGCCCTTCCATCTCCGCGAGGAAGTCATCCACCACCGGCCTGGGGACCTTGCAGCTCACGCGATCGGGCTGGGCGGACGGCTTGTTCTCCCGCATGCCGCGCAGCTCCATGTAACGGATGCGGTTGATCTCCTGGCGGGTCAGCTTCCGCAAACCCACTGTCGGCTCCTCGCCCTCTCCTTTCTCCTCGGCCGGTTCACCGGGCTCGTCTTTGGGCGGGTCACGCTCGGGCTGACAGAGTACTCCCGGGGGCGGAGCGGCCAACGGGCACAGCCCGACCGGCGAGGCTTCGGCACAGGAGGCTCCCAGTGCCGAAGAGGAAGGCGGAGGGTCCGACGCCGCCGTTTGAGAGAACCCCACCGTTGTTCCTGCGACAATGACGCATGCTGCCGTCAAGCCCAGCGGCCAGCAGGCTTGCCTGACGATTCTAGCGGCCATATTTCATGCCTCACATTCTCACTGATGCCATCAAGCCTTGTTAGGTTTCCTCCCCGACAACGGCCAATGCACCCGCCAAAGCGGCTGCTTGATCTTCGATACAACGCATTCTACCCTATTCTACCAGTAAGTGGCGCAGGCAAACCCCAGAGCGAGACCATGGCTAAGCGGCAGCCCAGCGTGGCGGAGCTGATTGGGCGGCAAGTCGTCCTGGATACCGGCGGCCCGACGACCTATCTGGGCACGTTGGCCGCGGTGACCCATGACGGCTTCTGGCTGGAGGGGGCCGATTTGCGGGACCGTATCGAAGGGCACGCCACCAAGGAGCGATACGTCTGCGAGGCCAGACAGCAGGGAATCCGTCCGAACCGGCGTCGCATCTTCGTCTTCTCGCACGTGGTCATCAGCATCTCGGCGCTGGAGGATGTGATCGAGGCCTGAACGCGTTCATCCCTGCGGGGAGCACCGGCGGCCGGCCCCGCCGAGCATGGTCTTCGACCAGGTCGCTTGTTCTGCGGACTTGAATTACAGGCGCTCATCACACACCCTCTTGTTCCGGCGTCGTCTGCCGTCGATTTCCTCCTGCGCCTGCCGGCACCGCGAACAACGTCGGCGAATCCTTCAGAGCCTTGATACGGTCGCGAATCCGGGCCGCCTTCTCGAAATCCAGGGCCTCCGCCGCGGCGAACATCTCCTTCTCCAGGTCGGCGACGGACTCGGTGAGGTCGAACGCCTCCTCGCTGGCCCGGATCGCGCCGCGGGTCGTTCGTCTGGCCGCCACCTGTTGTTCCAGGCTGTTGCGAATGGCCTTCTTAATCGAGGCGGGGGTGATGCCGTGCCGCTTGTTGTACTCCTCCTGCAAGACCCGTCGCCGCGCCGTCTCCTCGATCGCCTGGCGCATCGCCGCGGTCACCTTGTCGGCGTAGAGGTACACCTCCGCGTCCACGTGCCGGGCACAGCGGCCGATCGTCTGGATCAGGCTGGTGGCGCTCCGTAGGAATCCCTCCTTGTCCGCGTCCAGGATCGCGACCAACGACACTTCCGGAAGGTCCAAGCCTTCGCGGAGGAGGTTCACGCCGACGACCACGTCGTACTTGCCGTCGCGAAGCTCGCGGAGAATCTGCACCCGCTCGATCGTGTCAATCTCGCTGTGTAGATACGCCCCCTTGATCCCCGCCTGCTGAATGTACGCCGCCAGATCCTCAGCCAGCCGCTTGGTCAGCGTCGTCACCAGCGTCCGCTGCCCCGCCGCCGCGCGAGCTTGAATCTGGTGCAATAGGTCGGGCACCTGCCCGCGGGCCGGCTTGACGGTGATCGGCGGGTCCAGCAGGCCGGTCGGTCGGATGACCTGCTCCACCACCTCGCCGCCGCACTTGGCCAACTCGTACGGCCCCGGCGTCGCCGAGACGAAGAGCACCTGCTTCCACATGCCCTCGAATTCCTCGAAACGCATCGGCCGGTTATCGAGGGCGCTCGGCAGGCGGAAGCCGTGCTCGACCAGGACCTCCTTGCGGGCCCGATCGCCGTTGTACATCGCCCCGATCTGGGGAACGGTCGCGTGAGACTCGTCGATAATCAGCAGGAAGTCCTTGGGAAAGTAGTCCACCAGCGTATAGGGCTTGGACCCCGGCGGCGTGCCCGCCAGATGACGGGAGTAGTTTTCGATGCCCGAGCAATAGCCGACTTCCACCAGCATCTCGATGTCGTACTTCGTCCTGGCGGCAAGCCGTTGAGCCTCCAGCAACTTGCCTTGCCGCCGAAACGCCTGCAGCCGCTCCTCCAGCTCAGCCTTGATGCTCTCCACCGCTGCTTCGATCTTGTTCGGCGGCGTGACGTAGTGCACCGCGGGATAAACGTACAATTGCTGGTGCGACTCCAGCGTCGCCCCGGTCAGCGGATTGATAGTCTGGAGACGCTCGATCTCATCGCCGAACATCTCGATGCGGTAGGCCAGCTCCTCGTACGCCGGGTACAGCTCGACCACGTCGCCGCGAACGCGGAAGGTGGCCCGGTCAAGAGCCAGATCGTTGCGGTTGTACTGCAAGTCCACGAAGCGCCGCAGCAACTCGTCGCGATCGGCCACTTGACCGACCGTCAGGTTGATCACGCTGGCCTTGTACTCGTCCGGCGAACCCAGCCCGAAGATGCACGACACGCTGGCCACCACGATGGTGTCCGGCCGCGAGACCACGGCGCTGGTCGCCGCCAGCCGCAGGCGGTCCAGATCGTCGTT
>CAYYBO010000155.1:0-9279 GCA_964470125.1 uncultured Planctomycetaceae bacterium | reverse complement strand
ACGAACGCTCGATGAACTCGTCGAGCTGCTGGACCTCGGCGGCGTGCTTAAGAAACAAGTCCGCACCCTGTCGCTCGGCGAGCGGATGAAATGCGAGCTTTGCGTCTCGCTGCTGCACCAGCCGGCCGTGCTCTTCCTCGACGAGCCCACCATCGGCGTGGACATCACCATGCAGGCCCGAATCCGCGAATTCGTGGCCGGCTACAACCGTCTTCACGGCGCCACCATCATCCTGACCAGCCACTACATGGCCGACGTGACCGCCCTCTGCGAGCGGATCATAGTAATCGACCGCGGCCGCCTGCTCTTCGACGGCGCCCTCGACGATTTGTCGGCACGTCTGGCGCCGTTCAAAGTCATCAAGATCGACCTTGATCGCCCCTCGGACGGGTACGACTTCTCCGCGATGGGCGACGTACTGGCCCGTCAGGATCGCAAGGTGGCCATTCGCGTCCCCAAGGGCCAGACGGCGGCGGCGACCACTCGCCTCCTCGCGGATCTGCCGGTGCTCGATCTGACCATCGAGGATCCGCCTATCGAGGACGTGATCGCCAGGGCCTTCGGTCAACCGACTGCCGAAGGGAAAGCCGAAACGGAGAACGGAGAAGACCCAGTATGACCCGCGCGCTGCGAGCATTCGGGGCTTATCACCGCGCCGGCGTGCAGGTCATGCTCCACTACCGGGCCGAAATCGTCCTGTGGGCCGTCTGGGGCCTGGTGAATCCGGCGGTGCTCTATGCCATGTGGAGTGCCGCCGCCGCGAGCAACCCGGATCAAACGGCCGCCGGCCTGACCCGCGGCCAATTCGCCGCGTACTACTTCGTCGTCATGATCATCGGGCATGTCGCCGCCGCGTGGGACGTGTACGAAATGGGCTACCTCATCCGGTCGGGCCAGCTTTCCTCGCTGCTCCTGCGGCCGATGCTGCCGATCTGGAAGGCCCTGGCGGAGAATCTGGCCTACAAAGTCGCCACGCTGTTGTTCCTGTTGCCGATGTGGGCCGTATTCGCGTGGGTCGTGCGGCCGGAGTTCGAGACCTCCCTCTGGCAACTTGCCCTGGGTTGCGTGGCCATGGTCCTCGGCGCGGGCCTGAACTTTCTACTTGGCTACGTCGTCTCCCTGGTCGCGTTTTGGGCGACCAAACTGGACGCGATGGGCGAGGTGTACTTTGGCCTGGGGATGTTCCTGGGCGGACGATTCGCTCCGCTGCAGGCCTTGCCGACGCCGGTCTACTGGCTGGCGTGGGCTTTGCCCTTTCGATGGATGTTCGCCTTTCCGGCGGAACTGCTCACGGGACATCTCGCCGACCCGGCGGCGGCGATGGCCGGCATCGCCATGCAGGTGGTTTGGATAGTCGCCATCGTGGCGGCATTCCGCCGGCTGTGGGCCGTGGCCCTGCGCAGATACGCAGCGGTCGGCGGGTGAGAAGGCCATGACACGGTCAATCAAGCTGATCCTGTTGTTCATCCGCGTCAGCGTGCAGAACATGGCCGCTTACCGGTTTGATTTGATCATGCGCTCGGTGATGTCGATGCTGCATCTGGTGGGAGAGCTGATCGGCGTCTGGACCATCTTCGACAACACCAAGTCGTTGGCCGGCTGGGGCGTGCCGCACATGCTCGTCCTCGTCGGCGTCTACCGGATCGTCGCCGGGGGCATCCGCATGTCGATCGTGCCCAACATGCGTCGGGTCTTCGAGGACATCCGCGAAGGCACGCTGGACTTCGTGCTGCTCAAGCCGGTCCATTCGCAGTTCCTGGTCAGCATCCGCGAGTTCGTCATCTGGCGGCTGGCCGACGTGCTTCTGGGCGTCGCCGTGGCCGTAGTCGGCTGCGTGATGTTGCTCGGCCGCGTGCCGGCGGGGGCGGCGATGATCTTCGTCGTCATGCTGGCGGCGAGCTTCGCCATCGTCTATTCGATCTGGCTGATGCTGGCCACGCTGTGCTTCTGGCTCGTGCGAATCCAGATCATCGAGATGGTCTTCTGGTACGTCTTCGAAGCCGGGCGCTTCCCCATCGCCATATACCGCCCCTGGGTGCAATGGACACTGACGTTTGTTGTCCCCCTGGCGTTCATCACTACGTTTCCCGCCGGAGCCTTATTCGCGGATCCCAAGATGCTGCCTGCCGCCGCCCCGCTGCTGGCCGTTGTCGCAGCGTTGACGCTGTTGGTGATCTCAAACCGCTTTTGGGCCTTCGGCCTGCGCCACTACAAAGGCGCGTCCGGCTGATCGCCGACGCAAGTATCACTTCCCGCCGCTGTGCTGGCAGAGCTGCCAACGCTCCTGCCCGACACCAACCGGGCGTCGTGGATACCGTTGGCGATCCAAGCGCATCGCCATGATCGAGGATCTCGGCGTCCGGCTTTGGCATGGATCACCCTCACGATTGTGTAGCCTTTCATCATGCGCCGGCCTTGGACGGAAGAAGCCGGGCGCTGCCGATTGGTGAGCAGGGGAAGCTTGACTTGGAATCGAAGCAACGCGACCATCAGGAAGATCCCGTCTGGAGGTCAAGAGGACGCTGGACCAAGGCGGCTGATGCCGCGTGCGAGGAATAACGGTGACGGTTGAGTCCAAGAAAGCACTGTGTGAGGTCCTGTGTGATGTGGATGGAATCGTTCAACTCGACGGAGACATCCTCTGCCATGTCGGGCATGCGGGAGCCTACACGGATTTGGGAACAGAAGAAGAGTTGCGCCTGCTCGAGGAATTGCGCGCCCGGCCGTGGCGAGATGTCGTCAGAGAACGATATGCCGCTCGTTCACCCTGGTTATATCGCATCATTACCGACGCATCGCGGAGTCGAATGCTGAAGGAATTGGACCGGCCGCTCGGCGGCCGCTTCCTCGACGTAGGCAGCGGCTGGGGACAAATAACCATCCCTTTGGCGGTTCGGGGCGAGGCACACGCCCTGGACCTCACGCCCGATCGTTTGCGGATCGTCCGCGAAATCTCCCGGCAGGAAGGAGCCCAGTTGCGTCTGCACTGCGGGAACCTGCTGACCTATCCCTTCCGTGAGGCAGTCTTCGATTTGATCATCATCAACGGAGTACTGGAGTATCTCGGCCTCGGTCGGCCCACAAACGACTACCAATCCCACCTTGAAGCCCTGCGCCGAGTCCACTCGCTGCTGAAGCCGAACGGACAAGCTTATGTGGGAATAGAGAACGCCACGGGGCTTAAGTACTTGCTGGGGGCACCCGACGACCACACGGGACGCAGTCGCTTCACGTTTCTTCTAAACCGACAGGAAGGGGCCGAGGCTCGCACCTGGGCCCTCGATCAATACCTGGATTTGTTCCGCGAGGCCGCCCTGACCTCGGAGAAGACATTCGCGTGCTTTCCAGACTACAAACTGATTCAACACATGGTGCCCCTCGAAACCGTGGATCGGTTCCTCCTGGAGAAGGGGCTGCCGGCACGGGAACACAGCGGTGTCGACGGTGCCCCCCTTGGCCTGGATGAGGAACTACGTTCCTTGTACCTCACCATGGCCCGTCTCGGCGTGTCTCGCTACTTCGTCCCCTCATTCGGCTTCGTGCTGCGACGGCGCGTCTCGCCGGCTGCGGCTTGCAGCAGTCAGTCCCCTCCAACCCAGATTGCCGCAGCCGAGGCGTTGCCGAAGAGCCAACCATCCGGTCAACACGAATCCGGGCTGCCTCGGCTGGTTCCGGCGCCCTCCAGAGTCGATTATGCCGAGGCTCTTCGAACCCATCGATATTACGTAAGGGAGGGTAACCACCCGGTTGCCTCCGTTAAGCAGATTCCGCAGACCGGCCCATTTGATTCCCATGCCATCCTCGCCGTATACGACGAATACCGCAGGGGACGTTCCTTCCGTCCGGTCCGACTGCTGAAGTCATGGAGGGACGAGCATTCCTTGTGGGTGATGGAGGAATATATCTCCGGGGCGACTTCCCTGGACGACTGGGTGCAAGAAGAAAAGATCTCAGCCGATGCGGCAGTCGGGCGGATCGTGTCGATCGCCGACGAGATCTGGGAGCTTGCCTCCCCCGCGAACGCGGCGACTCTGGAAAGTGAACTGCAAGCATGCAAGACGGCGTTTGCAGAGCTGTTCGAGAATCGCGACGAGGCCGAGTGCTTTCACCGGCTGTTCCGGGAGATGATGCTGTCGCAAAGAACACGCCACCGGTCCGTTCTGACAACGCGCGACTACATCGGACGAAATATTCTGCTGACGGATGGCGGGGAGTGCGTCTTGATCGACTATGACCTGGCCCGCCGCACCACATTGTTTGCTTTGGATCTCAGCAGGAGTTTCTTTCACGTACCCTACTGCACGGAGAGGCTGCTTCAGGCGAAGGCGCTCCAAGGGCTGGATCCCTTGCTCCTGAAGATCGGGGCCGTCGCGGCCGAGTGCGCCCTGCAGCGGCAGGTTCATCCGCCGGACCGGCATGAAGCCATTATTCACAACTACCGGTCTCTCCTGCTGCGATTGTTGTCGCCGAGGCAAATGGGACAGATCGAAGGAGAAATTCAACGAGCCCGGGAATACCAGGCGAACCTGGAGCGGCAGATCGCCGCCCTCCGCCGGCCGCGGGTCGATGTCATGGTGGTCAACTACAACGGCGCCCGCTGGATTGACGGCTTCGTGGACGGCCTGCGGCGAACGTCCTACCCGATCGAGCGTCTCCGGTTGATCTTCGTGGATAACGGCTCGACGGACGGATCATTGGAGCACGCCCAACGCCGGGCGGAGGAGCTTCCCTTCCCAACCATCTTCGTCCAGACGGGCCGCAACGCCGGCTTCAGCGGAGGATACGCGAAGGCCTTCGAGTGCGGCCAGGCCGAATACTACTTCGTGATCAACGCTGACACGGTCATGGCCCCGGACGCCATCGACCGCCTCATCGCCATCCTGGAGGCGGATCCGCAGGCGGGCATTGCCGAGGCCCGACAATCGCCGCTGGAGCACCCCAAGTACTACGATCCAGTTACTCGCGAGACGAGTTGGTGCAGCGGCGCCTGCATGATGGTGCGGACTGTCGCCCTGCGCAGCATCGGAGGTGCATTCGATCCCAGCTTCTTCATGTATGCCGAAGACGTAGATCTCTCCTGGCGCATGTGGCTCCACGGCTGGAAGTGCCTCTATGTCAGAGAAGCGGTAGTGGAGCACTTCACCGAACACTTGGATCCGAAGCGAGACCACAGCGTCCAGCACTACTACAGCATGCGCAACGGCGCCCTCATGCGGATGATCTACGGCTCTTGGGGCGAAGTCTTGCTCCATTACGCAGCAATGCTGCGCGTGGGCACCCTCTCGCACAATCCGCGGCGGCATAAGTACCTGACGCTCAAAGCCGTGTTCACATCACTGAGGTGGCTGCCGCGGGCGCTGCGCAAACGGCACGCCTTGGGAAAACGCGGCCGCAATCTCTGGATCTTCTTCGACGGATGGTTGTACGGCCGACACGCGCGCGATCCGGCCGCGGCAAACCAGGCAACGTACGGATGCAATGTTGACCTCGTGGCCGCCTGGGAGACCGCTCGCAAGGAGCTTCAACATGATCTCCCGCTCGACCAACACATCGTCCGCCTCCCCGACGTCCACGTCGCCGCCGTCCGGCGCCGGTCGATCCTGGTTTACGATTCGGCACGATTACATTACCGCCTAGCCGTACCACAGGCCGCCCTGCTGGTGGGAGCCGTCGCTGCCCCGCAGGATGCGTGGAAGCCCACAGCCATGGGCAGTTTCGAGGTTCTGCAGGACGGGGAACGCATCTGGCAATGCCAATTAGACCTTGCGAAATCAGCGCATCGCCAGTGGGTGCCGTTCGAAGTGCCGCTTCGCCCGACAACACACGGAAGCGAATCACAGATCACCCTGAGCTTCAACGGCGGGAGAGACTTGGTGTGGGGGCTGTGGGGCGAAGTGCGCTTGATCCAAGAAGACTCCCACCCCAGCGAAGAACAGCTCATCGAAGATTCGGCCGGTCTGGTCGTCTCCCTCGTCGTGCCCACCCACAATCGGGCCGATCGGGTGGAGAGGGTGATCCGGCGATTAATGGCCCAGGATATCGCGCCCAACTGCTTCGAGGTCATCCTGGTTGACAGCAACTCACGGGACGACACCCCGCAAACCGCAGCTCGCCTGGCTGACCGCTATGCCAACCTGAAGACGCTGCGCTGCGACCGGCCAGGAGCGGCGGCCGCTCGAAACATGGGGCTGGAGGCGGCGAAGGCCGATCTCATCGTCCTGCTCGACGACGATATTCTGGTGGGTGCGGACTTCCTGCGCCGACTGCTCGCGGCAAGCCGCGAGCATCCCGGATGCGTTCTGTTGGGTAGAATCATGGCGCCGTGGGAAGGCGCCTGCAATCCTTTTCACCGCTACTTGCTGCAAGTGCAGGACGTGAACATCTACGATTTTCCGGACTCCGCCCACGTCCCCGCCAACTACTTCTACACAGCCTGCGTGGCGATTCCCCGCGCAGGGCTGGGAGATCTGCGCTTTGACGAAGGCTTTCGAATATACGGCGTGGAGGACATCGAGTTCGGCTTCCGCCTGCTGGCGGGCCAGACGAGGATGGTATTCCTGCCGGACGTGCGGGTCATGCACGATTATCACCCGACCTACCGCGGATATCGCCGCAAGAAGCGAATGGCCGGCTACTCCCTGGGCTACTTTCTGGCCCAGCACCCCGAGCACGCTCACAGATTTCAATTCGGCCCGCGCTTCCGCAGGTACTACCACCTGCTGCGCGTGCTGCGCGTACTGGGAGCACCGCTGGCGGGCGCCCTCTACCTGGGAGAGAGGCTGCTCTACCGGGAGGGGCCGGTGAATCGGGCCTTGTACTGGTGGTGGTATACCGACTTGCGGATCCAACTATATTCCGGATTGCGGCGATACCGCCGAGGAGCGCCCCTCCCAAGCCGCTAGAAAACGCGGCTCCACGGACCCGTCCTCCGGCCGAACGATGCCAGGCGTAGCCGGCGGCGGAGTCCACTGGACCAACCTGCCGAACACCGGTAGACTCCGGACCGACGCGCCAAGGCGCGGCGGGTTCGCCCATCATCGCAGTAAGGGCGCAGCGTACTTCTTCCGGCGCTAGGGCTTGGCCGCGATGTACGAAAACAAGACAATCTACACTGTTGTACCATGCTATAACGAAGAGGCGCAAATCGGCCGGGTCATCGAGACGATGCCGGCGTTCGTTGACCGGATCGTCGTGGTGGACGATGTAAGCCACGACCGCACTTGCGAGGTGGTTCAGAAGCTGGCGGCGGCGGACCCCCGCGTCGTGCTGATTCGTCACGAAACCAACCGGGGCGTCGGTGCCGCGATCGCCACGGGCTACATCCTCGCCCGCGACGAGAAGGCGGACGTCACGGTGGTCATGGCGGGCGACGCCCAAATGGACCCTGCGGACTACCCCGACGTCATCTTGCCGGTCGTGCGCGACATCGCCGACTACTGCAAGGGCAATCGTTTCAAGTACTTCAACGGCCTGAAAAAGATACCGCCCATCCGGAAGGCGGGCAACTTCATGTTGTCCTTCCTGACCAAAATTGCCTCGGGCTATTGGCACATCTCCGATTCGCAAACCGGCTACACCGCGATCAATCTCCGGGCGCTGCGGGCGATCGATCTTCGAGAGATTTACCCTCGCTACGGCTGCCCAAACGACATTCTGGTCAAACTGAACATCGCCGAGATGCGTGTGATCGAGGTTCCCGTCAATCCGCTCTATTCCGTCGGCGAACGCAGCAAAATGAAGATTCCACGGGTGGTACCCAACATCTCGTTGCTGCTATTGAATCTCTTCGCCCGGCGAATATTCCTGCGCTATGTCGTGGACAGCGGGCACCCTATATTCCTGTACTACATCTGCGCAACGCTGGCCTTTCTGGGCAGCGCGACCACTTTCATCTACAGCCTGATCAAGTTCGGCGTGTCCGACTGGGTGCGAATTCCCTTGACCGCGCTGATGGTCTCCGGATTCCTGTTTATCGTAGCCCTGCAATTGACCCTGGCGGCGTTCACGCTCGACTTTGAGACCAATCGTCACCTGATTATCTACTCTCCGCCGCGGCTTGATCCCCCCGCGCGCTGAGGGCCCGCCTTGGACTTCACAACCGTCATGCTGCGTCGTCTTCTGGAGGCCTTCAAAGAGGCCGGTTACCAATTTCTGACGGTGCGGGACGCCTGTCGGGAGGTGATTGCCGGGCCGTCGGTCATTCTGCGTCACGATATTGACCGCCGCGAGGACAAAGCCTCGGAAATCGCCGAGCTCGAATCTCGCGCCGGCGTGATCGGTACGTATTACTTCCGCTGCCGCGGTGTCTTCAACCGGGAGGTGATCCTGAAGGTCGCGGATCTCGGCCATGAAATCGGTTATCACTATGAGAACCTGAGTGATCGCCGGGGCGATGTGACAGCCGCCCTGGCCGACTTCGAGCAGAAACTGGCGCAACTCCGCCTACTCGCCGACGTTCACACTATCGCCATGCACGGAGCCCCGCTCAGCCGATTCGACAATCGCGCTCTCTGGCACAACCAGGACTTTTTGCGATACGGCCTGGCCGGCGAGGCCTATCTCTCAATCGACTTCTCGAAAGTCCGCTACCTGACCGACACCGGCCGGTGCTGGAATGCTGGGGCGACCAACCTGCGGGATCGGGCCGTGAGCGCCAGCCTCGCTCCGCCGGCCGACCCGCCGCACTCGACTGCGGACCTGATCGACCAGGTGCTTTCACAACGCCACCGGCAAATGTATATTACCTGCCACCCGGAGCGATGGGCCTCCGGGGTGCCGGAATGGCTCGCCATCTACTGTAAGGACGCGGCGGTGAATCTCGTCAAACGGGCGCTGCGGCTGTTGAAACGCTGAGGGCCGCTGGTGATGGGCGGCGGCGAGATCAACTCCGCCTGGAGACGCGACCATCGATTTTCGATTTCTCGATCGCGGGGAGTACGACGCATGGGACGCCTTCGTCGAGGAGTCCCCGCAAGGTTCGCTGTATGCTAAGAGTGGCTACCTGGACGGCCTGGGCTGCGCGTACCGAATCGCCGTGGCAGGATATCGAGACGACATTCGCGGCGGGCTGGCCCTGACCCACAACGAGATAGGCGTACAGGCCAATCCGCTGATGGCCAAGTACCTCGGCGTGTTGTACGCCCCGTCGGTCGCCCGGAAAGCGGACGCCCAATACAAGGTGGACCGCATTCTGTTGGACAATCTGCGACTCTCCGGCGTGTGGTCGTACACCTTTCACCCGGCCTTCGGCAATTGGCTAAACTTCTACTGGCGGGGATT
>CAYYBO010000154.1:0-9282 GCA_964470125.1 uncultured Planctomycetaceae bacterium | reverse complement strand
CAACAACAACGGCATCCTGGACGTATGCGACACCGACTGCAACGGCAACCTCGTACCCGACGAGTGCGATATCGCCGGCGGGACCAGCGAGGACTGCAACTACAACGGCGTTCCCGATCAGTGCGACATCTCATCGGGATTCAGTGAGGACTGCAACAACAACGGCAGCCCGGATGAGTGCGACATTGGCAACGGCATCAGCTCTGACTGCCAGAACGACGGCATTCCCGATGAATGCCAGCTCGGCGGCGGGGGTAGTGCTGCCCAGGTCGTCACTGATCCGAGCTTCGAGGCCGGTGTCAGCAACCCGAACTGGACGTCGACCTCCACCAACTACGGAACGGTGTTGTGCGATGTCGCAAGCTGCGGCACGGGCGGCGGGACCGCCGGTGCGCACACCGGCAATGTGTGGGCCTGGTTCGGCGGCGGCGGGACGACTCTGCCTGAGATCGGCACGCTGTCGCAGAACGTGACCATCCCGGCCGCGGCTTCGGCAACGCTGAAGTTCTGGTTGTGGATCGGCTCAACTGCCAACGTCGCGGCGGATACGTTCGAGGCCAAGCTGGACGGGAACGTGCTGTTCAGTATTGACAGCACCACGCCGGGCTACACCTCCTACGTAGAGGTTGTCATCGACGTTTCGGCCTATGCCAACGGAGCCAGCCACCTGCTGTACTTCGAAGGCAGGCAGACGACGGCGACGACGACCAACTTCAGCCTGGACGACGTGACCATCACGACGCCGGGCAGCACGCCGGCCAATGACTGCAACCTGAACGGCAAGCCGGATGAGTGCGACATCGACGTCGCATTCGGCGGCTTCTGCATGCCCTTCCCGCCGTTCGTCTATTGCAGCACTGACTACAACGGCAACGGCGTTCCGGATGAGTGCGAACTCTGCGGTGACTTTACGGCGACTGCAACGACGTTCCCGCCGTACGGTGATCCGGACGGCGTCGTGGATGTGGCCGATTACTGGTACATCCATGACGGCATCGGCTTCTGCCTCGGTCATCCGAAGTACGACGCTCGACCGCTTGCCGACATGGACGGCGACGGCTGCATCACGCTGGTTGATTATCAGAACTGGCTGATGTGCTATCGCATGGCCAACGGCAAGGACTTCGTCGTGCCCAGGAAGCCGATCCAGCACGTGCCGCTGCCGACCGGCTCCAACGTCATTAACGCGGCGCCTGTTTCTCGCTGATAGACCCGACTACCGGCCGGCGTCCGAGTATGGACGCCGGCCGGAGCGGTCTTTTTTGTCTCGAAGAATTCGGTAACGAAACTGTGGACTGAGCTGAAGAACGAGGTAAGAATGTCGTACCAGGCTATCCTGGTGCGAGGAGGATGAGGCATGAAGAAGACGAGAGTGTTGTTGTTAGCGCTGGCGGCCGGACTACTCGCGTGTAGCACGGCGTCGGCAGACATTGCGGTCACCTGGAGTCCGGCCTACTGCCTGGGGATCGACGTCGGCGAGGAAGGTCAGTTGAGCATTTATGCCAACATTCCAGAAGCAGACGCGGTCGTCGGTTGGGGGCTCGACCTCTACTACAATGCGGCGGTCGCCACGGTGACTGACATCACGTACGGACCGCTGTGGTCAGAAGTGGGGCACGATCCCACCGCGGAAGACATCTTCGACGGTGTGGAGTACAACATGGCGGCGATTACGGTCTATCCGCCGCCGCAGGGGGTCTGGGGCAACGTCCTTTTGGCCACCCTTACGTTTCAGGGCGTGAGCCTCGGCTCAACGCAGTTGGTCCTCGGCGCCCACCCGTTGGACCTGAACGAGGGCTTTGCCAAGAATCCGCCGCCGTCGGGCGTTTTTGTCCCGTTTACTGCGACGGAAGGCTGCATCGTCGTTCCCGAACCCTCGACGCTGGCTCTATTGGGGCTGGGCGTTTTGGGCTTGATTCGGCGAAAGTGACCTCGCCACCGCCTTTTTGCAGCAGGCATGGAAGGTGGTGAGCGAGAGACTTGAACAACCCGCCGCGGCGAATTGCGTGCCGGGCGGGTGATAGTGAGAGTGACTTACCCGAGGAGGTCGGTTGCGGGAACTCCCGTTGCCCGACCTCCTCGCCTTTTGCGCCGGGCAGTTGCCCCTCCCCGGCCGCCGCCGCCTCGTCATCCGAGCGGTCCGAATGCCGCTTCGACCAGCACGGGCAGTACGGCGGCGGCGGATCCTTCCAACCAGAGGTGGGCGGGTGTCCGGTCCGGCCCGACCGCCAGGATTCTCGCACCGGCCGATTCGGCGTTTTCCGGGAGCAGTGCCGCGGGGTAGACGGCTCCGGAGGTGCCGACGATGAGCATGCAGTCGCAGGCGGCGGCAGCCTCGCTGGACGCGGTCCAGGCAGGCTCGGCCATGGGCTCGCCGAAGAGCACGACATTGGGTCGCTCGAAGCCGACGGGGCCGAGCCCCAGGATCGGCTTGACGGCTTCGAGGGCCCTCGCCGTCGTGAACGGCCCTTGGAGCGTTCGGCGTAGCTCGGCCACGACTTCGCGCAGTTGCGCACGAGAGACGCGGCGGAGTTGCTCGCCGTCGAGCGTGACGATTTCGAAGAGGGAACCATGGACTTCGTGAACCGTGGAGCTGCCGGCGTCCTGATGCAGCCCGTCGATGTTCTGGGTGACGACGGTCACGCGGGTACGTCGCTCCATCGTGGCGACGGCGAAATGGCCGGCGTTTGGAGATGCGGCGGCGATCGGCTCGACAAGGCCCAGAATGAACTCGGCGACGCGCCGGGGATGGGTCAGGGCCATGTCGTGGAGCCCTTGCGGGGTCGCGAATTGCTCGGGTGGAAAGCGGTCCCAGACTCCGCCTTCCTCTCGGAAGGTGGGGATGCCGCTTTCCGCCGAGGCGCCTGCGCCGGTGAACACGACCACATGGCCGGCCCCGCGAAGCCATGTAGCCGCCAGCTTCAGATCAGTGGACGGGGTTGTCATCGGCGTTATTATTGAGTGCCCCAAGCCGGGGCGAAAGCAGGCCGGTCCGGATTCAGGCGTACCTGCCTCACGAGCCCCGGAGGCTCCCGCTTGTTGCCCTCGACGGGCGCATGCGTGAGTGGACGCTGCAGTGGTCAGAAGTCGGGCGAACCGGTTTCGAGAGAGAGGACATTCATGGAAGAGGGGCCGACGGTCTTCGTGGTCGACGACGAGCCTGTCATTCGAGCTTCACTCCAGCGCCTGCTGGAAAGCGTTTCGCTCCGGGTGGAGACGTACGCTTCGGCGAGTGAATTCCTCGACGCTCTCAAGCCCGGGCGCCCGGGCTGCCTGGTCTTGGATGTGCGCATGCCTGGGATCAGCGGGCTGGATCTGCAGGAGCGGTTGAGCACTTTGGGGATCGACCTCCCGATCATCTTCGTGACGGCCTATGGGGACGTGCCGATGGCGGTTCGGGCGCTGAAAGGGGGAGCGGTGGATTTTGTGCAGAAGCCGTTCAACAGCCAGGCCTTGCTGGATCGGATTCATGTCGCGATTCAGCAGAATGTCGAGGCTGGGCGGCGGAGGAAGGAACGGGAGGAACTGGGGGTTAGGTTCTCTTTGCTCACGCCGCGGGAGCGCGAGGTGATGGATCTCGTCGTTGCCGGCAGGGCCAACCGGGAGATCGCCGAGCAGCTCGGATTGAGCCCCAAGACCGTCGAAGTACACCGGGCTCACGTCATGCGAAAGCTGCAGGCGGGCTCTGCCGCCGAATTGGTTCGCATGCACATGACCTATCACCAGACCTGATGCCCCTCCCGTGCGCGATTCATGACGGCCGCGATTTGACCCTGGTTGGTGTCTTCAACTCCCGGTCCGCAAGACGAGACCCCCCACGCGCGCCGTCGCCTCCATGTGAAGCGGTCTTGATGAGCCCCGCCTTTGTCGGCGTGTTCCGCGAGCCTGTTTCATTCTCTCCCGTAGCGGGTCCGTTTCCATTCACGCCGGGTCTGCTTGTCCGAGAGTTTTGATGCGACGAGGGCTTGGATACTCCTCCATTCCTCCTTCCAGTGCAGGGGAGTGCAGGCCGGAGCGGTGAGGTATCGCCGCAGAAAACGGAGGGAATCGGCGTTGGTACAGGCAGTGCTCTCCGCTAGGCTGGCGGAGAGCCGCGAGACGGCCTTCATTTGCCGATTCCGGCTTGGGCGTCGGACATGCCTGATGCCGTCCATGTCCACGAATGTGAGCAAGGGCCGGTCCCGGTAGGGCGCCGGCCAGGAGACCAGAAGATTGCCGGCCTTGAGGTCGCGGTGTATGAACCCTCGCTCATGAAACGCTCGAAGGAGGGCGACCGCGGACTCGATCAGGAGGTCCTTAACGCGGCGCTGTTCGCGCGGATCGAGCGTCGCGACGTCACGAGTGAGAAAAGTCTCCAGGTCGGGGGATGCCGGGACGAAGTCGGTGATCGCGATGGATTCCACGCGGATGAATCCGAGGATGTATTTTTCAACCACAACCAGGGGCTGCGCGGCGGGGAGAGCACGATTAAGAAGCATGTTGGCTGTTCGCCACAGCTTCTGGTTTCGGGAGCGGCCGAAGGCCTGCATCAACAGCTTCCAGGAGTTGCGGGCCAGCGGGCGCTTAACCAGCACGTCAACGGGTCTCGGCGATGTGGGAAGGGATGCCTGGCAGACAGTCGCCGTGTGTGAATCTTTCAGAAGCCGGTGTTTTCGGGGATTGACCCAGTCGAGGGGGTCTTGCAGCCATTGCTCCCATTGGCGGCGGGCATAAGTGAGCGTTGCGGCGGAAGCCGAGGGAGCCGGGTGCTTGCTTCGGAGGAGGGCGTAGCCGCGCCAGCCGGGGGCGGGTCTGATCTTGGCGAAGTAGCGGCCGTCGCGCTGCGCTCGGCGGTCTCGCTTGGCCCAGAGGCGGTTGGCGTGTCGCTCGGCTTGGGCGGCAAGGTCTGCGACGAGCTTGGGGGGATCGAGCCGCCAGTTCCTGGCCAGGGGGCCGGCCTGGGCGTAGAGGTCGCGGTAGGCCATGTAGTGGGCCAGGAACCGCCTGCGCTGCGTGCGGGTCGCATGGCGGCGAAACCACTGATTCAACTGGGCAAGATTGGCGACGACTTCGCGGAGCGAGACGGCGCAGCCGACGCGGACATCGTGCAGGTCTACGAAGAAGGCCTCGCTCCCGCCGGTGCTTTGGCGAACGAGGATGTTACCGGGGTGCATGTCGCGGTGTTGGAAGCCGCATTGGTGAGCGCGGGCGATGAGCCGGGCGACTTCCTCGATCAATGAGTTTGCCGCGCGGTGGTCGTCACGCACGCCGAGCCAGTATTCGTTGAGCGGCTGCACGCCGGCGATCGCCTGAGTGATGAGCAGGGAAGGGCCGCCGTTGAGCCGGGAGGGTGACCAGGCGGCGGCGACCGGCAGGACGGCGGCTATGGCGTGTTCGACGGCGTACATGCCCACGCGCCACTCGCGCAGGGCGGTGGGTCCGCGGAAGACGAGTTTGACGCGGGCGGCCAGGCCGTTGGGGTGGTACAACTTGGCGAAGTACTCCGAATCGCCGCAGCGGATGTGGTACACGTCTCGCTGGCTGTTATGCTTGATCCCCGCGGCAGCGGGTTCGCGGTCGAGGTGAAACCAGTCCACGGAATCAGCCTGGGCCAGCCAGGCGTGATCAGGAGAAGTCCACCACTGGTGCTCGCCATTGCCCCGGCAGAGCACGCGAGGGGGCTTAATAACAAGGCTGGTTTGGACGGATACACCCTGGGTCATGCCGGGCAACTCACGCTCGAGTCCGTCACGCGCTGGTGAGGTCCTCAATGTTGGCGATGTGGAGGTACCGCCGGCCGGTGAGGGTCCGGCATCGCCGCTGCTTTCGCGAGGTGTTCTTCCTATAGTACACCCGATCCGGCTCGGATTCAAGTCTTGATCCGCCGTCGGCGGACCGCTGCCACGAGGGCATAGTGTAACAGCCCGGCGATAGCCTTCCAGGGCGCGATCAACGCAGAATGGGCGCAAGAGGCGACGAATTCAGGCTACTTGACTGCCTCGGCTCTGGCCTGTTTCTGGGCGCGCCGGCGGAGCGCAGCCTGGATGAACGGCTCCAGGTCTCCGTCCAGGACCTTCTGTGGATTCCCGACTTCCAAGCCCGTCCGAAGGTCTTTCACCCGGGGATCGTCGAGGACATAGTTGCGAATCTGATTTCCCCAAGCGATGTCGCCCTTCTCGCTGTAAACCTTGGCCATTTCGCTGTCGCGCTTGGCTTGTTCGATGTGTTCAAGTTTGGATTTCAGCATGGCCAGCGCCTGTCGCTTGTTCTGGGCCTGGCTGCGCTCGTTGACGCACTCAACGACGATGCCGCTGGGAATGTGGCGGATGCGCACGGCGGTCGCGACCTTGTTGACGTTCTGCCCCCCGGCGCCACTGGCCCGCCGAAAAGTCACGATTTCGACTTCGTTGTCCGGAAGCTCGATCTTGCTCTCGGGGAAGACCGGTACGACATCGACCGCAGCGAAACTGGTTTGCCTCTTGCCCTGGGCGTTGAAAGGACTGACCCGCACCAGGCGATGGACGCCCATCTCGGTGCTGAGATAGCCGAAGACATACGGCCCCTGAACCATCATTTCGATGGATTGGATGCCGGCCTCCTCACCGTCCTTTCGCGACAGTTCCTCCACGTGATAACCCTGTCGCTCGAAGAAACGCAGGTACATTCGGAGGAGCATGTCGGCCCAATCGCAGGCCTCGGTGCCGCCGGCGCCGGCCTGGATGCTGAAGTAGCAGTCGCGGGCGTCGTTCGGACCGGAGAGAAGGGCGATGAGGGCAACCTTCTCGATCTCGCCGGCAAGGGAGAGTCGTTCCTGATCGGCTTCCGCTCTGGTGGTCTCGTCTTTTTCTTCGTTGGCGAGTTCGTAGAGCACGACGAGATCGTCGAGTCGGCGGAGGGCAGCCTCGACGGGTTCGACGAGAGTCTTGATGGCTTTCAATTCAGCCACGACTGATTGGGTCTCGCCGGACTCCCAGAAGCCGGGCTTCGACATCTGTTGTTCGATTTGCTTGAGGCGTTCCTTCTTGTGCGGGAGGTCAAAGAGAGTCTCGTATGGAGTTTATCCTGTCGGATACTTCCTGGAGGCTGGGTGTTCCATCTGGCAGAGGCATTGCTGGTTCTCCAGTCGCAGTGCGGGCGGCCTGCGGCGAAACGGTGTCCGGCACGAGCTGTCCGCACTATATCGGCTCGGCGAGGATGTCACAATAACCGGCGAACAGACCTCCCGGGCATGTGCTGTCGTGGTCGGTCCCGGATTTCGGCGAACCAGCCCCTGGCGGCCGATCCTTGACACCCCGCATTGCCGGGCCGAAGCCGGGATTCTCGCTCATCCTGGGGCCTGCTTTGCGTGACTTGACCGCCCCGGTGTTTTCAGGCTGGCTCCAGGGCCTGTAGCGGTGGAATGGTGGCGGCTGCCGGCCTGTCTCGCGGAATAATCAGATTGCCGGCGGCTAATCATTGATGAGAAGCGAGGTGCTCAGGTGTATTGGCCGCTCGCGAAGCGCCTGAGCGTGTGAAGCCGGCTGCGGCGTTGCGTTGCTCTTTCCGGCTCTTCAGGGATTCCGGGGCCGAGGGCCCGCAGTCCACGGGGGGTTGGGAGCTCGTCCACTTCACGACGCGCCTGCACCGGAGGATCAGGCCAGGCCGTCAGACGGCAAAGCCAGTGGAAAGCGACAGATGCATTCGGGACATCTTGCTTTGACGCATAATGTTGTTGGAGGCCTAACAATGGATAGTCGTTATCGTATCCGCGTCTTCAGTGTCGTCCTTCTTTTGGTGGTCGGGGCGGCGGTGTATCCGACGCCGGTGTTGGCGGCGATGTCGGAGCCGCCGGAGTTGTACAAAGCCTTTTACCTGGAGCATGCGGCCAAGGACCATGCCGCCGCGAAGGGGCTTTACGACAAGCTTCTGGGGACCGATCTGCCTGCCGACCTCAAGCGGACGGTACGGGCCGGGGCGGACCGTTGCCGGGATCAGCTTGCAGCCCGGAACTTCGCCGTCCTCATGCCGGCGGATGCCTTGGCCTACGTGGAGTTGAACCGGCCGGGCAAGTTGTTCGAGCAGCTTGCCGGAATGCTGGGGATACCCGCCAAGGATATGCAGGAAGTTCTGGCGGCACGGCCTGAAGTGGAGAGTGGCGTTCCCTTCACCATTCCGCAGGAGATGGCCATCAGTCCCGCTCTGTTCGAGGCCCTTCAGCAATTCGGCGGTGCGGCGGTGGCATTGACGCGGTTTAGTCAGGAGGGTGGACTGCCGGACGGGGTTCTCGTCGTTCATCATGGCGACATGCCGCTGGCCAAGGGATTGTTGGAGACGCTCTTCCAGTTCGCACCGACGGCGGAGAAGATCGGCGGTATGCCGACGTTCGGGGCCCGGATTCCCGACGGGCCGCAGGTGCGCGGCGTGCTGACCGAGGGGCTCTTCATCGTGGGCACAAGCCGCGATCTGGTCGAAGGGGCAGTCAATCGATTGGTCGGCAAGGAGAAGACATCCCTCGCCGGGCGTGATGATCTTGCGGCGGTGATGGAGGAGCGAGGCGACGCCACTTTGTTCGCCTTTGCCGACTTGCAGGGCATCATCAAGATCGCCAAAGCAAACCTCGGTGAGCACGACCAGCGCGAGTTCGCCATGGCGAACGCCTTGTGCGACCTGGACAGCTTTCGCTGGGCGACGTTCTCCGCCGGGATCGACGACGGGGTTCTTGGGGCGCAACTGACGCTGCGCCTGACCGAAGGGCACCACAGTCTGGCGTACAACCTTCTCCGCCTGCCGCCGATGAGCCGCCGCTGCCTGCAAAATGTGCCGCCGGATTGTGCAGCTTTTCTCGGCCTGGGTCTCAATCCGGTCATGGCCACGGCGGCGATCGACGCGGCGGCGGCCGAGGGCCAAGGTCGGTCGGTGACCGGCCTGGACATCGGCCGCGAGATCTTCGGGAACCTTCACGAGCTGTGCGTCTTTGTCTTGCCGGGTGAGATGCTGCAGCGGCGCGACAACGACGGTCCACCGTTCGTGCCCAATGTCGGCGTGGTCATGGCGGTCAACGACACGGCCCGATCGAAGGCGCTGTGGGGGCAGTTGTTGTCCTTGCCCGGTCTCTTTGACGGCGAGAAGCCGGTGACGCCGAAGGCCGTCACGATCGGCGACGAGGAGGTGATGACGTTTGCGATTCCACACTTTGGCAAGGTGTACATGGCCGAGTTGAATCACTGCATCGCCATCGGGGCGACGCGAAACGTCATCAAAGAGATGATCAAGGCGGGGAGCCGAGAACGGAACATCCTGACCGATGAGGTGATGGGCAAGGTC
>CAYYBO010000153.1:5052-9321 GCA_964470125.1 uncultured Planctomycetaceae bacterium | reverse complement strand
CTCTGCCCTTGGGCCGAACGGCCGTCGAGTTCCTGGATTACCTTGTTGTCGAGGCAGTTGATACGGTCGACGTGGATTTGCGAGTCGCCGTAGGTCCAGGGCAGTTGCCGGTTGACCTGGGCGATGACGAGCCGGGCGGCCTCGACGCCGGCGGGAGTGATGCCGACGACGGAACCGACGCTGCAGTAGCCGTTCTTGTCCGGGGGAGTTACGGAGACCAGGGCCACGTCGATGGGGATGTGGCGTTGGCGGATCATGCCCGGTATCTCTGAGAGGAAGACCGGCGTGTAGTCGGCGCGCCCTTCGGTGACTGCGTGTCGGACGTTGCTGCCGATGAAGAGGGCGTTGTGACGGAAGCGGTGTTCGAACCTGGGGGCGACGTAGGGGGCATCGCCGAGCGTCAGCAGATGGAGGATCTCGTTGTTCTCGGTGGGGGCCGATTCGGCGACCAGATACGGCAGGAGGCCGAGCGGCACCGTCGAGCCATCGGAGATCAGGATACGATCACCAGGGCGGATCCTGGCGATGGCCTCGGGCGCTGTCAGAATCTTGTCGGCCCACCGCTGTCGCCAATTTGCCGCTGTTCGGGGGGTGGTCCTGGGGCCGTTGTTCTCTGTTGCCATAGTGATCCTCTCTCTACTGCCGATCAGGAGGCTTCCACGTCTTGTGAAGATTCTCTCGTATTTTGGGTGGTCCTTCCATACCCCAAGATTCTCGATCCGAAATCGGGCGTTATAGCCCGGTCGGCGGTCATCGGGCAGGCAGGCGGGGCGTGAATCGAAAGATGGGAGGCGTTACGCTTGTCGACCTCGCCGGCGTGTTGGACCGGCGGCGAACGGACGGGGGCGGGAGAGGCGCTTGAGGGAGTCGGGCATGACCGAGAAGGAGTCGTACGCGATTTACATTGTCTCTGACGGCACGTGCAGGACGTGCGAGCAGGTGGTCCAGGCGGTGCTGGTGCAGTTCGAGCACAAGCATCCCAGGTTGGTTCGCGAGGCAAACGTGCGGAAGCCTGACCGGGTGGCCCGCATCATCCGCGAGGCCAAGAAGGCGAAGGCGACGGTGTTTTACACGCTGGTCTCCACGGAGATGCGGCTGGCGATCAAGGAGGCGTCGGCAGAGTATTTCGTGCCAATTGTGGACGTTCTTGGTCCAACGCTGGCCAGCTTGTACGATGTGTTCAAGAGTTCCCCGAAGATGGTGCCCGGCATGCTGTATGAGGCCAATAAGGCACACATCGATCGGATCGACGCGATCGATTATACGTTGCACCACGACGACGGGGCCGGGCTGCGGGACTTGGATCAGGCGGACGTGGTGCTAGTTGGGGTTTCTCGGGCGTCGAAGAGCAGCACGTGTTTCTATCTCGCGTATCGGGGTATCCGTGCGGCGAACGTGCCGCTGTTTGCCGAGGAGGAGCCGCAGGCGGAGCTGCTCAAGGTGGATCCGAAGAAGGTGATCGGCCTGATGGTGAACGTGGACCGGCTGCTGACCATCCGCGAAGCCCGCGTTGCGAGTTGGGGCATGCGGATTGGGG
The DNA here is from genome assembly GCA_964470125.1 of uncultured Planctomycetaceae bacterium. GTDB lineage: Bacteria > Planctomycetota > Phycisphaerae > UBA1845 > UTPLA1 > DATKKX01. Next base: position 7,784 of record CAYYBO010000153.1, on the reverse strand, counting down.
ACGTGTACACTGATCTGTTGGAGATCTTGCGGGAGCTTCGGTGGGTACACTGGCTGGCGGCCAAGCACCAGTGGGCGACGATAGATGTGTCGTACAAGGCGATTGAGGAGATTGCCCGGGAGGTGCGGGTGCTCTTGGGGATCAAGGGGACGGAACCGTTCTAATGGCGGCGCATGGCGATGGCTGGGCAGCGAGAGCGCGGCGGCTGATCGGGTTCTCGACCGCCGGCGATTCGTTATTTCATTGCTTGACAGCCGGTCGCGACGCGGTCAACATTCCACGTTGTCTTGATCGGCAACCATCATGGATTGACAACTGAATAGCGCTCGGCGCCGGTCTCCTGCGTTGGGAGACAAAGGGAAGGTGGTGTGAATCCACTGCGGTCCCGCCGCTGTAATCGGGGACGAACGCCGCAATCGCCATTCTCGCACCAGGCGAGGAGAAGGCGCGGCTAGTAGAACGATCCGAGAGCCAGAAAACCTGCCGGCGTCGTGTTCCGTCAAGTCGCTCCGGATTTGGGCGAGGTGACGGCAGCCGCGCAGTCGCGGGGATTTCCTTTTTTCCGCGAGAATCGCGAGCTTCCAGAGCCTTCGAGCCCGTTTTCCGGCGCGAAGGTTTTTCTTTTCGGCAACGCGAGATTGCCGTGGAAAGGAAGCTCGAGGTGGCAGTGTTTCATTTCAGCAGAATCGGCCTATGCAGCGGGAGCGGCCCAGCAACACAGCGACAGCGGGGAAGACGAGCCGCGAGAATGCTATGTGTTTGCGCAGCCCTCACATGTGCCCTGGCCGGCTGGGCACCCGCTTGGGCCGGGCCGTGGGCGGTGGAGGTCACGAGCTACGATTTGGGGGTAGGTGGGGAGACCTTCTACATGGACCCGCTGGTGGTGTTGGGTGCGCCGGCACGCTACACCGGGGAGGGGATTTGGCCTGGCGCGGTCACGCCGTTCAATCCGGCGTTCAGCTCCGATCAGATTCTCAGCCTCGGCGGTGGGGGGCATTTGACCGTTCGATTCGATCAACCGATCACGGATGACGCGGCGCATCCATACGGCGTGGACCTCCTGATCTTCGGCAACGGCTCATTCATCGACGGCGATTGGCCGAATGGCGTCGCTGCCGGCGTGTTTGAAGAGGGGCCCTTCACGGTCTCCGTCAGCGAGGACGGCACGACCTTCATCCCGTTGGCCGGCACGTATTATGACGGGATGTACCCGACGCTCGGGTACGCGGACTTGACTGACCCGTATGCCGCGGATGCAGGGCTGATCCCGACGGATTTCACCAAGCCGGTCAATCCCGCTCTCGGCATGAGCGCGTTCATGGGCAAGACGTTCGCCGAGATCGCGGCGATGTACGCTGGATCGGGCGGGGGAATTCCCATTGATGTGAATGGCGCCGGCTTGGCGGAAGTGCATTACGTGCGGATCGAAGTACCGCTTGGGGCGACGAGTCCGGAAGTCGACGGGTTCGCCGTGGTGCCTGAACCGGCGGCGGCGCTCCTGGCGTTCGGTTGTGTTGTGCTGTGCGGAATGCGGCGGGCGCGGCATGTCAGCCGGTAGACTGGTTGACGCACGGGTCGGCGCGATGACCCCGGCGTGCGAGTTGTGCAGGGCGCGGCTTCGGCCGCGCCCCGGCTCGCCTCGGGCCTCGCGGGGGCTGGTAGTCGTCGGGATTCTCTTGGTCCTCGCGGGCCTGGTACCGCCTGCCTGGGCGCAGGATTCGTGGCGGCAATACGCGGGCAACGCGGAGCGGCAGTCGTCCACACAATCTGGGCCGGTGGACCTGTCCGCCATGCTGTGGACGGCCGGAACGGACTCCGCAGGCAGCCCCATCGTGTTCGAGGGCCAGTCGAGCCCGGTGGTTCACGGCGACCGCGTCTTTGCGGTGGCGAAGCACTACGAAGATAGCATTTACGTCAACGACAAGCTGGTCGGCATCGATGCCGCCAGCGGGGTGGTCGCTTTTCAGACGCTGGTGGACAAGGCGCTTATGGACTCGTGGTCCTCACCGGCGGTTGACCAGGCTCACGGGGCCGTCATCGTTGCCAGCGGATACAGCGTATACAGCATCGACGCCGCGGAGGGCGGCATCAACTGGCAGACGCAGTTGGAGAAGAAGGTCGTCAACGCTTCGCCAGCGGTGGCGGAGGACCTTGACCCTGGGCGGGTGTTCGTGACCGACTATGACGGCTACGGCAACGGGGGCCTCCTATACTGCCTGAACACTTCGGCATATGAAGCGGCGACCAATCCCTTGGAGCCGGGGGAGATCGTGTGGCAAGAGTTGCTGGGGGGGACCAGCGGCAACACGCCGGCGTATCGCGAAGGCGTCGTGTATGTGACGGCCGTGTCTGATCCGTGGACCGGCTGGCCGGGCAAGGGCTTGATCTACGCCTTCAACGTGGATGCGCCGCCCGAGGAACGACTGCGTTGGTCTTGGACGTTTGACGAAGGGACGCCTGGTACGGGCTTCTTCGCCGGGCTGTGCCTGGCCGAGGGATATCTGTACGCGGCGACTTACGGCTTCTATGGCACGGGCGACAATTCGCAGTTGGTCAAGGTTCGAGCGAGTGACGGAGAGCTTCAGTGGGTCGTGCCGTGCGAGCGAACGTGTTCGATCCCGGTGGTGCAGGGGGGGATGGTCTATCTCTCGGCGGGGATTCAGGGCTACGGATCGAAGCCCAAGGTCCAAGCGTTTGAGGACGGCGGCGACCACGCCACGAAGAAATGGGAC
>CAYYBO010000153.1:0-5042 GCA_964470125.1 uncultured Planctomycetaceae bacterium | reverse complement strand
ATGTTTAAATGGGTAACCGGCTCAATTTTTTCCTGGGGGGGCGGCCCGCACATGCCTTGTTTTTTGGGTAACGGCTATAAGCCCGGATGATCCCGACTGCCGGAAACGGATTCGGGCCTTGCACTGACTTCTACATGCTGGACCTCCACCGCGTTCCGAGCGATGGGACGAGTTTCGTCCTCGGGCATCTGTCATGCATGGGGAGCAGCCCGGCGTGTCATGGGGGCCGGTTGTATAGCATCGGTGCAGGTGGTCTGTACGCGCTCGCGGCCAAGGGGGACTACAGCGGGGACGGTCGCGTCAATGGAGCCGACGTCGGAGGCTTCTTGCGGGCGGTGCTGTCCGGAGCAACGACAACGGAGGACGTGGAGCTGGGTGATTTCGACGGCGATGGGCGAGTCACCGAGGGGGACGTGGCAGGATTCGTCACGACGCTGATCTCCTGACCGACTTCGTTGGAGAGCGCCAATGCGATCTCGAAAGGCCTTTTCGCTGTTGGAGTTGTTGATCGTGATCGCGGTCATTGCCGTTCTGGTGGGCATCGCCGCCCCGGTATACAGCGCCGCCCGGCGGCAGGCGATGGCGGCCGGCTGCGCTACGCACCTTCGCGAACTGGGCGACGCGCTGCAGATGTACGGCAACGACTACGAGAGTCGGTGCCTGCCGCTGGCCTATTGGACGACGGAGCTGATCGGCGACGGCCCCGTGATCTACTGGTGGGGGACGAACGAAGCTACGGGCGTGGACCACGAGCGGGGCTTTGTGTGGCCGTATCTGCAGTCGCCGCTGGGCGGCGGCAGCGTTTTCGAGTGTCCGGAGCAGCCTTGGGGCAGCTACAAGCCTCAAGGCGCGGCCAAGGCGGTTACCAGTACATACGGCTACAACGGCTACTACCTCTCGCCGGAGCACTCGCCGGGGTGGGCGGAGTTCATCGGGCACCGCCCTTGGCAGATGCTCTCGACGGTTCGCGATCCGTCGCGAGTCTTCGCCTTTGCCGACACGCTGATTGACCTCGGCGGAGCGACGCCGTTCAACAACGCCTTCCTGGAGCCGGCGAGGCTGTTCTTCTCCTCCTGGGAGCAGAACGACAACCCCACCACGGCGTTTCGGCATCGCGGCACCGCCCAGGTCGTGCATGTCGACGGCCATGTGGAGGGTTATGCAGGCAGGGTCAAGTGGCTTACCTCGAGGCGGTTCGGCATCGGCTCGGTCGGGGGTCTTGATTTGGCTCCTCACTATGTCCCCGACTACCAAGCGTGGCGGCCGAAGTAGCCTACTGAGCCTCCAATGCCGGGGCGCCGATTCATAACTCATTGCCGGACAAGAGATAATAGCCGCGAGATGGAAGCGGCGTCCCCGCTATTGCGTCCCTTGCAGACCTGTGGTGGTATACTCCTCCGAGACAGAGGAGCGGTGGGTGTCTGCCCGCGGAGTGTAGACCCGGCTGCTTTTCACACCCCTCCCGGACTTCTCAAACGAAGGATCGGTCGCAGGCCGAACCTGATCCATCGACGAATCAGTGTGTGCATGGCCCGGTGATTGTCGCCATGCGCGAGAGTTGCGCCCGACTGCGGTTTGGCAAGACCGTTCGGAGCGGCGGCAATCTAGCCGAGCCATGATAGGCACGGTCGATGGATGCGACGGCCGGCTTAAAGGAGAGTGGATTTTGCCCCACGCAGCGGTTTGAGATTCGAGGTGTATCGGAGAAAGTCAAAGGTTCACTGAAAAAGCAGGTTGCGCTCCTGCGCAACAAAGGAGATAGAAACAATGGCTCGAAAGAATCTGGCTGGTTTGTTGGTCGTTGCAGTTGCGTTGGTGGCTGTGTCATCGTTTATGGCCGTCGCCCAGGACAGGCCGGCCGGCCTCCACCCCCCGATCCCACCGGCGGGCAAGGATGTCACCATGGTGGGCAGGCTCGTTGACCTGCACTGCTTCATGGTAGGGATGGGCGCCTCGAAGGAGGATCCCGCCAAGTGTGCCGCTGATTGCCTCAAGGCCGGTGTTCCCGCTGCGTTGGACACCCCGACGGGCCTTATCATCCTGTGCAAGGGCATGAAAGGTATGGGCGAGTTCGCCGCGATGGCCCATCAGGAAGTCGAGGTGAAGGGCAAGATGTATGAGAAAGGCGGCGTGAAGTACGTCGACGTCGTCTCGCTTGCCAAGAAGACCGCAGAGAAGCCGGCTGAGATCAAGAAAGTGGAACCCAAGAAGCCGGAGGCTCCGAAGGCCGAGGTGAAGGAGGAGGAGCACAAGAATAGCCAGCCGAAACAACCACAGACACCGAGGACCAAGTAAGAATCCTCGGGCGGACATCTAGAGATGTCTCGAAAATGCGCCCGTCCGGGAGCATGTAGGCCCGCAGCGCGGGCCGCCGGACGGCGGATTGGCGGTGGACTGATTCTGTGAGTGAGCGAGGGGCGCCGGGCATCCTGGAAGGTGACTGGCGCCTCTCGGCTGTAGTCACCGGGGACGGGGCGGGCCTTTTTTCGAGAGGTTCGGGCCCGTAGGCGCCGGCACCGCCAACGACCTTGTGCCGTCCGGCAGCGTTTCGCCACGAGAGCCGGATCCTCATTGCTGGCTCGGTCCAGCTCGGTTTTGAGCGGGCCGCAGAACCAGTCTTGGCCGATCGCCGGTGGTCGCCCGCATGGTGTTGGTCGGTAACCCGTAATGTGGTGTGGTCACTTGCGGAGCTGCCAGTTGCCGCTAAAATGAGTGGACGTTTGAGTTGGCCCACGAGTCCCCGTAGCTCAATTGGATAGAGTGTCGGCCTCCGGAGCCGAAGGTTGCAGGTTCGAGCCCTGCCGGGGATGTCGCCAGTCGAATCGGTTGTATCCCAACGCACTCCAGGCGCAGGCGGAAGCGGGTCGGGGGGTGCTTTTGCCGTCTGAACGCCCAATCACCGGTGGCGGGTGGCGGTGTTGGTGGCGGGCTTCAGGCGGGCGACGGCCGGCGCCGCAGGACAGAGTTGCCATTCTGCGCATGTCGCGATCTGCGTTGCGGGAGGCGCCGTGTTCAAGTTCGAGACGGGCTATGGGACGATCACGCCGATGGCCGGATTAGCCGGCGTCGTCGGGGAAGGGACGCTCGGCACGGGATAGGAGGAAGCCTCGCCCCCCGACGCGCCGAGACCGAGGGCGGCGTTGACTAGTGCCTGCACGATGCCGAAGGGGTTGAGGAGGCCGGGCGAGCCGGCCAGTCCCATCGGTACGATCAGGTTTACGCTGGCGCTTCCAGCCCAACGAGCAGGCTCGCAACCGATCGAGAACATGGAGCAGAGCAGCAGGGCGGTGGTGACCAAGGTGATGTTCGTTCGGCGTCTCCGTGCCATTTGTAATCCTCTCATCAACGGGTCCACGGAAACGGACCCGACCCCCAAGGCTTTCTTCGTCCTCCGCCGGGGTGGATGTGAGCTATTTTGGACCGTATGGAGGCTGGGAGTCTGAAACGCTGCAGCCCAAAGCCCACGGCTAGGGTTCGAACACAGCCTTGGTGACGGTGCGCGTGCCGCCGGCGAGAAGATCCCCGAACGCCGACCGATAATCATCGAGCTTGTATCGCCTCATCGGAATGATCGTCGGATCAATCCGCCCGGAAGCAAGCCATTCCATCACCAGGTCGTAGGTGTGCAGCGACCGATCTCCGACGTGCTCAATTTGCCTGCCGTAGTCACCAAGGATGGTCAATTCGTTGAACCAGACGGAAGTCGTATCCAGGATGGTGATGCCGCTGGTGCCGACCGCCGCGACCGTGCCTCTCGCTCGCGTCCATTTGATCGCGTCGCTCAGTCCGACACCGGTGCCTGTGCAATCGAACGTCAGATCGAAACCGCCGAGAAGATCGGCGCTGCCGAAGCGGCCTGGAAGCGGGGTGCCGCCGCAGGCGCGAGCCACCGATTGGTACTTGGCGGCCGTCTTCATGGATCGCGGGGCCCCGATCACGCTGTTTGCACCTGCTCTTCTGGCGAGTTCCTCCTGGTAAGGGTGCCGGACCACGGCGACCACGCGGTTGTCATGGTTCAACGCGCGAATCGACAGTATCACTCCGAGACCGATGGTGCCGATTCCATTGACCAGCACGGACTCGCCAGGGCAGGGCCGTCGCCTCAAGACGGCGTGGGCTGCGGAAGAAATGGCATCCACAAGCACCGCGACGTTGTCGGGCAAAGAGGGAGGTACGGCATGAAGCTGAGAGTAATGGGCGAGGAAGTAATCGGACCAGCTTCCACCGGTCATGGGGTTCAGGCCAAGCATCACGCGATGCGGGAGGGACTGGTCGCCACCGTGCTCGCAGAGCGAGGGTCTACCCGCGCTGCAGTGGCCGCATGGCTTCGGGGCCGCGTAGGCGTGACAGCCAACTGCCGGCTCTACGCAGACTCGTTGCCCCGTTCGCCAAAGAAGGCCGGGCACGTCGGTCCCGATCTCGTCGACCACGGCCACATTCTCATGCCCGAGCGTGGCGGGGAACCGGACGAAGTTCTGCAGGATCGAGGCAGGGTGCATGCGGTGAGCGATCAAGGCCAAGTCGGTGCCACAAACGCCGCCGAGGATTGTCTTCAGTCTAACCCATTGCGGCCCTGGAAGCCGAGGGACGGGTTGCTCTGACAATCGCAGCCCGGACAATGGACCATGGAAAATGTCGCGAGAGAAGAAGCCAAGAGCCTTGCACAGTGCCCAGCGGGGGGCACTCAGACTGAATACCAACGCCTTCATCAGGGGGGATAATATACTCGGAATAACCGACGGAGAGGTGAGGGAAACAATGAGCAGGGCATTTGTTTCAGGCTAGCCGGAAAGGGCGAATCAGCGCAAGCAGACCGGAACAAGGACCGGACAGGCAAGGAGCGTGCGGTGGGGAGCTAGAAATCCGCCGGGTTGGCAAGCCCAGCAAATTGTGGGGGTTGCGCGACGCGGACTCTGCTGGCCGGTATGTCGTAGGTGCGGCGAAGTTCGCCTAAGACCTGGGTGAGGGCATTGGTTTGCGCGGGCGTGACTCGGTCGTACGCGGTTGTTGAAAGAACGATGACGTGGATCTCACCTTCGACT
>CAYYBO010000152.1:0-9378 GCA_964470125.1 uncultured Planctomycetaceae bacterium | reverse complement strand
CTCTCTACGAGCACGGAGAAGAACGACATCCTCGTGTTGACTGCCGGTGTCCCAGCGTTTGAGCCAAACATGGTCTTGTCTCCTTGCGGCTTCTTGCGCAGACCGCTGTAACAACCTGAGCGACACTGTCATCCCCCGACAGGATATTGGTGCCGGTGCCGGCGTTATTCCAGGCCCGGCTGCGACCTTTGGGCGCCGGCTGCCCGACGCCCTCGCAGGAGCGGTACCGGCACCACCGGGCCTCGGGCCGCCGCGCTTTCGACAAGTTGCCGGGCAGCCTCAAGCCGAACTTCTAGCTTGTCCGATAAGAAGGCGAGCCTCCACGCTGGCACGCGCAATTCCTGCGCCGCCCGCGATTCCCACTGGACGCGGTTTCATGGCCGACATTCTTGACCAAAGTGAAGTTGACGCCCTGCTGAATGCCGTCGCCTCCGGGGACGTGGAGACAAGCGCCGCCCGCTTGCCCGGCAAGAACGGTGGCGCCGTCGCGCCCAAAGACATCATGGTCTATGACTTCAAGCGGCCGGAACGCGTGAGCAAGGACCAGATGCGGGCGCTTCAAACGATCCACGAGAGCTTCGCCCGCAACGTCGGAGCGGCCCTATCCGCCTTTCTCCGCACGATTGTCGAGACGCGCATCGCCACCATCGAACAACTCACCTACAGCGAGTTCATCCATTCTTTGCCTAGCCCCACCTGCTTCAATCTCCTCTCGGCGCAGCCGCTCAACGGCCAATTGTGCCTGGAACTCAGCCCGCTCATCGTCTTCCCCATCGTCGATCGCCTTCTGGGCGGTACGAATGCCGAAATGTTCATCCCGCAGCGGCCCCTGACCGCCATCGAGATGCGCTTGGTCAACCGCATCATCGACCGGGCGTTGGTACATCTTTCGGAGGCATGGTCCGAGCTGGTCGAGGTCAAGTTCGAGATTTCCGGCACGGAGAGCAATCCCCACCTTGTTCAGATTGTCGCTCCCAACGAGGTGGTGGTAGTGCTGGGCTTTGAGATCAAGATCGGTGCTAGGGCCGGCACGATGAGCATCTGCATTCCATTCAACGTCATCGAGCCGGTCATCGGCAAGCTGGCCACCCAGAGCTGGCTGGCCTACTCTCGCAGGACCAGCACGCAAGCTCAACTTCGCACCTTCTCCGACAATCTTCGGCGCACCACCGTGGAGCTGCGAGCCTACCTCGGCGAGACGAAGATGACCGTCGGTGAGGTGCTCGGTCTCTCGCCCGGAGACATCATCAAGCTTGACAAGCTCGTCGGCCGCGACTTCGTGCTCCGCGTTCGCGGAAAGAACAAATTCGGCGGCCAACTGGGCCAGCTCCGCGGCTTTAAGGCAGTGCAAATCACGCGACGCTGCGGACCTGATGATTTGCTCTGATAAGGACATCCTGCCGGCCGCTCCAGAATCGTGGACCAGCGACCCAACCACGTCTGCTCAATCGCGATAGCGGTGCCAATGCGCACCAGTTTCGTGCGATTCCGGAGTGTGAGCACACGTCCCAGCGACGCAACACCGGTCAAGACAGGCACTCGGCGACGATCCGCCGCCTCTTTGCGGAATTTCACCAAGCAACGGGGAAAACGCCTCACGCTGCCTTCGCAAGACCGGACCGGCCACGGCTCACAACAACTTGGCTGCGAACGAGTTGTGAGCGAAGAAATCGTCGGGGGGCTTGTGGAATGGTGCGTGTTAAGAAGAGACCTGAGCGGCTCGATGGCGCCAGTCTAGCCGAGCACCGCTCGTCGGCCGGGACTAAGGGAGAATACTGATGTCACACGATTCGCATGGAGACGGCGGGGCCGTCGGGTTGGCGGGCCGCGCACGCGCCACCACCGGTGAGTCCGTCTTCAGGTGCTACCAGTGCGGCAAATGCACGGCCGGATGTCCGCTGGCCGAGGAGATGGACGTTCCGCCAAGTCAGATTCTCCGACTGCTCCAGCTCGGCATTGAAGAGCTGGAAGAGGCGGCCGTCGGGGCGTTCTCGCCGTGGCTCTGCTTGACGTGCGAGACCTGCCATGCCCGCTGCCCGCAGGAGGTCGATCTGCCCAAGATCATGGAGTTCCTGCGGGAGGAGGCCCTTCGCCGCAACATGGTCAATCCCAAGGCGAAGGACATTCTCGCGTTCCACGAGTCGTTCCTCGACTCGGTGCGAAGCGGCGGCCGGCTGTTCGAGGTCGGGCTGATCTCCAAGTACAAGATGAAGACGTTCCACTTGTTCCAGGATGTCCTGGCGGCGCCGAAGCTCTTCTTCCGCGGCAAGTTGCACCTGTTCCCGCACGCCATCGAAGGCAAGGAACAGGTCGCGAAGATCTTCGAGCGGACCATCGAGAAGAAGGAGGGCCACGAATGAAAGTCGGCCTCTTTCCAGGTTGTTCCCTGACCGGCTCCGCGCGGGAGTACAGCGAATCGCTGAAGGCGATTGCCCCGGCGCTGGGCGTCGAGTTGCAGGAGGTTTCCGATTGGAACTGCTGCGGGGCCAGCGCCGCCCACACGCTCAATCACAAGCTCGCCCTGGCTCTGCCGGCGAGAATCCTGGCCCTTGCCGAAAGAGCGGGCTTCACGGAACTGCTCGTGCCGTGCTCGGCCTGCTACAGCCGGTTGATGATCACGCGAAACGACCTCTTGGCAAACGATGGTCTGCGGAAGGAGATCAACGGGATCATCGAGATGGAGTGCAAGGGGACGGTTCGAGTGCTCAACGTGCTCGAGTTCCTCGCCAAGCACACCACGAACGGTTTCGTCGGCAAGGTGGTCAAACCCTTCAAGCACAAGGTCGCCTGCTACTACGGCTGCTACCTGACTCGCCCGCCGAAGGTGGTCAAGGCCGAGCGAGAAGAGGACCCCACGGCGATGGACGATTTGGTCCGCGTGGCCGGCGGCGATCCGATCAACTGGGCGTTCAAGGTGGAGTGCTGCGGGGCGGGGCTGTCGGTCTCGCGGACGGACACCGTGGCCCGGCTCTCCGGGAAAATCCTCGACGACGCGGCGGTCCGCGGGGCGAAGGCGGTGGTGGTGGCCTGTCCGATGTGCCACTCGAACCTCGATCTTCGCCGCGAGGCGATCGAGCAGCACATGGGCAAGCAGTATTCGATGCCGGTCTTGTACATCACTCAGGTGCTCGGCATGGCGTTGGGCTTGGACGAGCGGGCCCTGGGACTGCATCGGCACCTGGTGCCGGTGGAGCTGCCGCCGGTGGCCGAGGAGCCGGCCGCCAAAGACGCTAAAGCGGAATTGCAGACTGCCGGACAAAAGGACGAGTAAGTCATGGCGCGAATCGGCGTTTTTATCTGTCACTGTGGCGAGAACATCGCCGCGACCGTGGATGCCGCCGAGGTGGCCCGCGCGGCCGGCCAGATGCCCGGCGTCGTTTACGCGGTCGACTACAAATACATGTGCTCGGACCCCGGTCAGACGCTGATCCGCGATGCGATTCGCGAGAAGAAGCTGACCGGCGTGGTGGTCGCCGCCTGTTCGCCGCGGATGCACGAGCCGACGTTTCGCCGGGCCTGTGCCGAGGCGGGGCTGAACCCCTTCCTGTGCGAGATGTCCAACCTCCGCGAGCATTGCTCGTGGGTGCATGAGAAGCTGCCGGAAACGACGGCCAAGGCCATCGACCTCGTCGGGGTCATGGTCGCCAAGGTCAAGAAGAACCGCGGCCTGTTCCCCATCCAGGTGCCGGTGACCAAGACCGCCCTGGTGCTCGGCGGCGGCATCGCCGGCATCCAGACGGCCTTGGACATCGCCAACGCCGGCCACAAGGTCATCATGGTCGAGCGGGACCCCTCGATCGGCGGACACATGGCCCAGCTCTCCGAGACCTTCCCGACGCTGGACTGCTCGCAGTGCATCCTGACCCCGCGAATGGTGGAAGTCGCCCAGCATCCGAACATCACGCTCTACACTTATTCCGAGCTGGAAAGCGTGGACGGCTTCATCGGCAACTTCAAGGTGAAGATTCGCAAGAAGGCCCGCGGCGTCGACGAGAAGCTCTGCACCGGGTGCGGGGCCTGCATACAGAAGTGCGCGATGAAGAAGATCCCCAGCGAGTTCAACGCGGCGTTGGGCAAGCGGACGGCGATCTACGTGCCCTTCCCCCAAGCCGTGCCGAACAAGCCGGTCATCGACCGAGAGCGCTGCATCTTCATCCAGCGCGGCAAGGGCTGCCGTCTGTGCGAAAAGGCCTGCCCGACAAACGCGATCCGTTTCGATCAAGAAGACGAGATCATCGAGGCAAACGTCGGGGCCATCGTCGCTGCCACCGGCTTCGACGTGAAGGGCACGGACTTCTTCCCCGAGTACGGCTACGGCAAGCACCCGGACATCATCACCGGTTTGCAGTTCGAGCGACTGGCCTCGGCCTCCGGCCCGACGGCCGGCGTGATCAAGCGGCCGTCGGACGGCAAGGAGCCTCAGACGGTGGCCTTCATCGCCTGCGCCGGCTCGCGCGACCCGGCCAAGGGCATCGACTACTGCTCCAAGATCTGCTGCATGTACACGGCGAAGCACGCCATGCTGTACCGGCACAAGGTACACAGCGGCAACGCCTACGTGTTTTACATGGACATCCGGGCCGGCGGAAAGATGTACGAGGAGTTCGTCCGCCGAGCCATCGAGGAGGACCACGTTCGCTACGTTCGCGGGCGGGTCTCGCGGATTTACGAGCGCGACGGCAAGCTGGTGGTCAAGGGCGTGGACACCCTGCTCAACGCCCAGCCCATCGAGATCGAGGCGGACATGGTCGTGCTGGCCACGGCGATGGTCGCCAACGACGGGGCGGAAGAGCTGGCCCAGAAGCTCAAGGTCAGCTACGACGCGTACAAGTTCCTCTCCGAGGCCCATCCGAAGTTGCGGCCGGTGGAGACGAACACGGCGGGCATCATGGTCGCCGGGGCCTGCCAGGCGCCGAAGGACATCCCCGAGAGCGTGGCCCAGGCCTCGGGCGCGGCCGCGAAGGTGTGCGGGCTGTTCTCGAAAGACGAATTGACGCGAGAGCCGGTCGTTGCGGTAGTGAATCGTCTGCCCCCGCCGATGTTCTCGACGTGCGTGGGCTGCTTCCTGTGCGAGTCGGCCTGTGCGTATCAGGCCATCGAGCGGGAAGAGATCAAGACCCGCGACGGCAAGCTGATCAAGACGGTGGCGAAGATTAACAGAGGTGTGTGCCAGGGCTGCGGCACGTGCGTGGCGTTGTGCCGGTCGAAGTCGATCGACCTGGACGGCTTCGCCAGCGATCAGGTGTATGCGGAATTGGCGGTGCTGTAGGCAGTGTGGCCGAAGAGCCACGGGCTTCAGCCCGTGCGGCGCCGCCCTGAGTGTTGGGCTTGAGTACTGAACGAACGGCCGCGCAGGCTGAAGCCTGCGGCTCTTCTCAAGACAGCGTGGAGCGACCCGTGGCTGCGTATGAACCCAAAGTCATCGCTTTCGTCTGCAACTGGTGTACTTATGCCGGCGCGGACCTGACCGGCACCAGCCGCATCAAGTACGCCACCAACGTCCGCATGATTCGACTGCCCTGTACCGGCCGGATCGACTTCATGTTCATCCTCAAGGCCTTCGTGCAGGGGGCCGACGGGGTGATGATCTCCGGCTGCCACCCGGGCGACTGCCATTACACCGCGGGCAACTATCACGCCCGCCGGCGTTGGATCGCATTCCGTAAGCTGCTGGACTACGTGGGCATCGACATCCGCCGCATCCGCTTCTCCTGGGTCTCGGCCGCGGAAGGAGCGAAGTGGGCGGAGATGGTCAACAGCTTTGTCGATGAAGTGCGGCAGTTTGGACCATACGAGGACATCCGCAGGCTGGACGAAATCGAGAGCCAGCCGGTGGAGGCTTGATGCTTAGCGAGGTGTAAGCGCGACTACGCAAGAGCCCCTGGCCTTGGCCAGGGGGGGCGCGAGAGTGATTGCGGCCTGAACGGCGAAGGCTGCCAAACCCTTCGCGGGCCGCGCAGAACGTGGAAGCTGTAGTATGGAAGCATTGCGTAAACGAGCCCGGGAGCTTCTCGACGGCGGAACGGTCAAGGTGGTCATCGGCTACGCCGACGGCTCGACCAAGGACCGGGCCAGGGCCGTGTTCATCCGCCAGCCGGACCGCGCCGCCAAGCTGGTCTTCGACGACCGCTGCCGGCAGAACCTGGCTGTGTATCTGATGAAGCCCGAGGTGAAGGCGCTGGGCAAGCCTGCCGTCGTCGCCCGGCCGACCACGCTGCGGAGCATGATGCAGCTCGCGGCCGAGAATCAGATCGCCGACGGGCAGGTCCTTGCCCTGGCGGTGGCCGACGGCCAAGTCGCCGAGCTGGCCACCTTCGAGGCGATTGAGAAGCACCTTGCGGCGACGCCGCACGGGCTGCCCGCGAGCGATCATGAGGCGGTCGCCAAGATCGCCGCCATGTCCCGCGAAGAGCGATGGCGGTTCTGGCGGGATGAGTTCTCGCGATGCATCCGGTGCTACGCCTGTCGGGCCGCCTGCCCGATGTGCTATTGCACGCGGTGCGTCGTCGAGGCCAACCAGCCGCAGTGGGTGTCGGTCGCCCCGACGGACCTGGGCAACCTCGAATGGCACCTCGTCCGGTCGATGCACCTGGCGGGCCGCTGCCTGAACTGCAACCACTGCGCCGACGCCTGCCCGGTGGGCATCCCGTTGAATTTGCTGACGCAGATGCTCTCCGAGGAGATCGGGCAGGAGTTCGGCGTCGAGGCGGGCTTCGGCGTCAAACGAGAATACGCGCTGTCCATGTTCAAGCCGGACGACAAGGAAGACTTCATCAGATGACGTCGGTTCCGCGGCCGACCACGTAGCGTCGGCCCCCCGTGGCCGACGACGAATGTCGACTCCCAGTAGCGTCGGTCCCCCGCGGCCGACGACGAATGTCGACTCCCAGTAGCGTCGGCCCCCCGTGGCCGACGGTCAGGTAAGCTCGATGGAAAAGAAGATCATCAAGAAGCAGTCTCTCGGCGCCTGGTTTGCGGCGATCAAGTCGAGCGGCCAGCGGTTGCTCGGCCCGGTCGAGAAGGACGGCCAGACCACCTACGACGAGATTGCCTCGCCGGCGGACATGGCCAAGGACTACGTTCAGACGACGACCTCCGCCAAGAGCGTCGTCTTCCCCGCGACCGAAGAGATCGTCCGCTACCGCAACGAGGGCAAGGACGTAGTCATGGAAGACATCAAGCCGCCGGCCCCGCCGACGGTCGTCTTCGGCGTCCGCCCCTGCGACGCGGCCAGCTTCGCCATCCTCGATTCGGTCTTCTCCTGGGACTACAAGGACATCTTCTTCAAGGCCCGCCTGGAGAGCACGACGATCATCGGCCTGGCCTGCACCAAGTTCGACGAGTACTGCTTCTGCACTTCCGTCGGCCTGGGCCCCGGCGAGACCAAGGGCAGCGACATCCTGCTCACCCCGATCGACGCCGAGCAATACCTGGCCGAGATCATCACGGACAAGGGCAAGAAGATCGCGGACCTGGCGGCGAATCTGTTCACCGCCGCCGGCAACGCCGACAAGGCCAAGGTGCTCGCCAAGGTGCCGGCCCGGTTCGACCAGAAGAAATTGACGGACAAGCTGCCCGCCTTGTTCACCAAGGAGAACGCCTGGGTGGATCAGTCGCTGGCCTGCCTGGGCTGCGGGGCCTGCGCCTTCGTGTGTCCGGCATGCGTCTGCTTCGACATCCAGGACGAGACCGACAAGAACGGCGGCAAGCGCGTTCGCTGCTGGGATTCCTGCGGCTTCGGCCTGTTCACCCTGCACACCTCCGGCCACAACCCGCGGCCGGTGCAGAGCCAGCGTTGGCGGCAGCGGGTCATGCACAAGTTCAGCTACTTCCCCGAGCGGCTCGGCTATTTGGGCTGCGTCGGTTGCGGGCGATGCTCGCGGGCCTGTCCGGCGGACATGAATCTCGCGGAGCACTTGAGCGCCCTGGTAGAGGCAAGCGACGGTCAGTAAGAATACCCACAAGCATGGGCTTGTGGCACCGGCGTCTCGCCGGTGCGTGTTTGGCGTGAATGGCGACGCCTCTCGTAGCGTCGGCCCCCCGTGGCCGACGCGAATGGGAGTCGACGCTTACTCGCGATCCGCGTCGCCCACAGGGGGGCGACGCTACACGCTGAACACGTACCCTCGCCGGTGCAGACACAGGCGGGACGCCTGTGCCACAGGAGATCGGTGATGGTCAGTGAGAATATCTACAAGCCCTACAAGATGCGCATCGACGATATTCGGGACGAGGCCCCGGGCGTGAAGACGTTCCGCCTGGCCTTCGTCGATCCCGCCGAGGCCGCCGCCTTCAGCTTCAAAGCCGGCCAGTTCGGCGAGTACTCCGTCTTCGGCGAAGGCGAGTGTACGTTCTGCATCGCCTCCTCGCCCACTCGCAAGGGTTACATCGAGTGTACCTTCCGCCAAGCGGGGCGGGTGACGGGCGCCCTGGCCGATCGTGAAGTCGGCGACGTCGTCGGCTTCCGCGGGCCGTACGGCAACATCTTTCCCATCGATGAGTGGAAGGGCAAGAAGTTGATCTTCATCGCCGGCGGGATCGCTCTGCCGCCGCTTCGCTGCGTGATCTGGAACGTGCTGGACCTTCGCGACAACTTCGAGGACGTGACCGTCATCTACGGCGCCCGCAGCGTCGCCGATCTGGTCTACAAGCACGAGTTAGCCGAGTGGGGCCAACGCAAGGACATGACGCTGGTCACGACGGTCGACCCCGGCGGAGAGACGCCGGACTGGAAGGGCAAAGTCGGCTTCGTGCCCAAGGTGCTCGACGACCTGGCCCCGTCGAACGCGAACACGATTGCTATCGTCTGCGGTCCGCCGATCATGATCAAGCTGACGCTGCCGATCCTGGCCAAGCTGGGCTTCACGCCGGAGCAGACCTTCACCACGCTTGAGAACCGCATGAAGTGCGGCTTCGGCAAGTGCGGCCACTGCAACGTCGGCAAGGTCTACGTCTGCAAAGACGGCCCGGTGTTCACCCTGGCCCAGCTCAAGGACCTGCCGGCGGAGTATTGAGCTTCGCGGAGGGGTGGCGTTCTTGCAGAGCCGCGCGCGTGGGCAAGCGGTTCCCGTCTGATAGCGAATAGGAATCCTACCCGAGTGAGCCTCGCCGAGCGACGACTTTGGAGAGGCAGGCCGCATAGGGAACTCGCTGCTACTGCATCGCAGCGCATGGGATTACGACTGCTCAAAGGCTCGCAGGAACTCCTCGCGCGGGATGCTGGACTGCGTGCAAATTGCCCGTAGGGTGCTGCCCTTGATGGTCTTGTGATTGGGCAGCGTCAGCGGCGTCACCGTCCCTACGGATTAATTTTGGCCAATGCCTATTTGTGGGCCAACGCGCAGTAACAAAAACCACAAAAACAAATATGGGGAACAA
>CAYYBO010000151.1:0-9415 GCA_964470125.1 uncultured Planctomycetaceae bacterium | reverse complement strand
CGGACGTTGTGCAATGCCGCGTCCAGGCCGTCGCGGAGGATGTTCAGCGGCTTGAGGACACCGACCGTCGCCGGGCACGGATACAGGTCGCCGTTGGCGTCGACAATGGCGAAATAGCGGCCGGCGTTGCACTTGATGTAGTCGAACGCCGGCTCGACGCCGATGATCTTGTCCTGCCCGTAGGAGAGCGGCCAGCGCAGTGCGTAGGTCAGCGATTTGGCCGAGAAGAGGACGGGGTAGCCCTTTTCCTTGTGGCGAAGGAGCCTGGCGAGGGCCTCGCGGTACTCGTCGTCCGTCGGCAAGTAGTGCGGGCGATTGCCCGCGGCCACGCCGGCGGCGGTGATCAGCGTGCTAAAGCCGACGGCGAAACCGCGGCGGCTGCCCAGCTCCAGCACGTATTCGATGCTGCCGAGGTTGTACTTGGTGAGGACGCAGGCAGCCTGCAGCGGAACACCGTGTTCGACGGCAAGCTCGACGGCCTCCATTGCCTTGTCGAAGGAGCCGGGGCCGCGGCACTTGTCGTGGGCCTGCCGGTCGCCGTCGAGGCTGATGCAGAGCAGGTCCAGCATCCGGACGGCGGCAAGCTTCTTACGGACGTAGTATCCGTTCGAGGTCATCGCGCATTCGTATCCCTTGCCTTTGATGTGGGCGACGATGGCATCGATGTCCCGGCGGACGAGCGGCTCGCCGCCGACGAGGTTGAACCGCCGCGTGCCGGCCCGACCGAGGGCGTCGATGACGCCCAGGACCTGCTCAGTTGAAAGATCGTCGTGGGGGCGGTGCGGGTAATCCGCGTAACAGTACTCGCATTTGAGATTGCAGCGGTTGGTGAGGGTGAACTGGACCTGAAAGGGAAAGGGCCGGCCGGTGAGCTTCGCCCGCAGGATCGGCGTGCCGAAGCGGAGCTTGCCCCAGGCTTCCCGAACAAACCGCGTCATTGGCGTACGCCTTGTGCTTGGACGGGAGCCGGGGAGGCCCAGAGGAGCCCGCGGCGCCGCCGACAGGAATTCATCGACGAGTAAGCTCAGGCGTCTGGACCGGGAGGGTCCCGGCGGCATTAGCCCGATAATTGGGCTGAAACGCCGGCTTGGCGCGCGATCGTCGGATCAAGACCAGCCCGTGGGTGTTCGCCTTTGATGGTTGGAGCGCTGCTTGGAGAAACTGCTCGATGCGCGTGTCCGACCTGCGAGACAGAAGATTCCGAACCACACGGAAGACGCGGCCCGGGTGGAAGGCGAACGACGCTGCGTAAAAGAGCACCAAGCCGACGAACCGGTGGAATGCAAGGGCGCGGCTGGAGATGCGATCAGCGTAGGAGACGGCCTGTGTAATCTTGATGTAGCTGGTGAGGCTGCAGAAGAAGTCGTCGTCGATCTTGCCGATTCGGCCGGTGCCGGCGAGATCGCGGAACAAGATCGTGCCGGGATATGGGGTGAAGGTGTACACGAATACGTCCTGCACACCGATCCAGGCGGTCCTCAGCAGCAGCCAGAACGTGGCCAGGATGTCGCGATGGCTCTCGCCCGGGAAACCGATCACGATGTTCATCTTGACGAAGGTCCCGGCCCTCACAGCGGCCGTCATGGACTGAACGGCGTTGTCGAGATCGATCCGCTTGTTCACCCGTTCGAGGGTCCGCCACGATCCGCTCTCGGGAGCATAGACGATGTGACAGCAGCCGGTACGATTCAGGGCCGCGGCGACCTCTCCGTCGATGGCTTCGGAGCGCGTGCCGGAGGGCAACTGGTAGGTGATGTTCAATCGGCGGCGCTGCAGCTCCGCGCAGAATTCCATGATCCAGTCCTTGCGGACGATCATGGTCAAATCATAGAAGTCGAAGTTGGTCGCGTTGTAGGTCCGATGGTAGTGTTCGATTTCGTCCACGACCTTGACGGCGTCCCTGGCCCGCCAGCGTCCGCCCCACATCTCGCGATTCGAGCAGAATGTGCAAGAGTAAGGGCACCCGCGAGAGGCCACGATGGGCATGTTGCGGCCCTTGCTGACGCCGAAGCCGCTTCCGCTGGAAAGGTATTCCTCGATGGGGACGAGGTCCCAGGCGGGATGGGGGATCGTATTGAGGTCGGCGATGCGCGGCCGCGGGGGCGACTGGAAGTACTCGCCGAGGTCGTCGAGGAAAGCAAGCCCGCGAATCGCCTTGAACGACTCGATCCGCCGCGGTGCAGGCCGTTCCAGGAAGTCGACCAGTTCCAGCAGGGTTGCCTCGCCTTCGCGGAGGACGCAGAAGTCGATCACCCCGCAATCGCGCAGGGCGTGCTCCGGCATGGCGGTGATGTGTTCACCTCCACAGACGATCACAGCGTCAGGAAACCGCGCCCGGATTCGCTGGATCAGTTGCCGGGCGACCGGCCAGTCCTGGGAGAACATGCACGAGACGCCGATGACGGCGGCGTGGTCGGGTTCGATGCGGTCGACCATCGCCGGTATCGACAGGCCGTGCAGACGGATGCCGAAACGGCGATCGAGAACATCGCTGTACTGAAAGATGCCCTCGCCGACGCCGTCGATCACGCGGACGGCGTGGCCGTTCTCGCGGAGATACGCAGCCAGATACGCCACGCCCACCGGCGGGGTCGTCAGGGCATTGGCCGAGTCGGTCACCGACTCGGATGGGCGTATCAGCGTCAGGTTCACCGAGAAGGTTCCGAATCGCCGTTTCTCAACGGCATTTGGGCGGTTAGCTGAGCAGCAGACTGATCCGTTGGCCCGGAGACCAGCGCCGGCGCTGTCGTCAAAAGGCGGCTCGCGCCCGCGGCGGCAACGAGGGTATTTCCGCGGGCATTCAGGTGACCGTCGCGGGGCAGACAGACTTCATCGCCGCAGGCAGCAGCCAGGGCCGGGGCCAAGTCGATGTAGTCCACACCGGTCTGCCGCAGGGAGTCCAGCACGAACCGTCGAGCCTCGGCCTCCGCCTCGATCTGCTCATCCTCGCGCAGCCAAGGGCAGGATCGAGGATCGACGGTTTCCCGGCCGGCGATGACCCAGACGCTCAACTCAATCCCGCGCCGCCGGGATTCTTCGACCATCTGCAGCATGGGCTGTCGGAAGAATTCCCACGAATGCTCTCTTGTGATTCCCCGCTGCTGCCAACGGCGAAGGCTGGCATAGGCCCTGCGGTTCAAGTGATGCCAGAGGACGGAGCGGTCCAGGATCGGAGCGTGATAGAGCCAACCGGGAAGGAGCGAGTGGAATCGCCGACCCGCGTGGCAGACCAGACCGTCGGCAATGCGCGACGGTTGGCCGCGATCGTCGCGCTCCTCCACGAAGTTGTAGTACACGTCGTTCAGGTCGTTTCCTGGATAGACCACGAGCACGATGCAGTCGGGGGTGAGGGCAAAGCCCTCCCTGTGCAGGTAGAGCTCATACTGCATCGGGTTGGAGCCGTGAAATCCGGCGTTGATCGCCTCGACGTCCGCGCAGCGGTCCTGGAGCATCTTTTCCACGAGGCGTGGGATCGTGCTCTCGTCATCCGCGCCATACCCGTAGGTGAAGGAATCGCCCAGGAAGAGGAGTCGTATCGTTGTGGGCGGCTTGGGCACCGCAAACTCGCCGCCGCGGTAGCCCCGGGAGTTGATCGTGACGCGCTGCCCGCCGGGGAGGGTGTATCGCCCGGGAGCCAAGGCAAAGGGCAGATAATCGCTGTCGGTGAAGCACGTGCCCAGAAAGGCGTCGAAGATCGTGTCTTTCGAGTCGTTTCGGGCGCTGGCCCGCCGGCCGTACGCCGCCGGATTTCGGGCATATGTCACGATTTCAGCGACGGCGCATGCCAAAAGGAACGCCGTCGCCCCGGCCAAGGGGACGAAAACTATCCGCCAGACAAGTCGTGTTGCTCTGCGCCTTGACCTCATCGGGCTTCCCGCGCGCATGGGTTCTCCACACTCCCCCGCCGGGCCTAATATCGGCTGGATCAATCCGTCGATATGACAGTGGGTGTCGGCTACCCGCCTCCCCGCGGCATGGGCGTGCGCCGATTTCGCCGGTTCGCTGAACATTGCGGGGGCGACGGCGGAGATTCGCGGGTGAACTCACTGACGGCAGATCGAATCACTCCGCACGACTGGAGGAAATCGCTCCTCGCCGGCGCGGAGATAGTCCTTGTCTTCGGCCTCTTCTTCATTCCGGAAATACTGTTCTACACCTGCCCGCGGCTGCCGCTCTACCACAACCTGTACTTCTCCGACCTGAACTCCATCTACTATACCAGCCTGCTGGTCGCCAACGGCCACCCGCCGGAAGTGGTCAACATGCACGACTACTGGCTGCCGCTTCCGTATTACATCAATGCCCTGGGCCTGCTGCTCTTCGGCAAGAGCGTGCTCGGCCTGTATGCGATCAGCGCCGCAGCGAGCGGAGTGCAAGGCGTCATTTTTTGGGGCCTGCTGCGGGAGTTTGTATCACGCAAGCTCGCCTACCTGATCCTGCCGTTCTTCACTTTTCTCACCGCGAAGGTGGCCAACCTCGGCTACGCTGCGATGTACACGGCGGTCTTCGCCCTGGCGGCGTCGCTGGTCTTCATTCGATACCTGCGTCTTGGGGGCTGGTGGCGATTGGCCGGGGCGGGGCTGCTTCTCGGCTTGGCCTACTGCTGTAAGTTCGAGATCAGCACCGCAGTGCTGGCGGGCAACATCTTCTTTCTGCTGTTCGCAGACGTTTTTCACACAAGCCTGTCCGGCGACGACCGCTCAACGGAGCCCGCGCCGCGGCGTCTTCATCTCCTGTTTGCCGTTGCCGCGTCGTTGGCCGTCCTCGCCGTCGCATATCATGTTCGCGAGCGGCTCAACCTCTTCGCGCTTGTCCCCATCATTCTTCTCGCGGCAATCCTTCTTCTTCGATCCCTCATACTCTTGCTCTGGCCGTTGGGGGAAACCGACCGGCCGCCGCCGCCCCTGGCCAGTCGCTTGGGCTCGGTCGGCGTGCTTCTGGCAGGGTTTCTCTCGCCGATCTTGATCAGCGCCGCCGTTACATGGACCCGCACGAGCCATTCGTTCGGTCTGCTCCTTGAAGAATACGTCCCGTTCGTCAAACTGTCGACCCTCTTTCGCTTCGCCGGTTCATTCACACAGCACTTCAACAACCTCAACCCTTTCGTGTTCCTCGACATCTTTCCGCTTGACCAACGACTGCTCTTCATCGGGGCGCTGGCCCTGGCCGGCAGCGCTCTCCTGCTCCTGCTGCACACCGACGCCCTTCGCAGGATCGTTGACTCCGTCTGCCGGGCATTCAACGGTCGTCCGGCGGCCTGGGCTCAAGCGGCGCGCTACGCCCTCGTCATACTGACCGGTCTCACCCTGCTGGCGGCCTACGGCTGCTACAAGGTCCTGACGATCGCAAATATCGAGTCCGCGATGTTCTACGTGCTGCTGATCAGCACGGTCCACCTTCTGATTATCCGCGGCGGCGGCTTGAACGACGGTCAGTTGTACCTGCTGATCGCCGCCGCCTTCTCGTTCAGCGCATTGCTCCGCAGCATCCAAACGAACTTCATTTATCAATGGCTGTTCATGCCTCTTACTATCGCGTTCTTCGCCAGCCTGCTGACGCCCGCGTGGCAGGCCGCCCAGCGAACAACCGCCAAGTGGACCAGCCCGGCTTATCTGATTAGCGCCTTGGTCATCGCCGGCGTGTTCAGCATCGGACAACTGCGATATCAACGGGGAAGCGAGTGCGAGGTCAGTTCCTTTTATTGCTGTCGGACGGAACCGGCCAGGAGCAGGGAACTCACCGAGCTGCGTGCCTTCTTGGACCGGTCGCTGGCGCCCGATGACTCGCTCTTCGTGCTCTCCTGCAACAAGGCGCCATATGTGCTTGCCGGCAGGCAGTACACGCACCTGCCGACCTTCCTGACCTTTTACGAGGACGAAGAGGCGACGAGTCTGCGAATCCTCGAAGATGACCGGCCGAAGTACGTGATCGGCGTGAACGCAGCGCCGGACGACATCGTCGGGCTGCGACGGGTGCGGCAGTTGTATCCTCGGTTGGTGAACCGCGTGCTAAACGAATACGAAACTGAGCGTCAGATCGGCCGGTTCATCATTATGGCCCGCCGATCATCGGGCCAGGCCACGGCGCGAGTTGCCGATGG
Source organism: uncultured Planctomycetaceae bacterium (assembly GCA_964470125.1). GTDB lineage: Bacteria > Planctomycetota > Phycisphaerae > UBA1845 > UTPLA1 > DATKKX01. Next base: position 3,315 of record CAYYBO010000151.1, on the reverse strand, counting down.
TGATACCGCTGATTAGGACGGCGAGGGGTATGCGCTTCCTCTTTGTGACATCTCCGCGGCGCAAATTGGTCAAGGTGTGGGTCTGTCAGGAAACCTCGCCGGTGGGCAGCCTGCTGCCGCCGGTGGACCTGGCCAGTATCGCCGCCGTCGTGCGGCACAGCGGCCACGACGCGGCCATCTGCGACCTGCGATTGGCGCGGAACCCATCCGCAACCTACACCGAGGCGATTCGCCGGTTCCGACCGGATGCGATCGTTCTGAACCTGGCGACCACGGGGGCCGAAGACGACTACCTCCTGCTGCAGGCGACGCCAGCGGGCATCAAGCGCGTCTGCTTCGGCACACACGCCCAATCGCTGCCGGAGGAGGCGTTCGAGCGAGGGGCCGATTTCATTCTTCTCGGTGATCCCGAGGCGGCGCTGACTGCATTGGCCGAGAGAGGTTTTTCGTCGGATGCAGCGCCGGGCGTGCTGGCGCCGAGACGCCCCGAGGCCGAGCCCTGCGTCTGGCCCGATCTGGACACGATGCCCTTCCCCGCCCTCGATCTTCTCAACGTGCGACGGTATCGCTCCTCGATCATCCGCCGAGGCAAGCGATTCACGCTTCTCCTCGGCAGCCGCGGGTGCCCGCACTCCTGCACGTACTGTCTGTATCCGGTGCTGTTCGGCGGCAAGACGAGGCTGCGAAGCCCCGGCAACATCGTCGACGAGATGGAGCAGGACAATCGAACGCACGGCATCAGCGCCTTTTACTTCCTCGACGCCACGTTCAACATCAAGAACGGCCGGGCCGAGGCAATCGCGGAGGAGGTGCTGTCTCGCGGGTTGAATATCGACTGGTCCTGCAATATGCGGGTCGCGCCCGTCTCTCGCGAGATGCTCAAGCTGATGAAGCGGGCGGGCTGCGACTGGATCTTCTACGGCGTCGAGGACCAGGACTTCCTTGAAGAAACAAAGAAGAATACATCGCGGGAGGCGACCGTCGAGGCGTTTCGCCGAACGAAGGAGGCGGGCATCTCGACCATCGCCTTCATGATGATCTTCCCTCGAACGGGCCTCACCGAACAAGGTTACGCGGCGAGGATGCTCTCCGTACTCAAGGCATTGAAGGCTGACGCGTTTCAGTGCAACATCGCCGTTCCGTTTCCAGGCACAGAGATGTGGACCGAGCAACAGGCAGCGGGCACCGCGAGCCGGCAGTGGTGCCTGTACGACCCGCACGGCCACGCCCTGCCGTATGAAAGCCCGATCGACCTGATCGACGTGAAACGGCGGATCTATCGCGGCTTTTTCGCCTCACACCCCATCCGCACGCTGAGGGCCGCGAGCCGCATGGACTTCAAGGCCCTCGCCGCCACGGCCGCGGCATTCGCCCGCGACAATCTGTTGCCCCTGTCGCCGATCAGAGCCGCGGCCGCGAGGGAGCGGCGCACGAACAGAGCCGCGACTGTGAGGGAACGGTAACGCCCAGGATGCAACGGCCGTCGGAAACGCGAAATGACCGCTCCCTTACCCTTGACATCGCTTCGCGACGTAAGGGGCAGGCGGTCGCGGCTCTGTAAGCACTTCACTGCTTCCGCACATCATTAATCACACGAGTCAACGCCGCCGCCTCAACTCGATACAGCTTATAGCCGGGCCCCTCGTTGAGCAGGGCGAACACCTCCGGCCGCTCCGAGATCCAACCTTCCTCCGGCTTGGCCTCTTCGCCGACAAAGAGCCTATCAACTCCGAGCCGGGCCAGGTTCTTCAGCCAAACCGCTACGTCGCCGTCCTCGCCGAGGCCGGAGTAGTACGGCGGCGAGGGCACGTCCGACAGTTCATGGATCGAGGCGTAGACAACCCGGTTCTGAAATTGCGAACCGAGCAGTGGATAATAGAACCACCTCGTGCCTGTCGACATGAGGCTCAGCCTGGCGGTGCCGGTTCGATTTCGTGTCATGGCGACGACGTGGGGGCTGCCCGGTTCGTCGCAGGCCTGCCAGGCGGTGACGAACTCGCGGGGTATCTCGTGGTAGTCGGTGCTGTGGGCATAGTGATAGTAGCGAGCGGCGTCCCGTCTGGTTTGCAGTTGGGCCGCGCCTCTGGAGACGGGGAAGAGCGTTAGGACGGCGACGAGCAGAATGAGCAGGGGGCGTCGAGCGAGTACCATGATCGCCCGCTCGAACGCTCGTCCGCTTACCAGCCAGCAAAGGACGGCGGCCGCCGCTACGACGAGAGCTGTTTCGTTGAACGACAGCGGTTGGGGATAGTTGCCGCACCAGTACGCGGCGAGAACGGTCATCGTCGGGACAATCGCCACGATCGCTCGGGGGAGGCTCCGCAGGCATGAGACGCTGACCGCCAGACTGATCGTGAGGGCCATCACCGGCGCGAGCAGCCTCTGCGAGACCTCCGGCCAGAGTCGGCGAACGTGTGCGGAGAGACCGGCGTCAGAGGCATAGAAGAGCGCGACTGCGGCGACCCACAGGAAGGTCAGAAGCCATTTGCTCAGCCGCGCCCGAGACGGCCTCACCGCCGCCCAGAGCGCCATGATCCAGACACCCGCGAACACCGGACCCCAACTGAACGGTCCGGCACTGAACAGCCCCTTGAACTGAGTCCAGTCCGCGTCCCGCCGCCCCGCCAGCGGATATCGGCGAAAGACCTCTTCGAAGTGCGGCGATTGGCGGAACACCTCCACGCCGCCGATGGAGACGCTCAGCGGATAGACGGGATTGCCCAGTTCGATCCAGTTGCGGACGTATTGATAGCCGCCTACCAGGAAGGCGAGGGCCAGAGCGACGGCAGGCCAGTAGAGCGAACGGAGTCTTCGCGGCCGCGTGAGCAGGCAAGCTGCCAGGACAACAATCCAGCATACGCCGGCCATAAAGAAGGCGCTGTATCGTGTGCCGACGGCCAAGCCAAAGCCGGCCGCGGCAAAGAGGAGATCGGTCGGGGCGCCAGTCCTAAGGTGTCGAACGAGGAAAAGCACTCCGGCAATCAGCGCCGACGCGAGCAAGAGGTCGGCGTACTGCGTGGTAATGAGCGAGCAGAGCGACGGAGCAAGGCAAAAGACAACCGGCGCCCAGAGGGCCAGGCGAGGCGGAGCCTCCAACTCACGGGCCAGGGCGTAGAGGGCCAGAGCACCGAAGAGCATGACCGGCAGGTTGACGAGGTTGACGGCCAGGTCCGTGCCGAACGGCAGGATGGCCCAGGCGACCAGCAGCTCGGAGTTGATCGGGTATGCCCGATACGTGTCCATCCCCCCGGGCGAGGCAAACGGCGTCAGTGCCCCAAGCTGCACCCACCGAGCCGGCAGGAATGCGTGATAGCC
>CAYYBO010000150.1:0-9508 GCA_964470125.1 uncultured Planctomycetaceae bacterium | reverse complement strand
CCGGGGGGGCGGGCGCCGGGGGGCGCCCCCCCCCCCCCCCCGGGGGGGGGTATTTGGGCGGGGGCCTCTGGGGCGGGGGCCTCTTGGGTCGGGGGCTTGGGGGGCGGGGGCTCTTGCGTCGCGGGCCCTCGGATCGGGGGCAAGTGGGTTGGAGGCTATTGAGGAGGGGCTTGATACCGGGCTCTTCAGACGAGGGCGCTCGAGGCGGGGGGCCCTGGGGCGAGACACCGGGGCGGAGGGCTTGTAAGAGGGTAGAGGGAATTCATGCCGACACTGGGCGTCAACATAGATCATGTGGCGACAGTTCGTCAGGCGAGGCGGACGGACGAGCCGGACCCGGTCTGGGCGGCGGCGGAGGCGCAGCTCGGCGGGGCGTCGTGCATCACCTTTCATCTTCGAGAAGACCGGCGGCACATCATCGATCGCGACGTGCCGCTGCTCAAGGAGGTCGTGGTCACCAAGCTGAACATGGAGATGTCGATCGCGGCGGAGATCGTCGGCATCGCCCGGTCGATCAAGCCGACGCAGTGCTGTCTGGTGCCGGAGCATCGCGAGGAGGTGACGACGGAGGGCGGGCTAGACGTAGTGCGTCTGGCGGACCGCGTGGGGGAGGCGGTGAGGCAATTGAAGGATGCGGGCATTGTCTGCAGCGGCTTCATCGAACCGACGCCGGGGCAGATTGAGAAGGCGGCGGCGTTGGGGTTCCAGACGGTTGAGCTTTGGACGGGGGGCTACGCCAACGCCAAGACGCGGGCCGAGCGAGAGAAGGCGCTGGAAGTGCTCCGCGATGGAGTGCGTTTCGGGCAGGCGTGCGGGCTGGAAGTGCATGGCGGGCACGGCCTGACGTATCGCAACGTTCATCTTGTCGCCGCCATTCCGGGCTTCAGCGAGTTCAACATCGGGCACAGCATCATCGCCCGGGCGGTCTTCGTGGGCTTGCGGAAGGCCGTTCGAGAGATGGTACGACTGCTCGACAAGCACGGACCGAGGGAGTAGGGCATGTTCAGAGGGTGCCTGGTCGCGCTGGTTACACCCTTTCGCCAGGGGGGCGTCGACTTCAAAGCCCTGAACAGGCTGGTTGACCATGTTCTCGCGGGCGGTGTGAACGGGCTGGTTCCTTGCGGCACGACCGGGGAATCGCCCACGCTGTCGGACGAGGAGCAGAGCGAGATCATCGCGGCGGTGGCGGCGCGGGCCAAGGGCCGTGTTCCGGTCATTGCGGGCACGGGCACAAACTGCACGGAGAAGACGCTGGCCAGATCGAGGGCGGCGGTGCAGGCCGGGGCGGACGCGGTGATGCTGGTCTCACCGTATTACAACCGGCCGAACCAGGAGGGGCTGTACCGGCACTTCAGCCAGGTGGCCGAGGGCGTCGGCGTGCCGGTGATGCTGTACAACATTCCCGGGCGGACGGGGGTGGAGATCAGCGTGGAGACGATCACCCGGCTGCGGGCCGATCATCGCCACATTGTCGCGGTCAAGCACGCGACGGGCAGCGTGGACGGAGCGAGCACCCTTGCTGCCGCGAGCGACATCGGCATTCTCAGCGGTGACGACACCCTGACTCTGCCTTTGATGAGCGTCGGCGCGGTTGGCGTGGTCAGCGTGGTTGCGAACCTGCTGCCGCGACAAGTGACGGAGATGACCGACGCGGCGCTTGCCGGGGATTGGGGTAAGGCGCAGTCGCGGCATCAGCGACTTTATCCGCTGGCTCGAGACCTCCTGCGGCTGGATACCAATCCGATACCGATCAAGACTGCATTGGCGGTGGGCGGGATGATGGCCGAGGAGTTTCGGCTGCCGCTGTGCAAGATGGACGAGGCCAGGCGACAGCAGATCGAGGCGGTACTGTCCAAGTACCAAGCTGAGCTCAATGTGAGGTGATCCCAGTGTCGGAATCTCCAGCCATGCCTATCGCGGATCAGCAAAGCGGCGGTCCGCTGCCGCGCGTCTCTCACGGGGCAATTTTGATCCGCCGGATTCGGTTTTTGTGCGCGATCGGCATTTCGGCGGCGATATTCTGGCATGTGGGATGGCACGTCGTCTTGCCTCAGGATCCCCAAGGGCCGGTCAGCCTGTTGATGGTCGATCAAGGCGTGATCGCGATGGCGGAGCTTCTGGGCCTAGCGGTGGTGACAAGCGGGTTGGCGGTGGCCATCTGCGGGGCCCGCTCGGCGGACCGAGGCCCGCTGGCTATTGCCGTCGGTTTGGCGACGCTGGGGCTTCGCGGCTCGCAACTCGACACGTTGGTGATGTATCGGATGCATGCCGTGCCGACCGGCCGCACTCCGCTTGACCCGTTTCCAACGACCGCCCTGATGGCGGAGTGCTGGCTCTGGCTAGCGCTGATTGCGGTGGGTTTCGTCGTTGGGCGGTGGGTGGAGAGCTGGTTCGGCCCGCCGCGACAGACGGGGCACAGCCCGTCGGATCGTCGCGGGACCGGGCGAAAGCCTGACGCTCGATACGACATCCCGGCGGTGATCGTGGCGTCGTTGCTGGCGTGGTTTGCGTTGTCCTGCACGCTGGGCAGCCCCAGGGAGGCGATTCTCAAGGGTCAGATGTACTTCGGCATCGCCGCTTCGTTCCTGGTTGCCAGCTTAGTGGCCCACGCCTGCTTCAAGACCAGTTCGCGGTTGTGGTCGCTTGTTCTTGTGGCCGTGGTTGCGTCAGCGGCCTACCTGGTGGCAGGGCCCGATGCCCGGAGCATTGCCCATGCCCGCGAGACGGGCACGTATCTGGTGTTGCAGCCGTTGGCTCGTCCGTTGCCGGTGGAATACGCGGCGATGGGGGCCCTGGGGGCGTTGTGGGAGCGAGACTGGATGTATCTCTTTCGCACGATGCTGGGCATGAGCACGGAAGATCGCGGGTAAACGGGGCGGGGGTTGTCATCTGCTTCATTTGAATAGCCCGGCGTGGTATTATCTTCATTGTCTGTGTGTGCCGGAGAACGGAGAAGCGGGGGCATGCTCTTCCGATGTCAAGGCAGGGCTGCGGCCCGTGGAGGCAGGCGAGGTTTAAGCAAGAGGAAAGCCATGAGTATTCGAGGAGTGCCGGTTGCCGTCGCCTTTGCTCTTCTGTGTGCGGTCTGCGTCCCGGCTTATGCCGAGGGCGATGGGGCAGCGCGGTTTGCGGAGGGCAAGGCGCTGTTGGTGAAGGGCGAGTTTGAAGGGGCGCTACGGGCTTATGCCGCGGCGGCCGAGGCCGACCCCAAGAATGAGCAGTATCGCCAGGAACACGCCTTGCTCCGGCGGGTCATCAAGATGCGGCGGGAGGCACCGGATGAGAAGAACAGCGAGCGGCTCGAAGCGCTCGCCCTGGCTGTTCGGACGTATTATTACAGCAACGGCCTCATCCAGCAGGCTCTCGGACTCGACGAGCACGTTCACGGCAGGCTCAAGACCGTCGACTCCGCCGCTCGCCTGGCCGAGACGCAGCTCGAGCTTGACATGAATGCCGAAGCGTCGGCACTGATGGGCAGCGTCAAGGAGGCGGAGGCCACCGATAAGACTCGCATCCTGCTGGGCATCGCCCTAGCCCGCCAGGGCAAGATGGACGATGCCAAGGAAGTGGCACGGAAATGCCCCAAGCCGGATGATCTGGGCCCGGGCCTGCTTTTCGACCTGGCCCGCTTGCACGCCCTGGTCGGCAACCGCGACAGGGCGACGGGTTTGCTGATTCGCTGCTTCGAGTCCACGCCGCCGAGCCGGCTGGAGGCCTTGAGGGACCAGGCCAAGCGGTGCAAGGACTTGGGCGTGCTGGCCACCTCCGTCGCCGAGTTTGACGCGGTGATGAAGACGCAGTCGAAGGTCAAGGAGTCGGCGTGCAGCACGGGGGCCAGTTGCGGCAAGTGCCCCAGCAGGTCGAGCTGCGACGGCGCGAAGGCCAAGCCGGAGGAGAAGGCCGCGACCAAGAAGTGATCGGCAGGCTGAGGACAACTCGGCGGATCGCGCAGGCCAGCTTCCTGAGCCTTACGCTGGTCGGCGTGTTCGTTGTGCGCGGAAACGCCGAGCGATGGTGCCCCTTCGGCGGCGTTGAAGCCCTTTACACCTATTGGCAAGAAGGCAACCTGCTCTGCTCGCTGGGGGTCTCGAATTTCTATATCCTCGCGGCGGTCTTGCTCATCACCCTGCTGTTTCGGCGCGCGTTTTGCGGCTACCTTTGCCCCGTCGGTACGGTTTCCGAGTGGCTGGGGAGTCTGGGCCGCTTCGCGGGCATTCGAGGCGCTGCGGTGCCAGCACCGCTTGACCGGGGGCTGTCGCTGCTGAAGTACGGCGTGCTGGCAGTGGTCCTCTTCATCACCTACCGAGCAGGCGAGCTTCTCTTTCGCGGCTTCGATCCCTGCTATGCTCTCATCAGTCGTCATGGCGAGGACATCACCGTCTGGTCGTACGTCGTCGCCGGTTCGATCGTGGTCGGTTCGTTGCTGGTCATCATGCCGTTCTGCCGATGGCTCTGTCCGCTGGCCGCAGTGCTGAGCCCGTTCTCGCGGTTTGGCTTAGCGAGGATCAAGCGGGACAGCGACGCCTGCCTGGACTGCACGAAGTGCTCCCAGGCATGCCCGATGGCCATTCCCGTGCATGAGGTGAAAGAGGTGACGGCGGCCCGATGCCTGTCGTGCCTGAACTGCGTGGAGGCATGCCCGGTGGAGCGGTCCGGGGCGGTCGCCTGGGGACCGCCGAGGAGCCTGGGCAGAAGTTGGCCGCAGGCGGTGCTGGTCGGGCTCGTGCTGCTCTTTTTGACGGCGGCGGTGGCGGCGGCGTATGTCTTCCCGATTCCGTCGTTTGTCAAGGTTCGCGGGGATGAGCCGGACCAGACGGCCACAGTGGCCCTCCACGTACACGAGTTGACATGCCGGGGCCGGGCGAATCTGTTTGCATTCTTCCTCGAACGCGACGACGAGTACGCGATCCCCGGCTACATCAGAATTGAGGCCTGGCCGGGGCCAGGGGCGGCGGAGGCCAGGATCGTTTACGACGCCGAGCTCGCCGATGCAACGTTGATCAAGCAGGCGATCACCGAGCCTTATTTTGACGCCGTGGCCGGGGTATGGCGATCCCCTCCGTTCCGCATCGAGGGCTACGATGCGTTGTCGGCGGAGTAGCCGCGTCGTGCAGGTCTTCTGTTGACGAGCGGCCTTTCGCGGAATAGGCTTTGGGCGTGCTTGATGAGCCTCCGGCCCGGGTGGCGGAATTGGCAGACGCGCTAGGTTGAGGGCCTAGTCTCCGTTAAAGGAGGTGCAGGTTCGATCCCTGTCCCGGGCAGTTCAGAAATCGCGGTTTTGCTGAGGTTTTCCGCGTTTTCATCCGCCGCGTTATTACCCCCATCAACAGTGCTCTCACCGTCAGTAACCGGCCTAAAACGCCCCGAACCGCCGCAGGTTTGGTGACGATTTTGGTGACAAGGGCGAGTAGCCGTGTCGGGCACGTCCATCGTGCCTGTTTTCCTTAACCGCTGGGGGGTTGGGAGCGGATATTTCGGCAGCCGGTTGACCCACTCCCAGGCGTCCAACCGCTCGCGATCCACGTAGCTCGTGTAGCTCACGGACGGGTCGATATGCCGCATGATCCAATGCCGGACGGCCCGAGGAGCCCCGAGACGCTCCAGCTCCGTCCCAAGAGTCACCCGAAGCGAATGAATGCCGCAGATTCGATCCTGTGCGTCCTTGTAGGCTATCCCTGCGGCCACTAAATCCCGCTGCCATGTCGCCAGCGTGGGAATGCTCTTGAAGACCCGCGTCGTGGGCGTGAGGATCGCTGGTCGAGCCGCCCGCAGCCGAGTCGCCAAGTCCTTCGACAGGGGTACCTCGTCCGCCCGCTTGCTCTTGGTTGCTTCCGGTCTCAGAGCGAGATAGGGCCGCTTGGCATCATCGCCGTCTATCCGCACATCCCGCCACTCCAACAGCCTCAACTCACGCCGTCGCAGTCCTGTGCCCAAGCCGACGCGATAGGCTAGCTCCCTCTTACGGGCCACGCCTAGCAGCAGGATGCACTCGGCTTCATCCAGTGAGCGACGCACTCGCCTCCGGTCGGTCCGCTCGTCCAGCCGGGCTATGGTCATAAGCCGGTGAGCGTCCAACCGCTCCAGCCTTACCGCCCAATCGAGGAACGTGATTACCATGCTGCGGACGTTGTTGATGGTCCGGGGGCTGCGGCGTTTCAGCTTCATCCCGTCGATGTACGCCTGGAAGTCATCCCGATCAGCATCGGTTAGCTTTGTCCAGACGCACGCCTTGCCCACCGCTTTTAAGCAACGCTTGGCGTTGGCCACGTACACGGCATTGCAGCCTGTAGTAGTCAACTCCCCGGCGTAATCCTCGACTTGCTTATCCCAAGATTTCCGCCGAGTTGCGGCCAGCTTGCTCACGATGCCAAGGGATTCGAGCAGTCGGCGGGGTACTCCATCGCGTTTCAGTGTTTCCCAGTCGGGTACCTCGTTGCCCTTACGCCGGTCAACTGCCTGTTGCAGGTCGTGCAACCACTTGGCGGAAACGTCGGCATCGACACAGAGCCGGACTTGCTTATACCGCAGGTCGCCCAAGCGGACCTTATCCCACCAGTCGCCGCGAAGCTTTCGCCTCTCGCGATCAGACACTTTCGATGAGCCTCTTTTGTACATGAATCACCATCCGGTCAGACGGGCCGTAGCTCAAGGCCCGGTACTTCACACGGGCTTGACGCCGTGTGCAAGGTCAAGTCTATTCGTTCTCCGTTGCGGTAGGGCATCCACTCGGCTTCCCAGATGGTTGACCCGGCTGAGGCGATGCACGCTCACCGGCAACCTTGGTCTGTTTGTGATCGAACCGAGCCCTTGGTCCCTCGTCCATCAGCTTGATGAGCCAATCCGGCGACTCAAACCAGTGCGGGCCGGGCATGACCGGGTACGGAGCGGCTCCGGGCGACACAGCCTCCTTTGGGAACTCCCGGCAGAATTGGTCGTCGATGTCTGACGCCAGTTTTGACGACAGCTCTTCCAGTTCCTCAGCCCTGCGAGCGAATGGATGCCTCAGTCCAAACAGGTTCCTTATCTTGCAGAGGCGATGCAGTGCTGCCAACCGTAGCACACGGAGAGTGTTGCCAAGATCACGGTAGTCCTTGTAAGAGAGCCTTTTGTGTTTCACGATGTCGTCTCCTGTGGGCTCTTCTTGGGCAGAATCCTCAGACTTCATCATCCGGCTTCACAGCTTCACTGTCATTCACTGATTACACGGAGCATATGCGTGGGTGCAAATGTCGGAGGGTGGCCTATCCGGCTCCGTCCCCCAGCCCAGCCTTCTGCACCTGGAACCGGGTCGATTCGGGCAAGGACCACTGATCTGCCGATCCACTGCGGGACGACCGCTCTACCAGCCCAAACTGCCAGAGGTCCTCCAGATTCCGCCTAGCCGTACCAGTGCCCAGTCTCAAAGCCTGCCCAATCTCACTCGTGCTCATGGTGGTTGTGGCTTTCCGTAAGAAGTCGAGCAGCCTCCATCGAATCTGTGGTATCCCACTGATGGCCACGTAGCGAACCAAGTCCATCACCGATTCGTCACAAACTGATTGGCCACGTGCGGCCGTGATGCCTCGTGCCAGTTGAATCAGTTGCCCAGCCAGCCTCGTTCCCACCTCGGCGACCGGGGCGTACTCAACTTCTTCGGTGCGTCCAGCCCGCTTGACGGGCGTCCTCGCTTTGGCCACGAGGTCCGCCAGCTGGATGACTTGGCGACGGATGTCCTCAGAGATCGTCAAGTCAGAAGGCACAAGTTGGCTCAGGATCCGAGAGGCCGCTTTGGCAAGAGCTTCTCGCATTTCAGTCTTCTGGTTGCTGTTGGAGACAGCCGCTTCGACCTTGGCCAGCGAGTCACCCTCAGCACAGCGATAGTAGATGAACCTCTCACCAAGCTGGTTGATGACAGGCCAGCATCCTTCGATTGCCGGAGTAACGCCAAAAAGCATCCCGAAGCGGCTTTCAAACCGCTTGGTCTTTCCCGTCCCAAAGGCCATCGAAGATTTGCCGTCATAAGCGTCGCGAAACTGGCCCAGTATCTCGCTTCGCGTTTCGCGATTGCCGGAGATTAGCGGTGTGAGGTCCTTCACGACGAGAATCTTGCCATTCAACTTGGGTAGAAGGCTTGTCTCCTTGTCGCGGTTCATTCCACTTGGGAGACCGCTGATTAGCGTCTTGGGGGTGAGACTGGTGAGTTCATAGATGGAGTTGTGTTGCAGGCTCCTCAGAATCTCGGTCTTCGTATCACCCGGCGGCCCTACGATGCCACCCCATACCGGATCGCCGTTGAGACGGTTTGCGAAGACTACTCCGAAGACGAAATCCAGAACACGATCATCCGGAAGGTACAACCACTTCTTGAAAGTCGCCTTCGCTGCATCCAGGGCCGAAGGATGGGGGGTGACATTTGCACCTTGGGTGGGTTGCCCCTTGTCCCCTCCGACATTCGCACCGGCATGGGAGGCATCAGATGCTTGCGTATCGCTCGTTTGTGGTGTATGGTTCTTGGGAGCATCATTTGATTCGCCCCTGTTGGTTTCGTCACCCAGGGGCGTTTCTGTTGGGGATGTCATGCGGCACCCCCTTTCGTCGCCTGCCATGCCCGACGGTCGGGGCATCCGGCTTCAAGCCATGCCTCTATTTCGGATGTACGCCAGCGTTTGGCTCGACCGAGCCGCAAGGGTTTGGGGAGTTTTCCGCTTGAATCGAGTCTTTCGATGTGTCGGCTTGAGACGCCGAGAACGGACGCAAGCTGTTTGATGTTGAGGCAAAGCTCCGGAATGCCTGTCGGGGATGCTTGCTTCCCCTGAGTGCTTACCACGATCATGGTCACTCAACTGCCGATCTTTGTGCTGCCCCTTAGCACGTGCTCTCCTTGGAATGGGGCCAAGGTTTGTGAACGACGCTGCCGCGAACCCTCTCGCGGCGAATAGTGCCGTCCTCTATAGACAATCTACACCCGGTGAGCCCGACCGTCAACCAATATCCGGCGATTACGCTTTACGCTGGTCTCTTACGCACGCGGTTTCCACGCCTCGAACCGTTGACGCACCCAGTCTACCGGGTAGTAGACTTCGCCCGTCTTCGGGTCTCTTTCGGTGCGATTGGGGCGATGTTGCTCTGCCCATCGCTGGATCGTCGATCTCGGCGGGTTCCTGGGAATACCGCTTTTCGCCTTGCGGTACGCTGCATCGAGCAGAATCGTCTTCACTCCGACGAAGCCCGCTGGCGGCTGCCATTTCTTGGTGCTTGCGGAGGACTGCGATGCTGTGCGAGTCGAAGCCGACTGCAAGACGTGCTGAGCTACGAGCCGCAGCACGATCTTTGCGGATGCTCGCTTGAGCCGCTTCAATTGTCGCTCGTGGTATCGGACCATCACATGGGTCAGTACGCAGAATCGACACACCAGCGAATCGAGGCGATCACACAGCTTGTGGTACTCGTCGATGTCGGGAGGATTGCTGACGCCGTCCCATGTCACGGGGCGCCTGAAAACCAGCCAGGGAGGGGCGCCTCAAACCCA
>CAYYBO010000149.1:5726-9566 GCA_964470125.1 uncultured Planctomycetaceae bacterium | reverse complement strand
AGGCCCATATCCGCCAGCTTGGCCACGCCGTCCTTGGTGATCATGATGTTCTTCGGCTTGACGTCGCGGTGTATGAAGCCGCGGGCATGCGAATGCTCCAAGGCCCTGGCAATCTGGATCACAATCTCCAGGGCCCGCGGTTCGGGGTAAAGGCGTTTCTTCGCAAGCTCATCGTAGACCGTCCATCCGTCCACATACTCCATGACGAAGTAGTGATGACCGCCGTACTCGCCGACGTCGATGGCCTGGACGATGTTGTTATGGTTCAATTTGGCCGCAGCCCGGCCTTCTTTATAGAAGCGAGTGACAAACTCCTGGTCCTCACTGAGCCGCTTGGGCAGGATTTTGATGGCTACAACCCGGTCTAAGGACAACTGCTTGGCCATAAAGACGCTGGCCATGGCCCCCGAGCCGACCTTTCGTAGGAGCTGGAAGCCGGGGATTTGCGGCATGGCGCCCGCCATCGAGTCCTCGGCGGGGTGGGCAAGGCGCTTACGCTGGCTTGGTGTGACGAAACCGGCCTTCAGGAGCAGATCCGCTAGCCCGATCGGCCGGCCTGCGGCATGGAGCTCGTTCAGCTTGGCCAAGCAGGCCTGGACCTCCTCCGGCGTCGCCAGCCTGGCATCCACGACGACTCGGCCGAGGTAACTATCTCCGCCTGGAAAGGATCGGTTTCCGGGATGCTCTGGGGGCATTGTCATCAGGGATCCCGCCTCTACTGCTCGGCGTACGGGCCCAACTGGCGAACCGCCTTGTCCCATGGCGTGGCCGATCCTGGGGCCGGCGACGAGGATCGCCTAGTTGTGCGATGACGCGGCCCTGCAGCGGTCGTCGCCGCCGGATGAGGTGGCCACACACTCCTCAATCTAGATATTGGCGGGAGTTAAATCAAGCCCCCACTCGGATTTCTCGCCCCTGGAGTCGGCGACACCGTCCTGCAGTTCGTGCGGGTGTCAGGTCTTCTCGGTCTCAACCACGGCCGAGAAGGCTACAATGCCTCCCGCACGCCCGTCGGCGCTGCGGTGTCAGAGTCGTCTGTGGCATGCTTGAACGAGCGTCCATCTGGCGGCGTACACCGGCGGCCGTGGCAGGCGGCGAGATCCGACTGTGGCGGGCGCGGGCGCGCGGCACCTGGATGAACGGGTGCCAGGACAGCGGATGAGGTAGAAGCTCTGCACCATGAAAGCCGTTCAGAATGCCGGCATCACGATTCCGCCGCCCGGGGCGATTTCGTCCACCCATTCACAACCGTTCAGCGTCGTGGCTGGCCTCCTGCTCTTGCTTGCCGGCGCTCACGTGGTGGCCACGCGATTGAGCTGGTCGGGCATACCGCTCCAGACCGACACCGGCATGTGGGCTTACATCGGCGGTAGGATCCTCGATGGGGCCGCGATGTATCGCGATCTTTGGGAGAGCAAGCCGCCGGGCATCTACTATACCTTCGCAGCGCTGGAGTGGCTGTTTGGACGAGGTGAAGACACTGCGTTTCTCTGGCTGGACGCGATCGTGAGCGCGGGCGTGATAGGGCTGACCTATGCCGTCGCCCGGCGGGTGGCGTCGCCGGCGGCGGCTGCGGGAGCGAGCCTCCTTCTGAGCCTTGTCTTCTGTCACCGGATTCTGGCTGATTGGGGAAATAACGTCGAGAAGTTCGTCGCAATGTTCGACATGCTGGCCATCTTGCTGCTCGTAGGAGCGCCTCAACGCGAGTTGCCAGGGTCGCGTGGACGCTGGCTGGGGATGGGAGTCTGCTGCGGTGCGGCCGGCCTGTTCAAGCAGACCGGCTGCCTGCTGCTCATCGTCCTGGTTCTCTCACAAGCGATGAGGGCTTTCACGAATAGGGGACGGATCAAGCCCGCTCTCGCTCGGATCGGCCTGTTGGCGTCCGGCGCGGCCGTGGTGTGGGTGCCGGTCGCGGCCTGCCTGGTGTGGCGAGGCAACTTGGCCGGCTTCTGGGAGCAAGCCGTGCTCTACGACCTCGTGCGCGCCGGATCGGCCGAGGTCGAACGCTGGCGGCTCGGGACTGTCGAGCACTGGGCGCAGGTGGGCGGCACGATCCTCCTTGCCGCGGTTTTGCTGGGCCCTGCCTTCATCGGGTTCCTCTCCTTGATGCTGGGCCGTGCGGTGCGGCGGGAGGCCGGAGGTGATGAAGCCGATGGCTCGGCGCGCCTGCCGTTGATCGGCTGGTATTGGCTCGCCGCGACGCTGGTATTGGCCGTGGCCCCATACGGCTACGGCCACTATCTCCTGCAAGCAGCGCCGCCGGCGGCGGTGCTGACGGCCTCCTTTCTTGAGCGAGTCTGGCAACGGCGGACCAACATCGCCTGGGCGATAGCCGCGGTGGTGGTTGTGATTCCCGGAGCGTCGTCGCTCCTTGACCACCTGCGCTTCACGTTCGATCGCTCGCACGAGTTCCGGGTGGCCTATCAGACGCGTGCAGCACTCACCAGCGCCAGGGTGGAGACCGTGCGGCAGTACACAACGCCCAGCCAGTCAGTGGTGCTTTGGCCGCCGGATTACACCGTCTCCTATTACGCAGGACGGCGCACGACGCTTGAGATATCCAACGCCGACGTGATCTTCCAGGGCAAGATCGGCCGGTTGAGTCCGCCCATGCCGGAGTTGCTGAGGAGGTTGCAGGCTTCGCCGCCGGAAGTGATCGTGGATTGGACGCCCTTGGGCGTTGAACCGCCGACGCCCGATGATCCGACTGGAGAGCCTCAGTTGCTCGTGCCCCGGGGAGGGTTCTCGCTGGCCCAGGCACCCGACGACCAACACCCGATGCCGGAGGGGCGCATGTTGGCGCCGATGCAAAGATGGGTCCGAGACGCCTACGGCGGACAAGAGCGAGTCGGACAGTGTACGTTGTACTTTTATGGACGTCCGTGGCGCTTCTGGAGAGAAATCCTGCCGGCCACGGCGGCAACGCCGCTGCGTTCGCCGTGACGGAAGCTGCCTGACCAAAGGAGTCATCATCGTGAGAAAACCCGTTGCACCGTTGATTCAATCGCTCTGTTTGGCCCTTGCTGCACTGATGGTCGCTCCAGCGATGGCGGCGCCGGGAGACATCAAGGCGACGCTGGAGGCGCCATGCCGCTATCCCGCGGGCATGGCGACCGATGGGAAACGCCTCTTTATCGCGGACTGGCGCGAAGCCGCGATCTACGAAGTCGATCCTTCAAACGGCAACGCTCGACGGGCGCTGAGCGCGCCGACGCTAAAGCCCGTCGGCCTTGCATGTGCGGAGGGCAAGCTGTTCATCTGCGACGACCACACCGGGATGGTCTTCGTCATGGACCCCGTCGCCGGGATTGTTGAGCGATCGTTCCAGGCAGCGGAGTCACAGGCTTCGGGATTGGCATTCGCCGATGAGCAGCTCTTCATCCTCTGCCGGGAGCGAATCTACGCCGTCATGCCGGAAGACGGGACCATCGTCGCTTCGTTTCCTGCCCCGGAGAGAGCCTGTACTTCGCTTACCCATGATGGCCGTTACCTCTGGGTCAGCAATCGCAACAAGGACGAGTTCTACATGGTCGAGCCGCAGCGCGGACAGGTCGTCGGGATTGTCAAATCTCCCGGGCCGTATCCCGCGGGAATCGCCTGGCTGGACGGCTGCCTGTGGAACGTCGACTTCCAGACCCGCAGGCTGTACCAGATCGACATCGAGAGTGATCCGCCGTATCGCCTGTCGGAGACTCGCAAGGCCCAAGTTGAGTATGCCTGGACTTTGAGCAATTACGGCCCCGCCGAAGTGATTGACTTGACCGTGGCCTTGGCCGTTCCCCTGAATCTGCCAAGCCAGAAGCTGCTCAGCGAGGTTCGGTTCTTCGGAGAACCCGCGAG
>CAYYBO010000149.1:0-5716 GCA_964470125.1 uncultured Planctomycetaceae bacterium | reverse complement strand
TTTTTTTGAGTGGGTATTGTTTAATTTTGGCCCCGCCCTTTTTTTTGTCTGTGCGGGGGCGTTGGCGGTTCCCAGTATATGGCAATGCATAATCTGCTCAGCGAGGTTCGGTTCTTCGGAGAACCCGCGAGGAACGCGAGAGATCATTGGGGACAGCAGTGCGCTATCTTCGAGGTCGGCAGACTTGCGGCGGGAAACAAGGCTCCGCTCGGGTATCGGGTGCGGGCGGAAGTATCAGCCATCAACTACTTGATCCGTCCCGAACGGACCGGCCGGTTGGAGGATATCCCGGCGGACATCCGAGAGAAGTACACTGTCGACGGCTCGCGCCTGCGAATAAACAGCCCGTACATCCAAGAGACCACGAAGAAGACCGTTGGTGACGAGAAGAACCCGTACTGGGTGGCACGGAAACTCTATGACTTCGTCATCGACCGGTTGGAGTACGAAATGGTCGGGGGCTGGGATGTGCCCGAGGAGGTGCTGAAACGCGGCAAAGGTTCTTGCTCGGAGTATACCTACACCTTCGTAACGTTGTGCCGCGCGGCGGGGTTGCCGGCCCGCTATGTCGGCAGCATTGTCGTTCGCGGTGACGACGCCAGCGTCGATGAGGCTTTCCATCGCTGGGCGGAGATATACCTACCGAATTACGGCTGGGTGCCGGTCGATGCGAACCGGGGTGATTCGCCGTCGCCGGTCGAACAGGCCCGGGGCTTCGGGGAGCTGAGCAACCGGTTTCTCATCACCACCATCGGCGGTGGCGACTCAGAGTTTCTCAAATGGAGTTACAACTCGTACGCCGCCTACAAGACGACCGGGTTCTGCAGGGTGGAAGAGGACAACATCGGGCTGTGGGAGCCGCTGCTTGAGCCGACGGACACGACCCCCGAGGGCAGGGCGACGGCCGTTGACAAGGAGCCCGCTCAGTGCCGGCAGCCGGCGCGATGAGATTCTCAGGGCGTGCCGGCTATCGTCGCAACAGGACGTCCACGAACAGGGGCACATCCTCCAGCGTGATTTGCCCGTCCTTGTTCATGTCCGGGCCGAATTGTTCGCGGAGCGACTCATCGCCGTGCAGACCGTTGATCAGTTTGTCCAGGAAAGCGGCGATGTCTCGCCCGTCCACTCGCTTGTCGCCGTTGGCGTCACCGCTTCCGCGGAGGACGTTCGGGTCGTTGGTCGTGTACAGCGTCGGCGCGCCAAAGAGAAAGACATCGTCATCGTTAATCACCCCGTCGCCGTTGAGGTCCGCTGAGGCGACGATGTTCGGGTCGGTCTCCAGGCCGGTGACGACGCGGGTGAACAGGCCGATGTCACGCCCGTCGACCAGCCCATCCCCGTTCATGTCGCCGGAGCCCAGCGGCCTGGGCTCGTCGAACCAATGGGGCATGCGAAGAAGGGGGTCTCCTACCAGGGTCCAGACCCAGTCGTCGTACACATCGGAGATGTGGAAGGACTCTCCCAGGGTCCAACCTTCCCGCAAGGCGGCAAATATGGTCTCCGGGCATGGCCCCAGGCAGCACGAAGCCGGCTCGCAGGTGGAGCCGATGGCGGCGGCGTACCCGGCGGCCAAGGCGTTGGGGACAAAACGGGCATCTTCAGCCGTCGTGCTTCGCACGGTCGTGGCCCCCCAACTGTTGTAGTCAAAGGCCAGGATGCGCGAACCACCATCGGGGTGAAAGAGACGCGAGTCGTCCCACCCGCCCACGTCGTGCGTGCCGAAGCGTATCGCGTCGCTTGGCGTCTGGTCGGTGTCTTCGTCATACTCCATCCAGGGCATCTCGGCGAGTTCGGGCTTCTCCACGGCTCGCTTCAGCCAGGTCCACTTTCCGGCCGGGAGGAAGGGATCCTTGTAGTCATACCAAACGTATTGGCCGTGGACGTAGTGGTTCGGGCTCGATATCTGCTTGGCGCGTATGGTCAAAGCCATCGCATCGGCCAGCGTGGGGCCGTCGATTCTCGCTACCATGTACCGCTTCGGTTCCATCCAGGCCTTGGTCGGGCGGCCTTCGGGCGGCAACATGCAGCCGATGAACTGCGGGCAGTCATGGCTGTTGTAGCCCTGCTGCCCGCCGTATGAGCCCATCGGCCCCGGCGGCTTGTCGTCGTCGTACATGTCCTCAAGGGCATCGGGGATGGAGTAACCTCCGGGCCCGCCGGCGACCGGCGACGCATAGTGACCGGGCACGCGATAGCCCACGAGGATGCCCATGATCTTGGATTCGAAGGCGGGGTCGCCATCAAGCAACGAGCGGACAGGGCCGATGATCCGCGTTTGAGCGGCGGCCTTGGTTGGGAGGTGCTCCGCCGCCGAGGTGTCCAGCCCAAGCATGTTCTCCGGCGGGATGCTCCATTGCTGACAGTACCAGTATGCCCAGGTGACGCTGTCGGCATGGTTGGCGTTGTACAACACGAGCCAGCTATCGGGCATATCTGCCGTTCGCTGCTCGGGGGGAACTTCAGACGCGACCATCGGCGCAACCGCGCACGTCAGTAATAGCCAGCAGGGAGTAATTGTATTCGCGAACCCTCTGCGCGCCATCGACGCCGCTCCATCCTGCGCTCCCGCGCCTTCATTGCGTGCAGAATACGCGCCTATGTATTGAATCGCTCCAGGCGCCGACGCGCCTGTCTGTCCGTGGTCGTCCCTCTAAACTGAATCGTCCAGCCCGCCCGCGTTTTCCTCTCCAGGGCGAGTAGCAACCTGCCACAAGTCAGGCGATCCTCCGAACGACAACCCCCTCGAGAGCCCGAGGCTCGGACACTCACCCGCTGGCGGCGCGGGGATGCTCGATTCTCTGCCTCTACGATAACAAAGCAGGTGGGGTCGGTACGCCCGCACCAACCCCACCTGATGATGTCTTCTCATCGGATCAGCGCCGTCATTCCCTGAACTCACCCCGCATCCGCTCCGGCGGTCGTCAGGCTGGGTGTCAGCAATGTCGGTCCCCCTTCTCAGCGGCTCCGTCGCCCCGCGAAGGCCAACACCCCCAAAGCCAGCAATGCCAACGTTCCCGGTTCGGGGATGAAGAAGAACTCGAATTCGATATCCTGGCCCTGCGTGTTGATTTGCGCGCCGCCCCCTGCGGCAGCCCAGGCATCGAGGATCGAGGTCATGTCAATATGCAGCAACTCGGCGGGCTCGGGTAAGGCGCTGGACAGATCCATCTCTGATATGCCGTACCACGCCCCTTGGACATACTGGGGATAGTACAGAGGGAAAGCGCCGGGCCAGTACTGCGTGTCCAGATCCGTCCACGTTCGGTTGAGCCCCTCCAGTTCAGTTACGCTGAGCTGAAGGTCCACGGCGACGTGAGAGCCCTCACCAATCATGGCAAAGCTGCCGAAGGCCCAGATGCCCACGGCGGTGAGCTTCCATCCCGGGTTGCATTGAATGTCCCAGGAAACGGTGTCGCCGTCCTGATCATGCCCGCCGTCTTGGGCGTTCGCTTGGAAGATGACATCGGTGAAGACTAGCTTGTTTCCGACGGCAAACGGTTCACCGAACTTGCCGTACAGATCACCTCCGTTGAAGTAGGTGAAATCCTGCGCGGTCCCACCCCAACCAGCCGACACAGGGGCTGCGCCGACCGATAGGAACGCGATGGCCAACACACCGCAAAACACTATGTTTCTCATGTGATCTCTCCTCGCCAGTTTGCCCTCTCCACATTCTTCTCCAGCGAGACAACATCTCAAACTTGAGAGATGATTATCCGCTTTCGTAAACTGCAAAAAGCAACGTCATCGCAGCCGCCTGGCGACCGCGAAACCGCCCAGCACAATCAGAAGCACGCAGCTCGGCTCGGGCACGATGATGAACATGCCGTTCTTCTCGATCCAGGCGCCATCCCCGGCCGCCGAGCTTGTGACCTGAATCGTATTGGTAACCTTGATCTGGAAATCCACCACCGGCTGGTTCCAGGTGATCTGCGCGCCCGGCGGAAGCACATCACCAACGTTCAGCCATCGCTCCGAGTACCACTTCCCATCCGGGTTAAACCAAACCGGCATGGGCAGAGAGCCGGTGCTGCCGACGGGGGTGGGATTGAATCGGTAGATGCTATAGTCAACCTGCACCGTGAAATCACTGGGCAAACCGCTGTACGTGCCCCACTCGAACACCCGGATCGTGGTGACGGGAGTCGCTGGGGAGGGGATCGCGTTATTGGTGTTGACACGAACCTGCGCGTAGTCGGTCACCGATAGCGTGCCCAACTGCGCCTTATAGTTCACCGTGTTGGTGAAGAAGAAACCGCTCGTGGTGACCGTGGGATCACCGAAGTGGTCAGTGTTGTTCTTGCCGCCGCTCCATCCAAAGCTGGCGTTGGCGCCGCTCGTGTTAGTCCAATTGCTGGCCTCGGCGATACCGCTTCCCGCGAGAAACGTGGCGACGGCGAGTCCACAGAGGGTCACCGCCAGACCTTGGTAGCGATTGCTTCTTGTATGCATGGTCACTGTCCCTCTCCCACTTCCTGCCCAACTCCTGCTCGCGCCACTCGCGGCACGGGCGGATTGCTTACTGCGATACGAGGGTGGATATGTCCCTCCGCTCCCTCGCGCACTCGATCCTCACTCCTTGCGGCCGACACATGCCGTTCGCTGCCCGGCACGCCCGGCCCCTCTTACCCCCGAGCATAAGCTAGAAGCGCCTGTCAAGTCAATGATTCTGAGCCGAAGAGCTCATTTTCTTATTGGGACGTTTCGGGCATCAAGAGTAGTCTTGTCAAGCCTTGCCAAGGCTCCTGCCTGGCTGGTGGTCAGACCGCCGGCCAGGGCAGGTCGCTTGTCGTCCGAGAAACTGCGGCTGGCGGTGACCTTGCTCTCCCAACGGCCCACCCAACGAGGGTGCCAGTAATCTGGGAAAACTAAAGCGAATGCAAGGGGAGACCAACATGCCAAAACACCATGAGGGCCCTGCGCCGACAGGAGCCAGGTTGCGGCTGAGGCCCGCTGGCATGGCACGAGGAGTGCCAGCCGCCACTCTCATGTAGCGCAAACGATCGGCCGGTGGCTCTCAACAGACATGGCTTCTCTATGCCACACGTGGAAATCCAAGGCAGGACACACGCCCTCGACCAATAATGACTTGGGCTCATGCGGGCCACCTCCGGTCGATCATCCGTTGGAAACGCATGAGCTTGGTGCTAAAATTGTTCTGAGCCGAGACGATATCACGCAACGTGAGCCGTCTCGCGCTACCCTTCATCATCGGGCCGCATCCCGGGGCGCAGGCGCGGCCGAACTGCTCGAGGAGTGGGATGCACATGTTCCAGATGCGCCTAGTCGCCATATCGGGGCTGTTGATCCTCGTCGTCACCGGTGGGGAGACCCCCGCCCGAACGAACGGACCTGACGTAATCGTGGGCGAGGTCTCGGGGCCCGTCACACGATTCGGCAGACTAAACGACATCACTGCGTATTCGGTCGGTTCCGTTGCCTGCAATCTCGGCAACCAGCAGGTCCTCTGGGTCGGCAGCACCAGCCAGCATCCCGTGTTGGCCCAGCAGCTCTATCGCCTGAAAGACAATCGCTTCGAGCAGATCGGGATGTCCTGGGCCAAGCACGAGTTCCTCGCGCTGGCCGAGGACGCCTGTGGATTCGGCTGCATTCCCCCCGATCCGTACGACGGCACCAAGCTGGGCGTGGGCTGCTCGCATCCGGCAAGCGCCGATCTCAACGGCAAGCAGACACGGCTCGGGCCTCGCGGTCAAAT
>CAYYBO010000148.1:6589-9602 GCA_964470125.1 uncultured Planctomycetaceae bacterium | reverse complement strand
CTTGAAGGCGGACAACGAGGAACTGGTCAGGCTTATCAAGTCCAGTCGGTTGGCGCGAATACCCGTGTACGAGGGCGACCTGGACGACATCCAAGGCGTCATTCACGCCAAGGAGTTTCTGTTCAACAGAAACACACCCCTGCGACAACTGATCCGCACCGGCCCGCTCATCCCGGAGCAGGCCAGCGTGGAGGCCTTGCTGCATCACTTCCGGACCACGGGCTCCAAATCGGCGGTGGTCGTGGACGAGTACGGAGGCGTGGCCGGCATCGTCGCGTTGGAGGACGTTGTCGAGACGATCGTCGGCGAGTTCCATGCATCGAACGAGGCCGGCCCTCCGCCGGGGGTTCATCGTCTCAGCGAGACCGACTACCTGATCGACGCCGGTCTGCCGGTGGATGAATTCCGCCGCGCCTTCGAGTTGCCCATCGAGGAGACCCGCGTGAATACGGTCGGGGGCATGGTGGCCGAAATGCTGGACCGCATCCCTCAGCGAGGCGATCAAGTCTTCATCGGGTCGGCGGCCTTGACGGTGGTGAGCATGCGGAACCGGCGGATTCTTCAGGCCCGGCTGGAGCTGAAGGAGCCGCCGTCGGACAACCCCGACTTGCTCACGCTGCTGGAAGCATCGCAGACCCGCCGGCGGCAAGACCCATCTGCGATGGAGGGCGGCAAGTCATGATCGCCGTCCTCACCCAATTCGAAACGACCTTTTGGCTGCTGGGGTGCGGCGTCTTCGTGCTGCTCTCCGGCCTGTTCAGCGGCATGGAAACCGGTTTGTATTGCGTCAACCGGCTGCGGCTGCGGCTGGCGTCGCACGAGGACAAGAGATCGGCACGACTGCGCCGGCTGCTGGACGACCAGGCGGGTTCGCTGTTCACCACCCTGCTGGGCACGAACGCGGCCAACTACCTTGCCCCCGCCTGTCTGACTTTCGTGTTTCTCGGCGCCGCCACAGCGGAGATGAGCGAGGTCTCGCGGAGTCATCTCGAGCAACGCGCCACGTTCCTGACCACGCTGATTCTGACGCCCACGTTGTTCATCTTCGGCGAGGTGTTGCCCAAGAATATCTTCCAGCGGCGGGCCGACCGTTGCATGGTGTTGGCCGCTCCCTTGCTCTCGGCCACGCATTGGGTCTGTCGCAAGACGGGCATGATCGGGATTCAGCATCGGATATCGAGGTTCGTGGTCAATCGACTGCACCGCCAGCCGACATGGGGATCAGCCCTCCACCCCAGGCTGGAGATGTACAAGATGCTGCGCGAGGGGGAGGCGGATGGGGCGCTGACCGCCGCCCAGGTGTTCATCCTTCAGCGAATCCCCACGCTGAAGGCGCTTCGGGTTGCGAGCGTAATGACTCCGCGGTCCAGCGCCGTCATGCTGAACGCCATCGCCGGCTGGCGCGAAATCCAGGAAATGATCCGCCGAGCCCCGTATTCCAGGTTACCGGTGTATCGCGGGGACCGGTCCAACGTGATCGGGACCGTTCATGTGCTGGACGTGCTGACCAGCCCGGCGGGGCAAGCCCTGGGCAAGTTGATTCAACCGCCTTTGACGCTGGCGCACACAACGCCGCTGATGAAGGCTTTGACAACGTTGCAGCACGCGGGTCAACGAATGGCGATCGTGGTGGATAACTCGGGTCGCTGCCTGGGGCTGGTAACGATCAAGGATCTGGTAGAGGAGGTCGTCGGCGAACTGGCGGCATGGTAGGCGAAACGCGCTGCGCGGGTCCGCGGAAGCGAAGCGGGCGCATAAAAAAGCCGAGGCCACATCGGGCCCCGGCCTGGTGGGAAGACCGCTTGTCGGCATCCCGTCGGATGCCCAAGCGGGTTGTGGGCGGTAGCCGGTCGAGAGTCTCGATTGGGCATTCTTCGCCCCCCTCCGAATCGGACCATCGGGGCCTCACCTTAACTAGAAGTATTCCCGGGCGAGCGAAGACTACGGCTCCTGGCTGACCCAACCGTCCGAAAGCGCTGGAAGATTGGGCGAGGCCGGCGCGGTGCAGGAGCCTGCGCTATCGGGCCTTCGTGCCGGATGGGTGGCAGACCTGTCTTTCCCAGTCCTGCTACACGCCCTCGGCCTTGTCGCCGCGAGCCTTCCAACACGCGGCTGCCCGAGGGGTCAAAGAGCAGATGGCCTCCTTGTACTCCGATAACGCCCGAACGACGCCGACCCGCGGCACGCAGATGAAATCGTAGCCTTGCGGCAATTCGCCGTATACCAGGCGGAATGCCTCACGCAGCAGCCGCTTGATTCGGTTACGCCGCACGGCGGGGCCGTGCTTTCGGCCGACGGTCAAGCCCAGGCGGGAGAAGCTCAGATCGTTGGGCATGGCGTAGACGACCACGAAGGCGTTGGCGGCTGACCGGCGACCGCCGAAAACCCTTGCAAAGGCTCGCCGGCCTTTCAGCCGTTGGGCCGGTCTGAATCTCGCCTTCTGTTCCATGATTCCGGAGCCTCTTGTAATGCCCCCGGCTCGGCCGGAAGCGGCGCGCTCCAGCAAAGGTAGCGTAATCGCCGATGCAGGTGTACCTGCCGTAATGCAACGGCGAGGAGAGCGCAGCGCTTGTCAACCATCCCGCCAAGCACGGAGCCACGCCGCCTGGAAGACGCGATGATCTCCGTCGTCATTCCCTCGTATAACTCCGCCGAGTGCCTTTCGGGGGCTATCGAGTCCGTGCTCTCACAGACCCGCCCCGCGGATGAGATCATCGTCGTCGATGACGGCAGCGGCGACAACACCGGCACTGTTTGCAGGGGATTCGGGGACAAGATTCGCTACATCCGCCAGGAGAACGGCGGTGCTTCGACGGCAAGGAACACCGGCATGGCCGCGGCCCGGGGGGACTGGCTGGCATTTCTCGACGCGGACGACCTGTGGGACAGTCAGAAACTGGAAATGCAGATGGCCGCCCTTGCCCGCCATCCCGAGGCGGACTTTGCCCTGACCGCCGCGCTGGTCTGGTCACCGGCCGAGCAGACGTATCACCCGTGCGGTTATGACGGCCCA
>CAYYBO010000148.1:4134-6579 GCA_964470125.1 uncultured Planctomycetaceae bacterium | reverse complement strand
CCGGGGGGGAACCCCGGGGGGTTTTTCCGGCCCCCCGGACCCGGTTTGGTGCGGCGTGAGTTGCTCATCCGCAACGTTTTCACGGGCTTGTGCTCCTCGATTCTTGTGCGGCGCTCGGCGTTGGAGGATGTGGGTGGTTTCGCGGCGGGCAAGTGTTGCGAGGACCGTCGCCTGGCGATTGCGCTCCTGGAGAAGTGCCGGGCGGTGCTGGTGGACGTGCCGTTGATACGGCAGCAGCCGGGGCCGGCGCACTTCAACAATCCCGAGCGGCACCGCATCGAGATGTTGTCCCTGATCGCGGATCACGAAGAGCTTTTTGTGCGGTTCGACTCGAGCGGCCGGCTGAAGCGGCGGGCTCGGGCGCGCATGTACGAACGGTCAGGGATGCACTATCTGGAAAACGGCGATCTACGCATGGCGGCGAGGGACCTGCGTTGTGCCCTGCGGCTCCAGCCGTTCATGGTCAATCCGTGGAGGGTGCTGGCCAACGCTTGTCTGGGCCGTCTGCGGCGAACGTAAGCGGTTTCATCACTCGGGGGTTTGGTCCGCAACTCATGCTGCGGCACGGGCCTCCCGCTCGTGGGTCCGTCGGCGGGACATTGGTGCCACAGATTTTTCGCGGGGGGAGAAGAAGTGGAGGGTCCGCACGGCTGGTCAGCACAGCGGACCCTACACCGGACTCTACGTTTCTGTCGGCGTGCGCTCGTTGGCCACGGGGGGCCGGCGCTACCGGTGTTCTCCGGCCGACGAGGACGTCGGCCGCTACTTCTGACCAGCACAGCGGACCCTACCGATCTATCGCCCCCAGCGGAGGCGAGGGGTACTTTGCGAATAGGTGGTCGCGCGGACCACGCCGGTGGGGCCGGTGCGCCCGCCCGCGGTGACGCCGGCGGTGGCGCCGCCGCCGCCGGAACTGGCGAAGCCGCCGGCACTTGCCGTTCGCACGGGGCTGCCGCGGGCCACGCTGGTCCCGCCGCTGCCGGCCACGCTGCCGTCGAAGCCGATGGTCAGGTTGAAGTTGCTGGCCACGGCAGGGCCGAACCGGCCGGCAATGGCATTGCTGACCGACAAGGTGATGCCCCGCTGATCAACGCCGTAGGCGATGCCGCGGCCCATGCTGATCGAGCCGCTCCGCGTTTGAGTCTGGGCGAAGCCGCGTCCGCCGCCGGTGTACTGGGCGGTCGCCGCGGCCGTGCCCGGTCCGCGACCGGTCGAGCCGGCGGAGGCGCTGGTCGAGGCTTCACCGGCGTAGGCCGAGGCGGAGAGCACGGCGGTGATCGCGGCGACACACACGGACTTCATGGCCACGCTCGCACGTCGCAGTTTCCTGTTGGTCCGCTTCATGGTCCGATCCTCCCGCATGCCTTCCAGGTCTCCAAGTGATCCGTCGCGTTTGCGACCGCGAATCCCGATTCTTGGCGTTGCTTTCATGGTCAGGGCCTCCTCTTCGGTTGTTTCCGCTGTGCGTTGATTCTTGGTCAAGCCTTTGTCATACGGTCAGTGTCGAACCTTGACGCTGGCCGCGTCGCTTCGGCTGCGGCCGAACCAGGTGGAGGAGCTTGAGGCCCGCACGTTGGCGGTGCTCCATTTGGCCCGGCCGCTCATGCTGACGCCCAGTCCGTTGGAGACGGCCGTGCCGTGCCATCTTCCACTTGCGTCGGCATGCACGCTGCTGGAGGCGACTCCGCCGCTGGTGTCGGCGGTGGAGTCGCTGGTGGCCTGCGCCCTTCCACCGAAGGCGCCGCTGGCGCGGGCCACGCTATCGCTGGTGGCCACGCCGTAGCGGCTGAGGGCCAGCGAGGATGAACGACTGACGGCGGTGCCGCCGCGGACCGAACGGGCGTCGGCCAGACTGTTGCTCAGTGCCACGCCGCCGACGCTCGCGGCAATGCTGTCGCTGACGGCCACGGATCGGCCGCCCAGCCGGCCGTCGGCCAAGGCTCGCGAGTTGCTGACCGCCAAGCCTCGGTCGGCCATGGCCAGGGCGGTGCTGACGGCCGAGCCGCCGCGGTTCCCCACGGCCTCGGCGTTGGCCACAGCCCGGCCTCCGTTGGTCGCCGCCGAATGGGCGGCGGCGCTGCCGTTTCCATAGGCCGTCGCGGTGGAGGAACTCGATCCGCCGTTGGTGGCGACGGAGGTGGCGATGACGTCGCCGGCGTACAAATCAGCGGCCAGCGTCGCCATCAAGATCGCGCTCAAGCCGATGCTCAGTTTCATCATCCGGTACATCGCAGGCCTCCTCTCGTTCAGTAGTGGTCGGGCCAGCGCCTCGCACGAGGCAGCGCCTGGCGCCTTCAAACGACTAGACCACGTGGGCGGGTTGAGGTTAGGGACTGTGGAAGACGCCGGCATAATGACCGGGCGGCGAGGCGGACGGCGTTGTCCGAATATTGGAGGGGTGAACGGACGTGGCGTGTTTTGCGTTAAAAGTGGAGCGAGGAGGCG
>CAYYBO010000148.1:0-4124 GCA_964470125.1 uncultured Planctomycetaceae bacterium | reverse complement strand
CTGCTCAACTCGCGGCGCAGGCGGCGGGCGTTTTCTTCGGCGTAGTCTTCTTCTCGCTGGTCGACGGCGTTTCGGCGGAGCTGTCGGTCTTTGCGGAATCCGAAGAGATCTTCGTACCGGAGTCCTTCTCGGCCTTGGCGGCCTGCTGGTAATGTTTGCTGCGATAGTCGGTCTGGTAAAAGCCGGAGCCTTTGAAGAGCACGGCGCCGCCGGTGCCGATCAGGCGTCGTACGCTGCGCTTGGTGCCGCAGGCGGGACACTCATGCCTCCGCAGCGGGCGTGCGGTGATGGATTGAAAGACGTCGAACGTCGTTCCACAGGTGTCGCACTTGTATTCGTAGGTCGGCACGGTTCTGCTCCTCTTGGCCGGGTCGTCGCGGCGACAAGCAGATCGTCGCGGCCGGGCGGCCGATTCTTTCCTCACTCCGAGGCAATTTCGCCCGCGGTGTTTTCGTCCGCTGCGGCGGGGGACTGCCCCTCGCCGGCCGGTTCGGCGGCCACGGCCACCCTTGCGGGGCGCAGCACGCGATCATGAATCGTGTAGCCCCGCTGCATCTCGGCGGTCACGGTCCCGGCGGGCTGAGCGGATTGTCGATCCTGCATCAGGGCCTCGTGACGCGCGGGATCGAAGGGCTTGCCCACCGCCTCGATGGGTTGAACGCCGTGATCGCTCAGCGACTTTAGCAGTTGATCGGCGACGAGCTTGACGCCCTCGGCCAGCGGACCACTCGCCTCTGCCTCGCTCAGGCTCTTGATCGTTCGCTCCAGGCTGTCCAAAACGGGCAGAAGCGACTTTGCAAGGTCCAGCGCCGCGTATCTCCATGACTCGGCGTGTTGCTGGGTCAGCCGCTTGGCGACGTTGGCGCATTCAGCCTGGGCGCGAAGCAGCTTGTCCTTGCAGGTCTCCAGCTCCGCACTGAGTGAATCGACGGTCGGCTGGCCGCCGGCAGCGGATGGTCCGACGGCGGGGGGCTGGGCGCCGGTGTCTCCCGTCGGCGCGTAGCGGGCGACGTCGTCTTCAGTGGGGATGGCGATTCTGTCTTTCTTCGAGCTCATCGCTGGCTGCCGAATAAGAACTTCATCGCGGTTTGTACTCCGGCCGGCCCAAGGGTCGGCCGCTGCCGGCGGGAAAGCCGGTCATCGAATCAGTCCTTCAGGTCAAAGAACTCCTTGAGTTTCTCCAGAAAACCCTTGCTTTGCGGCAAGACGTTCTTGTCCTCGGTATCCGCGAATTCCCGCAACAGCTCCTCATGTTTGGCGTTGAGTCTCCGCGGGATCTCTATGAGCACGCGGACGATCTGATCGCCCCGGCGACCGGTTCGCACATCGGGCAGGCCGATGGCGGCGAGCCGCAGCATCTCACCGTGCTGGATGCCCGCGGGGATGGTCACTTCAACCCTGCCGGTAAGGGCGGGTACTTCCACCCTGGATCCCAAGGCCGCCTGGGTGAAGCTGATCGGCAGGTCGCACAGCAGGTCGTTTCCATGCCGTTGGAGAAACGGATGCGGCTCGACTCGTACGTAGCAGTGCAGATCGCCGCGCGACGATCCGTCCTCGCCGGGCTCCCCCTCGCCACGGAGGCGAATGGCCTGGCCGTCGTGGATGCCCGGGGGAATCTTGACCGTCACCACACGATGCCTGGAGGCTCTGCCGCTGCCCTTGCACTGCTTGCAGGCCTTGGTGAAAGTCGTGCCACGTCCGCGGCACTGCGGGCAGGTGGTGATCACCCTGGTGGAGAAGAAACCCATTCCCGTCGTGCGCTCGACCTGCCCGTAGCCGCCGCAGGCGTTGCAGGTGTTCGTCTTGCTGCCCGGCTCGGCGCTCTTGCCGGCGCAGCGCTCGCAAATGTCCTCGCGGGTGAACTCGATGGGCCGCTCGGCGCCCGTGGCCACCTCGGCCAGGGAGAGCACGACCTCGGTCTGCAGGTCCACGCCTGGAGCGCCGCGCCGACCGCCGCCGAAGGGCATGCCGAACATATCCCCGAAGATGTCGCCGAAGATGCTGAAGATATCATCGGGGCGCATGCGGGAGAAATCGTGCCCGGCGACACCGCTCAAGCCGGAGTGGCCAAAACGATCGTAGCGGTTCCGCTTTTCCGGATCTGAAAGGGCCTCGTAGGCCTCGGAGGCTTCCTTGAATTTCTCCGTGGCATCGGATTCAGTCGCGCGATCGGGGTGATACTTCAGGGCCGCTTGGCGGTAGGCGCGTTTGATCTCCTCCGGCGACGCCTCACGTGAGACGCCGAGCACCTCGTAGTAGTCTCGCTTTTGTGTCACGAGCATCGCCACTCACGCGCCAAGGAGTCCGCCCCTGTGGGACGCCGCCCAAGTTTCATCGACCGCCAAGGGCCGCCGCTTCAGCGTAAGCCTGCGCCAACCGCAGGGGGCCGACGCTGCCGGCGATCACCGGCCGATCTGGGCCTCGGCCGAAACGTGAATCGGGACGGCGCTTCCCGGCCGTCCCGATATCGTCGCAGGAACACAGGGCTCTAGCGGACCGTGCCGGGGATCTCCGCCGGTTTCTCTTTGTCTTTCTCCTTCAACTCCGTGACCATGACATTAGTCATGAGCAGGACGCCGGCGACGCTGGCGGCGTTCTGCACGGCCACTCGGACGACCTTGGCCGGGTCGATGATGCCCGCCTTGACCAGGTCGCAGAATTCGTCGGCCCGGGCGTCGTAGCCGAAGTTGCCCTTGCCTTCAAGAACTTGGGCGGCGACGACGGCCCCGTCGAGCCCGCCGTTCTCGGCAATCTGCCGCGTCGGCCACATCAAGGCGTTGGCCACGATCATCATGCCGGTGCGCTCGTCGCCTTCGACGTTCTTGGCGGCGTCACGGATGGGCTGGACGCAGCGGATCAAGGCCACGCCGCCGCCACAGACGACGCCTTCCTCGGTCGCCGCCTTGGTGGCATGAAACGCATCGTCGACCAGGTCTTTGCGCTCCTTGACCTCGGTCTCGGTGGCCCCGCCGACGCGGATCACCGCGACGCCGCCGGTCAGCTTCGCCAGGCGCTCCTGGAGCTTCTCGCGGTCGTAGTCGCTGGTGGTCTTGTCGATCTGCATGCGAATCTGGTCGGCGCGAGCCTTGATGTCCGACTTCTTGCCGGCGCCCTCGACGATGGTGGTGCTGTCCTTGTCGATGACGACCTTCTTGGCTCGGCCAAGCTGGCTCATCTCGATCTTTTCGAGCTTGAGGCCGCGGTCCTCGCTGATGAACTCGCCGCCGGTCACCGCGGCGAGGTCGCCCATCATGGCTTTGCGGCGATCACCGAAGCCGGGGGCCTTGACGGCGCAGCACTTCAGCACGCCCCGCAGACGGTTGACCACCAGCGCGGCCAGGGCTTCGCCTTCGATGTCCTCGGCGATGATGAGCAGCGGCCGGCCGGTGCTGACGAGCTTCTCCAGGCGAGGGATCATGTCGCGCAGGGTGCTGATCTTCTTCTCGTGGATGAGGATGTAGGGGTCTTCCAGGACGCACTCCATCTCGGTAGTGTTGGTGATGAAGTAGGGCGAGATGAAGCCCTTGTCGAACTGCATGCCCTCGACGATTTCCTTCTCGGTCGTCAGGCTCTTGCCTTCCTCGATGGTGATGACGCCCTCGGGGCCTACCTGTTCAAGGGCTTCGGCGAGGAGCTTGCCAATGGAGGCGTCGCCGTTGGCGCTCACTGTGCCGACCTTGGCGATGTCCTCGGAGCCCTTGATCTTGACGGCCATCTTGGCGATCTGTTCCACGGCGATCCCGACGGCCTTGTCGACGCCCCGCTTGAGCAGCATGGGATTGGCCCCGGCGGTGACGTTTTTCAGGCCCTCGCGATAGATCGCCTCGGCGAGCACGACGGCGGTGGTGGTTCCGTCGCCGGCCACGTCGGACGTCTTGCTGGCCACTTCGTTGACCATCTTGGCGCCCATGTTCTCGAAGGGTTGGGGCAGCTCGATTTCCTTCGAGACGGTGACGCCGTCTTTAGTCACGCGGGGGGCGCCCCAGGACTTCTCCAGCAGGACGTTTCGGCCGGTCGGTCCGAGCGTCACCTTCACCGCTTCGGCGAGCTTGGTCAGACCGTATCCCAGGTTCTCGTTGGCCCGCTGGTCGAATAGCATCTGCTTGACAGCCATTTGCAAACCT
>CAYYBO010000147.1:0-9681 GCA_964470125.1 uncultured Planctomycetaceae bacterium | reverse complement strand
AGCGCACAGGGACAACTCGCGACCAGCATGGTGATGGCCCTCTGCATGCCGTTTTCGTCCTTGGTGAAAAACAGCACCAGCCCGGCCAACATGAGCACCACCGGCGTGTACCAGACCACGTAGCGATCGATCAGCCGCATGATCGGGATGCGAGTGTGCTCCGCCTGCAAAATCAGGCTCTGGACCTGCCCCAGGGTCGTTTCCCCGCCGACCTTGGTCACCTCGATGTCCATCGCCCCGGTCAGATTCGTCGTACCGCTGAAAACCGCCTCGCCCGGCCGCTTGTCCACCGGCAGCGATTCACCGGTGATGTTGGCCTGGTTGACCGTCGACTGCCCGCTGACCACCAGCCCGTCCGCGGGGATGTTGTCGCCCGGCCGCACGCGAACGCGCTGGCCCTTCTGAAGCGTCGCGGCCTCCACCTCCTGCTCACCCTCCTCGGTGATCAAGCGCGCCGTCTTCGGCGTGAGCTTGATCAGTTCCTCGATGCTCGCCCGGGCACCGATCGCCGTGCGGCTTTCGATCAACTCGGAGAGCAGCAGGAAAAACCCGATAACGCCGGCCGCTCGATAGTCACTGGTGGCAAAGGCGGCCACGATCGCCAGGGCCACCAATTCGTCCATGTGCATGGTGCCGCGGACGATGTTCCGCAAGGCATGAAGGATGATCCGCACCGCCAGCAGCGTCGCTCCAATCATGGCCACCAGGTCCATGTGGAATTGCCAGAGGTATGCCTTCTTGGTCTCCGACACGCCCTGCGTGGTGACTACCTGCAGCTCGACAGGGCTGGCCCACTGTACGAAGTAGCTGGTCAACACCAGAAGCCCGCCGAAGAACGTGATGTAAAGCCACGTCCGCGCCGACCGTTCCGCCGCCGCCGCCTCTCCCAAACCCGGAGCATGGGCCTCGCAATGGCAGTGTCCATGCTGCGACATCTCCATCTCTTGAATACCGATGAGTTGATGAGCCATCGGGATGCACCTCTATAGCGGCGGGACCCCCTTGGTCATCTACGCCGACCGGGGTCCGGGAGTTCGACTCCTTGCCAGGTTCAACTCGTTGCCGTGAAAGAGGATACCTGCCGCCTCCCCGATAGGCAAGAAAGACGGGTTGCCACTCCCTCCACTCGTTGGGCAAGAACCGCGGGCAGTCGCCCCCTCGCCCTTCCTTTGCGTCGCGAAGCGATGGCAAGAGCGGCCGGTGTTACCCGGTGCCGCGCAACTCCACCCCCGCGCTCTAGATCCACACCCACGGCACCGCGACGCACCCAAAGCCCATGCCAAGCCGACTTGCCAAAGAACCCGCGGGAGGCTTGCCGAGGGGGGGGCTCTCCCAACGAAACGAGACCAATCGCTGCCCGGTCCCAAAGGCGAGAGTTGCTGCCCCCGGCCTGCCGCGGGGACGGCGGCGCCCGGCCTGAAAGCGCCGCCGTCCGCTGTCTTGGCTGCGAAAGCCGGCTTATCGCCGTCGCAGCAGGGCGAGGCCGCCGAGGGCCAGCAGCGCGAGCGTCGCCGGCTCCGGCACGGCCTCGAAGCTAATCGTGAACGGTTCGGAGGCAGCGTGCAGACCGCTCGGGTCAACGATTTGGAACGCGGCCTGCCAGACGGTCCCTTCCGGCCCGTCGCCCACGAAGATCAGATGGCTGTGGATCATCCCCTCGGTGGTCAGTAGGAAGAGGTACGTGTCGTTGTCGTTCTCCAGGATCTGCCCGGCGGTCGGATCGAACATGCGGAAGCCGTCGTCGAAGCTGATTCGCTTCAGGGAGACCTGGTGATTCGGCAGCAGCATGTAGAAGTCCTCGTCGGGCTCGTCCTCCTCCAGGCCGATCCAGCCCGGATCGTTGACCGCGAAAAGCCCTTCGTAGGCGCCTTCGCCGGGGGGAAGCGGGATATACTCTTCGCCGGACATGATGTGCTCGTCAGCCTCGATCATGATCTGAAACGGCGAGACGCCGCTACGACCGATGATGAAGTCGTCGCCGTGGCCGTGAGGCTGGGCGAAGGCCGCCGCCCCGGAGAGCAGCAGGGTGATGGTGGCGATTCTGCTCGCGTTCACAAACGTTCGATTCATCTTTCACCTCGTGTGTTGTGGTGTGTACTTCATTGTCATTAACACTCGATTCTCATGCTGCGATGCCTGGAACATCCGGCAACGCCTTTGCGTGGCGAAGGCCGATGGGCTGTGCGGCGCCGGCTGTCAGAACCACGACACCATGTGCTTCGCCCGCGATATCTGTCGCCCCTGCGGGGCTTGGATTCCGAAGGCGTCGCCAACCGGGGGCTCACGCCCCCGGCTACTGACTGTCGCCCCTTCAGGGCGAAGAGGCCGCTTCACGGTGTTCACGCGATAGTGGCATTCTCCCTGCCGTGGACAATGTAGCGTTGCAGTGTCAACCGGCATTACGCGTGTCGTTAACTGGCGTCACACGTTCGGTTGCAGGCTCCTAATCAAGCATCGCTTCGATGAACGGCTGGACGTCCGTTCCGTCGGCCGCGCCGCTGCCGTCGAGGTCGCTGCGGGCCATGTAGTCGGGGTCGTCCTCCGTTCCCAACAAAACCGCCGTGAACAACTCGACGTCGAGCTGATTTCGCAGCCCGTCGCCGTTGATGTCGCCCGGCAGTCGCACCGGCAGCACGGACAGAACGAACGACGCCGTGTCGTTCTCCACGGGAAAGCCCGCGTCGTAGTCGTTGATGCTGTCCTCCACCGAGACATCGACGGAGTAGGGCGAACCCGCCGCCGAGCCTGCCTCCGGCGTGCCGGAGATGACGCCGGAATCGGCGTCGATGGACAGCCCCGGCGGCAGGCCGGTCGCCGACCAGTTCTCGTACGGCGGCGTGCCCTCGGCCGAGAGGGCGAACTCGTAAGCCGCTCCCTCCTGCCCGTCGGGCAGCGCGGCCGTGATGATCTCCAGCGGCGCCTTCTTGATCGCGACGACGGCGAAGACACCGACGCAGTTCGCGCCGGTGTAGTCGCCGAAGGCGATCAGCTTCAACGTCTTGGCCGAATCGACCGGGCTCGTCGCCCTGAAAAAGAAGGTCGATTCGCCGGCGGACGCGTCGATGCCGCCGCCCGTTCCGCGAGCGAAGCCGGCGTCGCGATCACCGCTTCGGCCGACGGCCAGCCAGGGCCGCGGCGTCGCGGTCTGCTGCCAGTCGTCGATCGATCGGTAGGGCAAGTATGTCGACGAACCCTGCTTGATCTGAACCGACTTCGTGGTGTCGTCGGTATAGGTCAGGGTCACGTTGATGACGTCGCTGGTGCTGAAGGCGCCCGCCCCGGCGATCAGGAACTCGACGCTGAGATAGCTGTCGGCCTGACCCGTCGCGGAGAGGTCCACCGTCGCGGCGAGCGACAGGCTGCCGTTGTCGAGCAGGACGTTGCTGTTCGACGCGAGCAGGCCGGCCGCTGCCGGTCCGCCGAGTTGAAAGCCGGCGAGTGCGCCGTCGATGGGCAGGCCCGAGGCGGTTCCGTACTGCCCGTTGAGCACCCAGAAATGACCGTTGCCGTCGAACGGCGTCGGCGAGTCGCTCGCGTCGCTGTCGACGACGTCAGCGTTGAACACGGACGAGATGTCGATTGGCACGATCTGGCCCCGGCCCGGCACGCTGGTGAAGTAGTAGTAGTACGGATCGGAAGCGGTCCACGCATCGGAGGTGAACTGCATGTCCCAGCGGACGATCCCCGGCCGGCGCATCAACAACAGCGGATGGACGTGCCCGCCGTCGAAGGCGTCGCCGAACTGGTACTCGTCGCCGTCCTCGACCATCTTCGGCGATCCATAAGGGTTGTAGATGGAGAACTCGGCCGGGCGGCTGTAGGCCAACCGTTTGAGCTTCATGGTGAAATTGGACGGCTGGGGATCGAGTTTGCTCAGAGCCAGATCATGCGGGGCGGCGGCATAGTCCAGGCCGACGTCGCTGTAGCCCGTCGTGCTGAAGGAGTAGCCGCCGTAACGCGGCTGGCCGTAGAGGCTGTTCGACGGAATGCGGACGACCGGGATGATCGCCCCCGGCGCGATCGACGGTCCGTGGCCGGAGGCGCCGATCAAGTCGCCGGCGGTGAACAGCTTCAGGGCCGGCCCACCCGGCGGATGCTCGCCGACGACGATGTGGTCCGGCGTCTGGGCCAGCGCCGTAGCGGCGCCGACCAAGAGCGCCAGCCCAAAGGAAGGAAGAGAAACGCCATAGCGCATCGTTGTTTACTCCTTTAGTCTCCGGGCTGGTACCAGCCCGACGAGGAATGGGGGAAGCCTGGATCGTATTGGTTGATTTCGAGCACGGCCCCGTCGCCGCTGGCTCGCCAGGTCTGGTTGAAGGCCATCCGTTCGGCATGGGCGTCGGCGTACAAGTAGTTCGCTTTGCCGCGATGCCGTTTGAGAGCAAGGTCGTATTGCGGGTCCGCGCCGCCGTAGCCGGTGGAAGGATTTGTGCCCCACTTCTCCGCGTGGAAGTGATCGGGATAGATGGGTATGCCGTTACGGTCTGCCTCGGCCAGTTCCGCGGCGTAGACCAACTTGCTGGACTTGGCTCCGAGGCGTGAGGCCACTTCATGGCCGAAGGGCGGGATGCCCGAAGGGTTGTCGGGGAACCAGTCGGCGGGGTTGGGGCCCATGAAGATGTTGACGCCGAAGCTGGTGACACGGCGTTTAGCGGGGTCGGATTCATCGAAATTCACGGCTTCATCGGCGGGGCAGCGGTATTGAAGCTTGCTCTCGGTGTGGGGCATCAGGGTGTCCAGCCAGGCCGTGCCGGGTTGATAGCCGCCGTGGGCCTGCGACAACGGGAAATGATCGTCGTTGCTGTTGAGATAGCCTTGCAGGGCCAGGCCGACATCGCGCATCGCCGCCAGACACTTGGTGCTGACGGCCGTCGCCCGGGCATTGCTCAGCGCCGGGACGATGATGGAAATCAGCACGGCGATGATGGCGATGACCACCAGCAGCTCGATGAGAGTGAATGCACGAGGGACCATCAGACAACCATTCTGGAGGCGGCAGGAGGCACGGCCGCGGCGTGGGGCAGCCGCGCACTTGCCATCGCCCCCAGTCCTGCGGTTCAACGCAAGGCTGCAACGATGTCGCTTAACCGGCGCACGCCGGCGTAGGAGTAAGCACAGCGAGCTGTCGCGAGAGTCCTCGCCCGGCGAGGACCGACGGCTTGACCTGTGCTGTCATCAAGAATGGACAATCAACGGACGGGCGGGGCCCGAGGAGAGATCGAGGCCAATCGGTCGAAGACGACCGCCCCCGTGGGCCGGGTGATCGGAGCGGCCGGCCGCGGATTGAGACCCGCAAGAAACAGGGTCAAAGATACAACAATGGCGGTGACGACAACCGACACCAGGAAACAGATTTGGCAGCCGGCGGCGTCACAGGCCCCCTGGTGGTCGTCTCCGTGCGTGTGAAGCAACAGCGTGAGGCCCGTGCTCGCGGGCAAGAGGGCGAGGACCAGAATGGCGGCGACGCGTCGCGACATGGAAACAGACCGATCACAATTGCTCAAGCCGTCTTGTATTACATTATAATACAAGATTCCCGCCTGTCAACCCCCGCCCGCCGTGTCCGCCCGAGGAGCAAGACGGTCTTGGGATCGCCCAGGTGAGTGTCGGGCGGCGTTTTCCATCAAATCCGCCCCCCCGTTTCTGCCGGTGCCAACCTCCGTTTCCATCGGATTCAGAGCCGTGGTACGCTGCCAGCCTTGG
The DNA here is from genome assembly GCA_964470125.1 of uncultured Planctomycetaceae bacterium. Lineage (GTDB taxonomy): Bacteria > Planctomycetota > Phycisphaerae > UBA1845 > UTPLA1 > DATKKX01. Next base: position 3,978 of record CAYYBO010000147.1, on the reverse strand, counting down.
CGATTTGCAGTTGAGCGGCATCATTAGCGAGGAGCGACCCATGGGCATCGGTAATTCACGTGAACGAGGCTTCGACAAGGCTCTGGTTTTCGCTTTGCTCACCGGGATGGTGTTCCTGGCGGCGGCGTGCGAGCAAACGCAGCGAGTGCGGACGAGGCCGGCCGGGCAGCAAGCCAAACGAACCCTCAGCGGCCCGGCGGCCGATCCCGTCTGGTTCGCCGAGCAGCTCCCGGCCGACACGATCCGGCTGGAGACGCTCGACCTGGACTTGATGAGCCAAGAATGGAGCTCGCCGCGGGCCGGCCGATCCGTCGATGGGGCTCCGTTGACGCTCGGCGGCGCTGCCTTCCCCCACGGCATCGGCACCCACGCCAACAGCGAATGGACCATCGACCTCAAGGGGCAGGCCACGCGCTTCGCCGCCGTTGTCGGTGTGGATGACGAGTCCGGCGACAAAGGCTCGGTGGTCTTTGTCGTCTGGGTGGACGGCAAGGAGGTCCAACGCAGCAGGGTCATGCGCGGCGGCGGCGAACCGGTGGTCCTGTCAGTCGATTTGCGGGGGGCTCGGGAGTTGATGCTGATTGTCGAAGACGCTGGCGATGGAATCGACCACGATCACGCCAATTGGGCAAGTGCCATGTTAACCCTGCTCCCCGGGCGGACAGAACAGCCTGTCGCGACCAAGCCGAGCGACGAACCGCCCCCGCTTATTGCGAGAGGCGCCCCCGCCGAGCCCGTCATCCATGCTCCGCGGATCACCGGGGCGACGCCGGGTCGCCCGTTCCTCTTTCGCATTCCCGCGACAGGCGAAGGGCCGCTGCGCTTCGCCGCGGGGAACTTGCCCGAGGGCCTGTCGCTCGATCCGGAGACCGGCATCATCACCGGCGCCTTGACCGTCGAAGGGCGGACCGTTGCGGAGTTGACCGTCGAAGGGCCCAAGGGCCGGACGGAGTCGCAGCTAACGATCGTCGGAGGCCGAAGAGCCTTGGCGCTTACGCCGCCGATGGGTTGGAATTCGTGGAACGTCTGGGGCACGTCCATCGATGACGCCAAGGTCCGCGTTGCGGCCGACTGGATGGTCAAGAGCGGTCTGGCCGCCCACGGCTATCAATACGTCAACATCGACGACGCCTGGGAAGGAGAACGGGACTCCCGCGGGCGAATCCAGACCAACGAGAAGTTCCCCGACATGAAGGCCCTCGCGGATTACGTCCACGCCAAGGGGCTTAAGCTCGGCATTTATTCGTCGCCGGGTCCGAAGACCTGCGCAGGTTATGAGGGCAGCTACCAACATGAGCGCGACGATGCCGCCCAGTGGGCCGAGTGGGGAATCGACTTGGTCAAATACGATTGGTGCTCCTACGGCGGAATCGCCAAGGACGAAAGCCTGGAGGAATTGCAGAAGCCGTACCGGGTAATGCGAGCGGCGCTCGATGCCTGCGGCCGCGACATCGTCTACAGCCTGTGCCAATACGGAAAGGGCCGCGTGTCGGAGTGGGGAGCAACCGTTGGCGGCAACTACTGGCGGACGACCGGCGACATCACCGACACCTGGTCCAGCATGGCGGGCATCGGCTTCGGCCAGAACGGACTGGAGAAGCATGCCGGCCCCGGCACCTGGAACGACCCGGACATGCTGGTGGTCGGCAAGGTCGGCTGGGGGCCGAACCTGCACGACACCCGGTTGACGCCGAACGAGCAGATCACGCACATCACGCTTTGGTCGCTCCTGGCGGCGCCTCTGCTGATCGGCTGCGATCTATCGCAACTCGATGAGTTCACGCTCGCCCTATTGACCAACCCGGAGGTGTTGGAGGTCAACCAGGATCCTCTCGGAAAGCAAGCTGGCCGCATCTCGGCAAAGGAGCAGGTCGAAGTCTGGGCTCGGCCGCTGGCGGACGGAAGCTTGGCCGTCGGACTGTTCAACCGCGGCCGGCAGGAGGCGCCTGTCACGGCGGAGTGGAGGGCGTTGGGGCTGTCGGGCCGACAAGCCGTGCGCAACCTCTGGCAACGCCGCGATGAGGGACTCGTGGAGGGCTCATTCGCGGCCGCCGTGCCGCGTCACGGGGCCGTATTGCTGAAGATCGCGGCCGTCGAACATTGAGTGGAGCCCCGGGAGCAGTCATTGACTGCGACGCTGGCGTCTGGTCGGCAGCGTTACTGTTTCCGCGAGCGCCTTCAGTGGGTTTCGCCCGCGTGGCCATTGCCGCGTAAGAAAACCGCCGGGCTCGACGAACAGACCGAGCCCGGCGTTTCTCCTTCCCTCGCGAGTAGGCCTTTTGAATCCGGCACCGCCGCCCATGAGGGCGGCAGCCGGGGCGGCGGCGCGGCCTGATCCATGCCCCAGGCGCGCGGATCAGGAAGACCTTGACGAATCAACCTCCGGTCACAAGGGCCACGTCGGCCGAGTCGACAATGAGGTCGCCGTTCATGTCGCAACTCAAGTCCTTCGTGGCGTGATCGCCGAGGTAGTCGTTGAGGATGTTGCCACCGTGATTGACGGTCGTACCCCAGGACTGACCACTGGTGAACACGTTGTTGGTGACGTAGGTCACGTCGGTGGCATCCACGGTACCGTCGGCGCCGCGAGGCAGAGCGCCGCGAGCCGGGCCCATAGCGTCGCCGGCCACGTCGAACCGCGAATCACCGGGGTTGTAGATCATGTCACCGATGGCGATGACGGTGTTGAAGAAGTTGTTGTCGGTATCGCCGGTCAGGCAGTACCAAGCAGTATCGATGGCGATGAAGGCTGCCTGGCGATCGAGCTTGCCGCTGGTCGGGTCCAACGCCAGGCCGTCCGCAAAGTAGCGGATGTCCTCGGCGGTGAAGTTGCCGTCGCCGTCATAGTCGCCGAACAGCTCCGGAATGACATAGTTGCCGGCGTTGCCATTGTACGGATGCGTCAGAAGACCGGGACAGCAGTCCGCCAGAGTGGGGTACGCAGTCGCCCAGTCGTTCGCGACCATGCAGGCCGAGAACTCGTAAGAGCTGACGTTCTGCTTCAGCCAATAGGCGGCCATCATGATGCCGATGTCGTCAGCATTGCGGACGCCGTCGCCGTTCCAGTCGCCGTGGAGGGTCATGCAACCCATCACGTTGCCGCTGCTGCTGATGGTGTAGGCGCCGCTGAGATCGCGGTAGTTGCCGTTGGTGCTGCCGTCTTCATAGGTACCGGCCACGCGCTTGGGCACTTTGCCGCCGGTGGCGGGCAGGAACTGTCCGTACGCGCCAACACCGCCCTGGTAGGAACTTGCTGCTCGGACCGAATCCTGAGCGTTACTGTTGAAGTGGGGGTTGGGCGTGTAGTTCGTCGGATCGGTCAGGATGGGCAGAGCGTCCACCGAGGCATCTGGCATGAAGTACTGAACCAACACACCGGCGGGACAGGCGTAACGAACGTCGGCAGGATTGCTGACCCAGGTCTGGAGGCTGTGGGTGATGTTCAGGATCATGTCCCGGGCGGCCGTATTGGCCATGGCCGGCTTGCCTGTCGTCGCAGCTTCCGGATCACCGCGGGTCGCTAGCGTCTGCGAACCACCGATCTGGTAGCCGGTGTTAGGATCGCTGTTGTCCAGCAGCTTGTTGATGTGGTTGGGGCGAACGAATGACGTAGCCCCGGCAATGTCCTTCTTCACGTTGAGCAGCTCGTACCTGCCACTGGGCACATCGCCCTCGATGCGGCTGGTGCCGAAGATGCCCGTGTACCCGACGGCCAGTCGCCGGTTTTGGACGGCGGTTTCCATGACGCCCGACCCGCCGCAGTTGGTTGGCTGGGTATTGGCGCCGAGCTGGGCGTCAACGTCCGTTTCAATCTTCTTTCCGAGGTTATCGCCCGCGCCCCAGCTTGGATCGATACCGAGGCAGTTCATCGTCAGGTTGCGCGTGCCCGAGCCTGAGTCGCGCGTGCAGGCCGTCAGGTTCTCTCCGCTGGGCATGCGGCCAGTAACGAAGAGGTACTGCAACTCGGTGTAAGTGATG
>CAYYBO010000146.1:0-9781 GCA_964470125.1 uncultured Planctomycetaceae bacterium | reverse complement strand
CGTCTCGCGGGGATGTCCTCGGCAGTCCTCGGCGCCGGCGGCGTTGCCCGGGCGGTGACGGCGGCGCTGATTGCGGCAGGGGCTCGTGTGACCATCTTCAACCGGACGGAATCGAGGGCCCAGGCGCTGGCCGGCTGCTGCGGCTGCGAGTGGGGACCTTGGGATGATCGGGTGGCTTGCAGGCCCGACCTGATTGCAAACTGCACCAGCCTGGGCATGGCGCCGGACGTGGAGGTTTCTCCAATGCCGGCTGCCGCCCTCAAGCCGTCTACCATCGTTTTCGACAGCGTGTACAGCCCCCGCCGGACAAAGCTGCTTCGCGATGCCGATGCCTGCGGTTGCTCCACGGTGGATGGGTTGACCATGTTCGCTCTTCAGGCTGAGACGCAGTTCCGATTGTGGATGAACCGCGAGCCGCCGCCGAACGTGTACGCTTCGACCGCGGCGGACGCCTCGGCCGCCAGTCGATAGCCCTCAGGCCGCGGGTCAAGCGCATGAGCGGGCGGAGGTCGGTTTCCGCAGCCTTGCCGATGCCCTTGGCTCGTGCTGTGGGCCGGTCTCGGGGGCTCGCAGCGGGGCGTGGGTGGCCCTTGCCGCTCTCCACCCAGGACCATGGCCTCTGGATGGAGCCGTTGACCGCTGGGCCTTCTCCCGTCAAGATGCGCGGCCTGGCCGTGGTTGTGGGAGGCTGGAGCAACGGAGCAGAACGCGCAAAAGATGAGACTGTTTTACTGTTCGGATTTGCACGGTAGCGAACAGCATTACGCTCGCCTGAGCTTGGCGGTGACTGCCCACTCGCCCGAAGTGGTCATTCTTGGGGGAGACATGCTGCCCGACGACTCCGTCCTGCAGCCCGAGACATTGGGCAAGGGCCAGCCGGAGTTTGTGCGGAGGCAATTCCGCGAGGCGATTCTTGGCATCCGGCAGGCCTGTCGGCCCCGGGCGATTCTGGTCATCTTCGGTAATCACGACTGGGCCAGCAGCGTCCTGGCGATGAACGAGCTGGCCAGCGAGGGACTGCTCATCGCCTTGAACCACAAGACGCCGCTCGATGTCGGGGGTCTGGCCTTCTTGGGTTACTCATGCAGCCCGCCGACGCCGTGGTTCGTCAAGGATTTTGAACGGCTTGACCTGACCGGCGACGTGCCGCCGTTGCTCGGTGGTGCACGATGGGACCAGCGGTTCTGCAAGCCCAGCGCCCACGGGGCGGAAGTCATCTTCGGCGCTGTTCCGTCGATCGCCGCGGAGTTGGCCGACTTCAAGCCTCCGCCACAGCCGTGGGTATTTGTCGCGCACGCGCCCCCGTTCGAGACCAACCTCGACCGGTCCTACAAGGGCGAATCCTGGGGCAGCCGGGCCATCCGCGAGGTAATCGAGAAACATCAGCCGCTTCTGTCGGTTCACGGGCACGTACACGAGTCTCCCGTCGTTACCGGTTCATTCACTCACCAACTAGGGAGCACCGTTGCAGTCAATCCAGGCCAGACGCGAGACAAGCTGAGGTTCGCCTTGATCGACATCGACGTTGGGGCCTGCAAAATCACGGACATGATCCACGGACAGCAGGCGTGAATCTGATACTCGTTGGATATCGCGGATGCGGAAAGAGCACGGTGGGGGCCGTCCTTGCCGAGCGCCTTGGCCGGCGTTTCGTCGACCTTGACCAGGTCGTGACCGAACAGGCCGGGAGGACCATCCGCGAGATCTTCGCCGAGGAAGGCGAGGAGGGCTTCCGACGACGAGAGCGTGAAGCTCTGCTGAGCGTTCGCAAATCGAAAAACAGCGTCCTCGCCCTCGGCGGGGGCGCCGTACTCAACCAGGACAATCGGACCTTCGCCCGGCGGATGGGAAAGGTCGTCTGGCTGCGGGCGCCGGCCGTTGTCCTGTGGTCGCGCATCCGAACAGACCCCAAGACGTTTACCGACCGACCGAGCCTCACCTCGGCCGACGGACTTGCCGAAGTCGAGGTCCTGCTCGCCGAACGCGAACGCCTCTATCGCGCGGTCGCCCATCACACGGTTGATACGGTTTCGACGACTCCCGAGGCCGCCGCCGAGGCCATTGAACTCTGGTTTCGAGCCGGCGACGGCGGCAAGGACTAATACTACAACGCCATGAGCAGTTTCGTGTTCGGCCTTGGTGAACTGCCGGCCCCGGAGAGGCAAAGGACCGTACCCCCGGGTCCATCCACATGCGGCGGACTCCACCCGTGGCTACGGTCCTTTGCCCCGTTGGGGCCAGATCGAACAGGACGTTGTAGCACTGGCAGGATCAACGTCAATTGACCAGCCCGAAGCGCATGCGAGGGCAAAGCGGGCTCAGCCCGGGTCTCTGGCCGATGAAAGCTGACAGGACCTCCCCTTGGAACCCGTCGACTACTGGCTCATTCTGCTGGCCGTCTTTGGCGCCGTGATCGGCAGCTTCCTGAACGTGGTGATCTTTCGGCTGCCGCGCGGGCTGTCGGTGACCTCGCCACGATGGTCATTCTGCCCCGCGTGCCGGCGCCAGATCCGCTATTACCATAATGTCCCCATTCTCAGTTGGCTTCTGCTTCGCGGCCGGTGCCGCTACTGCGGCGAGCCGATTTCGATTACCTACCCGGTCGTCGAATGCGCGACCGTGCTGCTGTTCATCGCTATTTGGGACGCGATGGCGACCGCCAAGCTGGTCCCCGGCGTGGCCGCGGCGGCATCGGACTGGCCGCTGATGGCGGCATATCTGGTGCTCTTCGCCGCGCTTTTGGCGGGGGCGGTGATGGACATAGAGTCTTACATCGTCGACATCCGCATCTTCGTCGTTGCGGTCCTGGCGGGCGTGTTGGGGTACGGCTTCTGGTGGGCGCTGGCCGAAGGGCCCGGCGGGGTCCCGGCTTCGCGGGTGGCGACGACCTTGCCGCCCACGTTGAGTCTGATCGCCGGGGGCATGGGGGCGGCGTGGCTGGTCACGCATTGGGCGATGGCACGCTGGTGCCGTGAGCCGGCGGGAGGCCAAGACGCCGCCGTTCCGGTTGAATCCGACCCAGCGACGGACGACGCGGATCCGGCCGTGACGGCGACTTCTGACGCGGACCGAAAACCTCGCCCGCTTTGGCCGATCGCCGCCTTGACCGCGGTCGTGTTGCTGCTGCTGGCGTGGCAGTGCGCCGCCCCCGAGCAAGGGCTGTCCGGCAGACTGCCGCCCGGCGGACAGCGGGGCTTCATCTCTGGTTTCCTGTTCATGCTGATCCTGGTGCTGGCGTCCATGGTGCCTCGTCCCGCGGACGCGCAGATCGTCCAGGAAATCGAGGCGGAACGCAGCAACGCTCGCCGCGCGGCCTTGGGCGAATTGCTCAGATTCGCCCCGGCCATCCTGATCGGGGTGGGGCTGCTGATCGGTCTGCGCGGGGGCTCCATAGCGGGCTTTGAGTGGCCACGGGCGATCGAGCAATGGCTAGGACCTTCGCGGTGGGCCGCGTTTGCCGCCGGCTGCTTGCACTCGCTGGCCGCGGCGATCCTCTCGGCCGCTCTCGGCTGGACAGTTCGGATACTCGGCACGCTGGCGTTCGGCAAGGAGGCCTTCGGCACCGGCGACATCTACATCATGGGGGCGATCGGGGCCGTCGGCGGCCTGCCTCTCTTGGTGTTCGCGTTTTTCCTGGCCGCCCTCCTGGCCCTGGTCGGGGTGTTGGTCACCGTCTTTCACAAGAGCAGCCGGGCGATTCCTTTTGGTCCCTGGCTGGCCCTGGGGGCTTTCGTCGGCCTGTGGCTCCAGTCGTCGTTGCTATCGCTGTTTGCACCCGCCGCCTCGCTCTTCTGGTCGATTCTCAGTGGCGGCCCGGCTCACCTGGGCTGAAGCCGCCAGGTCGGAGCCTGCCGTGGGACCCGGCTCGTCGAGACGGCGGGGGCACTGCCGCAGCGCGGCGGGAGGAGAACGCTCACCTTTGCGGCTTGGCCGGCTGAGAGTATCCGGGAGAAGACGAACACCCTGGCCCGCTTGGTCGGCGCTGCCGTACGGCGCCAGGAGTCTTCGACGACGGCTGTGCCGCCGTTACGGCACTTCTTCTCCCGTGGGTTCGCGGGAATCCCATCCCGCGAGTTGCGAGAACAGGAAATGATGGAGCGATGTCCCGCGCATCAACGAAGATGCCCGGCCCCATGTCCCTACGCTGACCCGACCGTGTCCGGCGTGCAGCTTCTTGCAGGTTTACGAGGTTCTTCTTTTCTCGCCAGCCCCGCAAATCCAGACAGGTCAGCGCGAGTATCACATGCCGGCGGATCGAACGGCCACGCTTCAGTAGCTCTGCCAGTGTCTCAGCGTCTCGGCGTTTTCCCCCCGATGCTCAGCTTCTCTCGGGTTCTGTCACTCCGCCATGCCCCAAAAGGCGAGAGTCTGCACCTCTCGCCCGCAGGGCCAGCAGGGTCCTCTCGCAGAGCCGAGACCACTTGCCTCTCATCCCCGTCGCAGCCGATGTGACGCATGAGAGAGCGTGCTCATCGGAATCTTCCCGCCTTCTTCCCCGCCCCTGGGGCGCTGTTCAGAGAAGCCAGCCGTGCGAGGTTGACGCGGACCTGCGATCTCCAATCGCCTCGCCCCGCCGGCACTGGACTTCGCTTTTGCCATTCGCCGATGAGAAGCTATACTGCGGGGACTATCAGTAGTCAGCCACACCGCCTCGCTGGGAGCTGATAGCTGATCGCTGCTGGCCAGAGGCTTGCCATATGCATTCCGACATCCTGGCGATGATCGACACAGACCGCCTGGTCCACAACTACCATTCTCTTCGCGCCTGCTGCCGACCGAACGTGATGATCTGTGCCATCCTCAAAGGGGATGCCTACGGTCACGGAATCTCCGTCGTCGCCCCCGTCCTGCAGGCCGCCGGCGTCGAGTTCGCCGGCGTGGCCACGCTCCAGGAGGCCGTCGATCTACGCCTGGCCAAATGGCAGCAGCCCATCCTGGTCCTCGGCAACCCCTTGGCCGTCGCCGATCCACGCGAGCGCAGGGAGCGCGTCCGGGCTATCGTTAAGTACAAGCCGACCATGACCATCGGCGACAAGGAATCAGTCGCCGCCCTGGCCAAGATCGACATCGACGCCCCCATCGACGTGCATGTCAAGGTGGATACGGGCATGGGTCGTATGGGCTGCATGCTCGACGAACTGCCCGATCTCCTCGCCGCCGTCCGGATGGTGCCGAGCCTCCGGCTCACCGGCATCTATTCGCACTTTGCCACGGCGGACATGAAAGACGACGACCTCGCCCGCCGCCAGTTGGCCGCGTTCAACGAGCTGCTCGTCAAGGTCGCGGATTTACTGCCCGACGCCGTCATCCGCCATATGGCCAACAGCGCCGCCGCGATCGCGCTGCCTGAAGCCCACTTCGACATGATCCGACCGGGCCTGGCCCTCTACGGCTATCCACCCGCAGAACACATGGCCGCCAAAATCAATTTGAAGCCGGTGCTGCGGCTGGTCTCCCACCTCTCCATGGTCAAGGAACTACCGCCGAGGCACTGCGTGGGCTACGGCCAGGCGTTTACCACCAGCCGACGCACTAGAGTCGGGATCGTCCCTATCGGCTATTGCGACGGCTACCTCCGCGCGCTGTCCAACGCCGCCGTTGTCTCCACGCCGGTCGGCGACGCCCCGGTGATTGGCCGCGTCAGCATGGATCAAATAGCGGTGGACCTCACCGATCTTGAACCACTCCTGCCCGGGCACGAAGTGATCTTGATTGACGACAACCCGGGTCGCCCCAATTCCATGCACGCCCTGGCCAAGAGGTTGGGCACCATCCCCTATGAAATCATGTGCCTGCTTGGGCAGCGGATCCAACGCTTGGGTACCGGCAGTTTCTGCGCCGACGGCCAAGTCCGACACGAGGTCGTAGCTAAACCGCAACTCCATATCAGACCGATGTGTAAGACGCTTTGAAAGGCGCAGCCGTTTACCTGGCCGGAGGGCCCCGGCCGCGCCCGCACGGGGTGGCGGTTCGTCAGACATAACGAAATCCGCCGGCAAATGCTTCCGATAAGACCAATACCCTCGCGGGTAAGGAGAATGCTCTCATGAAGCTGCGTCGACCGAAATCATGGCTGACCTTCGCAAAGCGATGGGCGCCCTTCCTGGCGGGCGGCCTGGCCTTGCAAATCAACCTCACCGGCTGCGATCCGGAAGTCCGCAACGCCGTCTTGACCGGCGTGCAGGAGTCAATGACCACCTTGTTCTCCTCCGTGATTGAAGCATTCTTCCTGTCGCTAAGGGATGCCGGCAGTTCCTCGACCACGCAGTCGGTAGTCAAAGCCGCCTTCGAGAGCCTGCAGGGCTGGCTCGCATAGCAGGAGGGAATCCGGTAGCATGCCGCTCGGTCCAAGCGACGGCCGGACGGTAGGCCGCGCTGTTCCAGGCAGGGGCAGCACACGCCGGCTGACGGCGCTTGCAGCGGGAGATTCACCGTGAAACGCACATGGCGCCCGTGGAAGCTCGTGGGCTGGTTCAAGCTTCTGCCGGCCCTGGTGGTCCTGCAGACGGTCGGCTGCCTTCCCCAGGACGGCTTCAAGCAGGTAGTCGGCGAGAACATGCTCCTCACGTCCGCGGTGATCATCCAGACGCTCACCTCGTTGTTCTTCAACAGCCTGTTCGGATTCATCTAGAAGGCCAAGTGATCAGGAGCGTCCGCCCCATGACTAGACCCCGGAAGCCAATCTGGTTGTTCTCGCCCCGAGTGATTCGCCGATGGAAGCCGCTGCTGGTGGCCGCCGCGGCCCTGCCCCTCTTTCAAACCACCGGCTGCTTCCCCGATGTGATCGGCGCCCTCAACTTCGAGCTGCAGTCGATGGTCAACAACATGCTGATCAACGCCGTCGGCACGATTATCGCCAACATCCTCCGCCTTTGACCCCCAACCGCCCGCCTCCGCCGCCGGGCGATTTCGGGCTTACCCCTTGGTCGCCCGGACGATCTCGGAGATGGTGGTGATCCCCGCGCGAACCTTGTTCCAACCGTCGTCGCGGAGGAGGATCAGGCCGTGTTTGACGGCCAGGTTCTTGATCTTGCCTGACGAGGAACGTTGCAGGACGAGCTCACGGACGTCATCGTCCATGAGCATCAGCTCGAAGATGCCTTTGCGGCCGCTGTAGCCCGTGTTGCGGCACTCACGGCAGCCGACGGGGCGATAGATCGTCGCCCCTTGAGTGTCGAAGCCCTCGGGGATGTCCAGCCGATCGGGCTCGTACGCTTCTTTGCAGTGCGGGCAGAGCGTGCGGATCAATCGCTGGGCGAGCACGGCCTCGACGCTGCTGGCAACCAGGAACGGCTCGACGCCCATGTCCAGGAGCCGCGTGACCGCCGTGGGGGCGTCGTTGGTGTGCAGCGTACTGAACACCAGGTGGCCGGTCAGTGAGGCCTGAACGGCCGTCTCCGCCGTCTCCAGGTCGCGGATTTCGCCGACCATGATGACGTCCGGGTCGTGCCGCAGGAAGGCCCGCATGCCCTTGGCAAAGGTCAGACCCGCCTTCATGTTGACGTTGACCTGGTTGATGCCGTCGAGGTGGTACTCGACGGGATCCTCGACGGTCAGGACCTTGATCTCCTCGGAGACGATGCCGCGCAGGGCGGCGTACAGCGTGGTGGTCTTGCCCGAGCCGGTCGGGCCGGTCACCAGCAGGATGCCGTGCGGTTGGCTGATGACCTTCTCGAAGATTTTCAGCATGTCGTGGTCAAACCCGAGGTCCTCCAGCGACAGCAGAATCGACTGCTTGTCGAGGATACGCATGACCACGCCTTCACCGTGGATCATGGGGATGACGCTGATGCGCAGGTCGATCTCGCGGGCGTGGACCTTGATCTTGAAGCTGCCGTCCTGGGGGACGCGCCGCTCGGCGATGTTGAGGTTCGACAGAATCTTGATGCGGCTGATGATCGCCGCCTGAAGCTGGCGGATTTGCGGCGGCACGTTCGTGTTCCGCAGAACGCCGTCCACGCGGTATCGAATCCGCAGGTCGTTCTCGAACGGCTCGATGTGAACGTCGCTGGCCCGCTCGTTGATGGCTTCGAGGAGAATCTCGTTGACCAGCTTGACCACGCTGGCGTCCTGGGCCATCTCCGCCAGATCACCCGCCGACTCGCGAACGTCGCTGAGGACCTGCACGTTCTCCTCGTCCTCGTCCACCAGCTCCCGGACCGTGTCGCCGCCTACGCCGAAGTACTTCTTGATGATCTCGCCGATCTCGCTCTCCTTGGCGAGGACCGGTTTGATCTCCAGCCCGCAGAGCATCCGCAACTCGTCGAAGGCGTAAATCTGGAAAGGGTCGCTGGTAGCCACTCGAAGCGAGCCGTTCACTTTGTCCAGCGGGATGAGTTTTGCCCGATGAACGAGTTTGGAGGGCATCCGCTTCAGCAAGTCAACGTCGACCGCCACACTCGGCGCCGTCAAGTCAACCACGTCAAACGAATAAAGTTCGCCCAGGGCCTTGAGTACGTGCGTCTCGCTGCAATAGCCCAGGCGGACCAGAACACGGTCCAGGCGGTCGGTCGGCCCGCACTTGGAATTCGCGGCATAGAGCTGCTCAGGCGAGATCGCCTACCGCTCCAGCAGGATTTGGCCGAGGTTCACCTACGCATTCCTCCAACGCCCTGGCTTGGTACACGGCGGCGTAATGTTATCGCTTCAAGACGAGGCGCTCCACCCGTCCCACGCCGGCGATCCGCATGGTTCGGGCCCCCGCGCCACACCCAGCCGATACCGGTTTCTACACTCCGAATGTTGTTTCGGTTGCAAACCGCGGCCGCAACAGAATCATGGCGTGTTCGCGCCTGTCGTGGCCGGCGGGGCAATAATCGCCAATGGCCGCGGCGGTTATCCCCGTAAATATGATTACATGCGTCCCGATTTATTGTTTCCTTTTAGCCCGCCGGGCGGATTTCTCGGGCTTCACGCCGGCAGCCCGTTGCGGCCGAAGCGGGCTCAGCCGCGCCCGGTCTGCAGACTCGCTGTGATCTCCTACTGCTTCTCGCGGTTCCGAGCTTCGCCCGTCATGGGCACGAAACTGACCGGAGCGAGGTGCTCCCGCTTCAGCGTGCCGTCGGCTTGTTTGGTCAGCAGGATCAATTCCTGTCCAAAGAGCTGGCCCCCGACGGGGATACACATACGCCCCCCGACGGCCAACTGTTCTACCAGGGCCGGCGGAGGATCATCCGGCGCGCAGGTCACGATGATCGCGTCGAACGGCGCTTCCTCCGGCCAGCCGCGGTAGCCGTCGCCGATCCGAACCTGGACCGTGTCGTACCCCTTCTTTTGCAGCAACTCAATCGTCTGCCTGGCCAGCGGCTCGACGATCTCGATCGAGAAGACCCTGTCGGTCATTTCAGCGAGGATCGCCGCCTGATAACCGGAACCGGTGCCGATCTCCAACACCTTCTCGCCGGGCTGGAGGCGGAGGGCCTCGGTCATCACGGCCACGATGTAGGGTTGAGAAATGGTCTGCTCCCAGCCGATCGGCAAGGGCCTGTCCTGGTAGGCGCGGCTGGTCTGGGCGTCGGGCACGAACCAGTGACGCGGCACTGTTCGCATTGCCGCCAAGACCGCTGGGTTCTTGACGCCGCGCTCGGCGATTTGCCGGCGAACCATCTCCGCTCGCTCGTCGGCCCGTTCGCTGGTTCGTGGCAGGCGGGGCTTCGTCGCGGGGACGGCTTCAGCCGGCGCCGCCGCTGCCGGCGGCGAGGAGGCGGCGTCCGATGCTTGCGAGTCCGCGTCGGACTCTCGGCAGCCGCTACTGAAGAACCACAGCATGGTCAACGCTCCA
>CAYYBO010000145.1:0-9849 GCA_964470125.1 uncultured Planctomycetaceae bacterium | reverse complement strand
AGGCTATACACAAGTGCGGTTGGGAGGTCCCCAGGCATGCCGCGCGGAACAGTAACCCTCGAACATCCCTCCCCGAATTCGGCTCTTTGGCGGCCTTGCTCCTGGAGCCAGGCGACCACCGATTTCACGCCCTGTGGTGGGATGCCTCTGATTCTCATTCTTCCGCGGCGAATTTGGAGGATAAAGAGGCTAAGTGCCAGAAAGGCGGCATTCCTCCGCTCCTCTCGGGGCGGAACAAGACCTTCATCCCGCACGCGACGGGTTCCGACCACAGCAAAAACGGATCTCGCGGGACACCGCACCGGCCACACACACCAGTTTGTCCCGCAAGCCGCCCGTCAGCCCTGAGCGCCCTGCCCGCAAGTCCTGCCGGCGCTGACAGGCCTTCGCAAAGCAGCGCTGAGGTTCGCGCTCCGCCGCAGGTCTCCCGCACGAGTCCGACGGCCGACAAGAAGAGGGTGCCGAGCTCGGGCGGCGCCCATCAGGAACGCGGTTCATGGGCGGCTGCCCCAGTTATGCGAGTATCCACTCAAAGGTTGTGGAACTTTCCCCCCGATAAAAATGGCGGCTCATCCGCCGGCCGCAACCTACATCAGGGACAACCCCAAGTACCTAGTCCAATCGAGCCATGCCGGAGCGACGATAGGGACTCCACAATCGCAGTTCAGCCTGCAGGGTGGGCAAGCCCTGGGCAAGATGGACTGGATCCGCTGTCGGCTACCTTGGCATAACAATTGCACTGTTGCTGATCAGAGGATGGGCGACAGATGCGTCGCCAAAGGTTCGACCACGTTTCATTCCTCTCTCCGGCCCGAACACTCGTGGTTGAACTGGCGCATCTGTCGCTCGGTCTTTTTGCCCAAGAGCCGGCTTCCTACCTGCTCACTGTCGCACGAGCCGCAGAGGACACACGCTCTGAAGGGAGCCTTGCTAAGGCACAGGTCCTGATTGACCGCGCTGCGCGCGTGCTTCTTTGCCAACCCTGCACACAGCGAACCGGCAGTTTCTCCCCGACAAAGTCGCCGCCCCCCCCAATCTAACCCTTCACGTAAATCCCCGTAGCGTCGATAACCAATTCGTCGCCGACGCCAACGGCCTTGCCGCGTACAACCACCTCGGCCAACGGTTTGAGCCCGCGCACACCTTCCACTCTCTCCTTCAATGGCTTACCGTCCGGTCCAACAATCTCGACTGTCAGCGTGCCCGCCAGCACGGTTTCCTTGGACTCACAACAGTAGTCCCAAGGCGTCGGGCAGCCGTCGCTGTGCTTCTCGGCGCAGGACGGGATGCTGCTGTCTGACAACATGAACATCGCCCGGCCGCTCACGAAGGGGTCCTTGCGGCCGCCGATCCGTCCATACAGGACGACTTCCTGCCCGGGCTTGGCCGACTTCTTCACTTCAGCGACGGGTTTGGCGCCGACCGGTTCCTCGGCCAACCAGAGATCGGCCGGTATGCTGCCGCTGGCCGGCGTTTCAGTCGCCGCGGCGGCGTCACCGGCGGGTTTGCCCGACTGCGCCGAGGTGGTCGAGTCCTTGCAGCCGGAAACCGCCGGCAGCATGCCGATAGTCAGAATGAGCCCGATACCAAGTGTGAGCGTTTTCATCTGGACGATTCTCCTTTCCATCATGCCGTTCGCAGAGATTCAACGATCGGCAACCGCAAACACCGCCACAGCGGCGGGATGATGCCTGCCACCGCCAGCGCCGCCCCGGCGGCCAATCCGCCGAGCAACACCGGCGCATCCACGATCAGTGCAAAGGCGCCCATCGAGAACTTCACGGCGACTCCATTGAGCGCCACCACGCACGCCAAGGCCGCCGCGAGTCCGCCGGCCGAGGTCGTCAGCAAGGACTCCTGCAGGAAGCTGACGGCGATGGCCAACCGAGAGAAGCCGAGGGTCTGCAAAGCCCCGAGCTCTCGAACGCGGGCCGCGAACGCCGCGTACATTGTGTTCAGTCCGCCGAAAAAGCCCCCCATTGCGACCAGAACCGCGGTGGCCCAAACCATTCCGCGGACCGGCCTGTAGAAGCGGAGCAGGCCGGCATAGTAGTCGGACTCCCTTACGGCCCGAAGTTCCAGGTCGAGCCGCTGAGCGGCGAAGGCCGCGACATCCTCGTACTCGGCGGTCTCCAACGCCAGGATGACGCAGGAGATCGTCGTCTCGCGCCGCGTGGCAATCTGGATGTCCGCCAGAGACGTCCAGATTTCCGCGTCCATGACGGTGTAGGGCGCCTCGAATCGGCCTGTGATGACCCATGCCCGGTTGTCGAACCAAAGTGACCGGCCGACGGCCACCGTCTCGGGCGATACGCCCAGCCGCGTCGCGGCAAGGCTGCCGACCATGATTTCATACTCACCGGCCTGCGGCGTACGGCCTTCGACAATGCGAACCTGCGGGTGCACCAGGAAGGCGGTCGGCGTGACGCCGCGAAAAACGGCGTTGTATTCCTCCGGCGAGTCTCGCTCGCTGCGCACAAGGAGGGCCATGCTGACCTCTGGCGAGACATACGGCACGCCGAGACGCGTGCGAATGCCTGGAACGCTGGCGGCGACGAGGCTGGCGACGTTGAGGCCGATCTGGCTGCGCTCGACGCTCTCTTCGCTGCCGGCGCCGATCAGGATCACGTTGTCGACGCCGCCGCTGATTGACAGGCTTCGCTCCATTCCGCGCACGAATCCCCCGGCGGCGATCACCAGAGCCACGACCAGAGCCGCCCCGGCGATGCTGGCAACCAACCGCGTGCGCCCGCGGCCGAGATTCCGCACCGCGTACTCAAACGGCAGGAGTTTCATAAACCGCTCCTCTCATCAGCCTGCAGCGGGCCCCTCCTCGCTCACACCGCCCTGAAGCAAGCGACGATTTCTCGCCGCGAGGCCTGCCACGCCGGCACCAGACCGGCCAGCACGCCCAGCGCCGACGTCATCACCAGACCCCACGCGAACACCGAGAAGCCGCTCTTGATCGGGATGCTCAGGGCGTCGACGGACAGGGCAAAGCCGCCGTGCCTCAAGAACAGCACCGCCGCCGCGCAGCCGACAAGACCTCCGACCAGGCTCAAAACCAATCCCTCTGACACAATCAAGCGGGCGATCAGGTCGCCGCGGAAGCCCAGCGTCTGGAGCACGGCGTGTTCGCGAATCCGATCCTGTACGGAGAGGATGATGGCGTTGCTGACCAGCGCCAGCACCGCCGCCAGGCAGCCCCAGCCGAGCCACTTCATGAAGCCCACGATCTCAATCACATCCGACGCCGCCTGGGCGACGAAGGCCTTTTCCGGGCTCGTCTTCGTCGGCTCCTGATCCGGGGCGAATAGCTCGTCGATCGCCGCGGCCACCGCATCAAGCCTGCTGGGGTCCGTCACCTTGACGTTGAACTGGGTGACGATGCCGCCGGCCCGACTGCCGGTGGCGAACTGGAGGAAGCCCAGGTGGGTGTAGCCGACATTCTCGTCCTGCGGCTCGTCCGAGGCAACGACGCCGGCGACGTACACTGTAATGCCCGCCGCCTCGAAGCGATCGCCGATCTTCAGTCCCCGCCGCTTGGCGAGCGTCTCGCCCAGCAGAACCGCATCGCTGCGGCGCTGCCATTCTTCAAACGAGCCGGACAACAACCGCAGCTTCGGCGCATGGCCTTCGAGAAACGGCTCCTCCGGCACGCCGCGGAAGGTCACAACATCCAGGCTTGTCCGGCAGTTGTTCACGACGATCTTGATGGGCACGACGCTCTCAACGTCGGGGATCCGCCGGATCTGCTCGAAGTACGACTGCGGCAAACGGCTGGCGAACGGGCAGTAGCGATCCTTGCGGTACACCACCAGCGTCGTATCCTTCGCGTTGGCGACGGTCGCCGCCTCAACGCCCGCCTGCATCGACTGCACCGCCGTGAACAGAAACATCGCCGCGGTCACTCCGCAGACCGTAAGCAAGCTGCGAAGGCGGTGGCGAACCACCTGCTTCAAAACCAACGGTAGATATCTTGCGGCCAACATACTCTTCTCCTTATGCACCCTCCCTGGCAACCCAGCCCCTCCTGTGACACGGGCGTCTCGCCCGCCGGCTCACGGTAGCGTCGCCCCCCCGTGGTCGACGCCGAACACGAGTCGGCGACTCCACGCCCTCTACGTCGGCCTCGGGGGGCCGACGCTACGCCCCAGACACGCCTCGCGTCCATCCGTCAGCTCACCGGCGAGACGCCGGTGCCACAGGCCGTGTCAAAATCTCGTCATGCAGCCGCCACCGCAAGGGGCGCCTCGACCAGAGCGCCCTTCTCCAGGTGCAGGGCGTGTTCCGCGTACGAGGCGCATTTCGCATCATGCGTCACCATGAGCAGTGTCATGCCCAACTCGCGGTTCAGCCGCACCAGCAGGTCCATGATGGCTGCGGCCGCGTACGAATCCAGGTCGCCCGTCGGCTCGTCGGCCACGATGATTCTTGGATTGGTCACGATCGCTCGGGCGATCGCTACCCGTTGTTCCTGCCCGCCGGAGAGCTGACGCGGGTAGTGATCGTGCCGATCGGTGAGATTGACCAACTCCAGCGACAGGGCGACCTTCTCGTGTCGCTGCCGTCGCGAGAGTTTGTGCAGCAACAGCGGCAGCTCCACGTTTTCGTAGGCCGTCAGCGTCGGCACCAGGTTGTAAAGCTGGAAGATGTACCCGATGTACTTGCTGCGCCAGTTGGCCAGTTGAGTACGGGAAAGCCCGCTGATGTCCTCGGCATCCACGACCAAGGTGCCGCTGGTGGGCCGATCGATGCCCGCGATGAGATTCAACAGCGTCGTCTTGCCGCTGCCGGAAGGCCCCATCAGCGCGAGGAAGTCGCCTTCCTCAACGTCGAGGTTCAGGTCCGCCAGCGGTGTGATCGTGATCTCGCCTTTCCTGTAAGAGCGGGTCAGGTTCCGACATTCAATGAGCGCCATAGTCTTCTCCTCTCGCCATCGGCGGCGCATCCGCAGCGGCCTCGCCGACGATGCGAATTCTCGCCCCGGCCTTCAGGTTCTCCCATGGATCGGTGATGATTCGATCCCCCGGCTGCACGCCTGTCTCGATCTCAACCCAGCCGTCCGCGTTTGCACGCCCCACCGTCACCCTTCGCGGCACAGCCGTGTTCCGAGCCTGATCGGCAAGCCAGACCCCGGCGCCGCCGTCGGCCTGGCGAATCACAACGGAATTCGGCAGCAGGAACCGCTGAGCCCGTCCGGCCGACTCGGCCTCGGCCCCGGCGAAGAAGCGCGCACGGGCGAGCATCTCCGGCTTGATCTCGCTCGCCGGATCGGCAATGGCGACCTTCACCTGGAGGGTGTTCTTCTGTATGTCGGCCTCGTTGACGATTCTGGTGACGCGGCCCGCAAAGACGCGATCAGGCAGCACGTCCACGACGACTTCCGCGGCCTGACCCACGCCCACCTTGGCCGCGTCCGCAAGCGGCACGTCCACGCGCACCTGCAGCTTTCGCGGATCGTACAGACGCACCACCTGCGCCGAGCGCATGTCGTCGCCGTCGAGCATGAGCTTGGAACCGGGCTCAACCAGCCGGGTCATGACGATTCCAGCGGCCGGCGAGCGCACTTCCGTGCGATCAAGCCGCAGCCGAGCCTCGTCGCGGACGGCCTCGGCCAGGGCAAGCGCCGCCTTGGCTCTGGAGAACTCTGCCTCAGCAGCCTCCAACATTCTTGTGTCGCCGATCCGCAGGCGCAGGTGTTCCCTCGCCGCGGTGGTTTCGGCCTCCATCGCCGCGATTTGTGCTTCGATGATCGCCTTCTTCGCCCGCGTAGAGTCCGCGATCGCCCTCTGGTTCTCGTACTCCTTCTGAGCGCGGATCAACTCGATGGAACTGGCGGTGTCAGATTCATACAGCGGTTTCACACGCAGATATTCGGCCTCTTTGAACGCCGCCAGAGCCTCCGCCGCGGCGAGCTCCGCCGGCCAGCGGGCCAGATCGGCCCGCCTTTCGGCAAGTTCCGCCTCGGCAATGGCCAACCTTCTCGTCAACTCGATGGGGTTTTCCCACTCTCGCGCCGCCGCCTTCAGGGTTGCGTCGGCCGCGGCCACCGCCGCTTGCGCCGCCTGAGCCGCCGCCGCGGCCTTGGCCAGGCCGAGCTTCGCGTCGTCATCAATGAGCCGGGCAACAACTTGATCCGCCTCGACAGGCTGCCCCTCCAACACCAGCACTTCGGCAACGACCCCGTAAGTCAACGCGGAAACGGAGGTCGCAAAGGGGTCGGCCTCGACCCAGCCGGGGGCCTGCACGACGACCTTGCCGGCCGCTTGAACGCCCGCCTTGACCACGACAGGTACGACTCGCACCGGCGTCGCCGGCCATAAGGCCCTGCCTGCCGCCAGCAACAACGTCCCGGCCGTGGCGAGGAAGATCGCGCCTGGCAGGAGGATGCGCGTCTTCCATCGAAGGCGAGGCATCGGCATCGCCTCGTACAATCGTTCAGCGGACGCCCCGTCTGCGTTCGGCGCATTAGAACCCGCGCGAGCGAGCACGGAGATATCGGTGACGGTCTGATTCATGACGATTGCTCCTAACCCAAGTCTTCACCATCCTTAACATCGCGGAGCACGCGCAACGCTGCGAGCCGGCTTGCGGCTTAACGCTGCACGATCAGGACGCGCAAAAAGATGACAAGTGGGTTAGTCGCGAGGAGGGCGAAGCAGCCCGTCGAGCGTGGGTGAAACGGGCATTTGCGTGGAGAGAACACACATCAGGCCCGCTGGCGCGCCGCGGAGAAAATCCGCCTCCATGCGCCCGGGACTCGCAGACTTGAGTTGCACGGAACAACACGGCGACTTGCAGCCGGTCGAACAGTCTCCCGGGCAAGGCGAAGAACCTTGCCGGTCCTGCGTGTCGCTGTGGGGCTTGCTCGCATCGTCCGGTGAATGGCCCTGGGAACAGCAACTAGGTGAGCCTTGGCTCGTGCGGGCCGGCTCCCCGGAGGCGGCTTCGGCAAGAAAGCAATGGCAATAAGAGAAGACCGGCGTCGGCAGCGTCATTGCCAACGCCGCGACGATGCTCCCCATGAGTCCCAGAATGTGGGCGGATTGATTCATTGCTTCACGCCGCGGGCCCATAGAGCCCTCGCTTAGAGCTATCCTAGCACAAGCAACCGCATCATTCAAGGTCGTGATTCCGAAATCCACTTGCGGCTCGACCCCTTGCTTGATCGCAGTGGTTGTCCATAGAACATAGATTATGGCTGCGGTAACGGCTCAGAACCTGGTCAAATCATATGCCGGCCAGCTTGTGCTCGACGGCGTGACCCTGGACCTGCACAAGG
Organism: uncultured Planctomycetaceae bacterium; assembly: GCA_964470125.1. Taxonomy (GTDB): domain Bacteria; phylum Planctomycetota; class Phycisphaerae; order UBA1845; family UTPLA1; genus DATKKX01. The sequence goes on along the minus strand of CAYYBO010000145.1, from coordinate 2,564 downwards.
GCGAGAAGGTCGGCCTGGTCGGTGCAAACGGCAGCGGCAAAACCACGCTGTTCAAGGTCATCGCCGGCCTGGAGTCGCCGGACAGCGGCACGATCACGGCAGCCCGGAGCATCAACGTCGGCTACTTGTCCCAGGAACCGGATCTGCCGAGCAACGCCCCTTTGATCGAGGCGGTCGGCGAGGTCTTTGCGGAGCATCGGGCCTTGGAAGCCGATTTGCGCTCCCTGACACAGCGGATAGCCGAGGAGCACGGCAGCGCCGCCGAAGCAGAACTGCTCCGGAAGTACGACCGCCTGCACGCCCAGTTCGAGGCCCGCGGCGGCTACGGCCACGAGGTCCGCACCCGCGAAGTCCTCGGCGGCCTTGGCTTTGCCCCGGAGGAGTATCACAAACCGGTGGACATACTCTCCGGCGGGCAGAAGTGCCGGGCGGCCTTGGCTCGGCTGCTCCTCCAGGACTGCGACCTGCTCCTGCTCGACGAGCCGACCAACCACCTGGACATCGACGCCACGCGCTGGCTGGAAAAGTACCTGGCAGCCTACCGAGGCGGCGCGGTCATCATCTCGCACGACCGTTACCTCCTCGATCGCGTGGTGAACAAGATCATCGAGATCGAGGACCACAAGACCACGGTCTATCCGACGGACTACACACACTACGTCGAGGCCAAGCGAATCCGCGGCTTGCAGGCCGTCCGCGAGTATGAGAAACAGAACGCCTGGCTGGCTCACCAGCGAGACTACATCGACCGCGTCCGCTTCGCCAAGGACTCCGCCAAGCAGGCCCGCGGGCGACAGAAGTTCCTCGACCGCATGGAGGCCGACGGCCGGGTCCTTCGCAAGCCCAAAGACCCGTCGGCCCGGATGAAGCTCCAGTTCGACCTGGATGAACAAGGCGGGCAGATGGTCGTCCGCTGCCAAGGCGCCTCCAAGGGCTTCGACGGAGTCACCCTCATCAAAGACCTCGACTTCGAAATGACCCGCGGGGAAAAGGTCGGCGTCATCGGTCCGAACGGTGTGGGCAAGACGACGCTCCTGCGGATGCTCATGCGCCAAGTCGCCCCCGACGCCGGCGAGGTCCGCCTCTACGAGAACCTCACTGTCGGATACTACGACCAGGAGCACCGCGACTTGTCGCCGGACCTGACGGTCATCGAGGCCGCGCGGGAAGTTCGACCGGCCGCCAGCGAGGCCGAGGCACGGTCGTACCTGGCCCTCTTCCTCTTCCGCGGTGAGAATGTCTTCAAACGCGTCGGTGACCTGTCGGGAGGCGAGCAGTCGCGTGTGTTGCTGGCCCGACTGGTCTGGACAAGTCCGCAGGTACTGGTCCTAGATGAGCCGACCAACCACCTGGACATCCCCGGCTGCGAGGCCCTGGAGGAGGCTCTGCGCCTCTATCCCGGCAGCGTGTTGATGGTCAGCCATGATCGGTATTTCCTCGACCGTGTAGTGGACCGATTGCTGGTCCTGCCGGCGAGGGGCTCGCACGAGATCGTTAATGGCAACTGGTCCACCTACGCCCGGCTTCTCGCTCAACGAGAGGAAGCGGAACGGGCCGAGCAAGTCCGCGCTCAGGCAGAACAGCGCTCCGCCGAGCACCCTCGATCCTCGCCCTCAAAAAAGCGCAAATCGCGATCAAAGTACCTGCCGCGGCAAATCGAGGCGATTGAGCGGGCGATCATGCTGGGGGAGGATCGCCTCAAGGAACTTGAATCCTCCTTTGCTGATCCAGCCCTGATGAAGGAGGCAGCCCAGTCTGTCCGGATTCGAGAAGAGTACGTCTCGCTGCGGAACCGATTGGCCGAGCTGAATAGCCAATGGGAAGAAGCGGTGGATGCCATGTCTGGCGAATGACCGCCAAGCCTCGTTGCAGTCCGTTCCGCCCGTGTGACCACTTTCACCTCCCGCCTTCGTCCGACTCTTGGCGTTCGCGCCGACGGCTGGAATCTGGATAACAGGAATAACCAAAAACGCCGGGCAACCAGAGCGTCGGCGAGGCCGGTTGCTGCCCCCCCCCAAAGCCGCTACCGCAGGTCGTTTCGGCTTAGAAGTTGAGGGCGCTCCATTCAGCAGCATCCCAGGGGTTTCGGCGCATTTGCCACGAACAACCAAGCGGGATATAGTGAGCCTTTCATCGCTGGGCCTGGTCGCGAATGACCGCCCCGGCGAACTTCACCCGATTATGGAGGTTTGCGTCATGATGAAGTTGCGATTGTTCACCCCCGGTCCAACGATGGTCAGTCCCGAAGCGCTGCTCGCGATGGCCCAGCCGCTGGACCATCATCGCACGGCCGGTTTCCGTGAGACTTTGAAGGAATGCGTGGACATGCTGGCCTACGTGCTGGGCACCGCCGCCCGGCCGCTGGTCATCACCGGCAGTGGCACGGCGGCAATGGAGGCGGCCATCGTCGGTTGCTGCAAGAAGGACGCCAAGACGCTGGTCTGCCACGCGGGCAAGTTCGGCGAGCGCTGGCGGGACGTGCTCAAGGTCTTCGGCATCCCCTACGTCGAGTACCAGCAGGAGTACGGGCATGGCTTCAAGGCCGACAAGGTCGCCCAGAAAAT
>CAYYBO010000144.1:1035-9936 GCA_964470125.1 uncultured Planctomycetaceae bacterium | reverse complement strand
ATTGCGCGCGGTCAACATGAATCAGCCCTCAAAAAGGGCAAAAGTCGAGCTCAGTGCGGCGAGCGGGGAATTCAGGAACCGGCGGTGGCAGGCGGGGCAGAGGTCATAGCGGAAGGATCGGTACACTTGATCCTCGATGGCGTCGAGGGAGCGGCGTTCAAGGTCGGCGAGGACGCGGAGGATTTCCGCTTCGTGATCCTTGCGCACGTCCTGCTCGGCGAATTCCAACTTGCCGGCGGCGGCGAAGGCCTCGATTCTGACGATGTAGTGATTCGACCCGTCGGCCTGCAGGGCTTGCCCGCAACCATCGCACTGATAGCGGATCATTCCGTCCCCCATGACAACTTGACGAGTTGGTCGAGCTTGGCGGCGGCGGCGTCGGCGTCGATGGCTGCCTGTGCCAATCGGACGCCCTCTCTCATGGAGACGGCGCGTCCGGCGACGACGAGAGCCGCAGCGGCATTGAGGGCGGTATGATCGCGGCGTGGCCCTTTCTCGCCGGCGAGGACGGCGCGGACCGCGGCGGCGCTGGCCGCGGGCCCGTCAACGATTAAAGTCTTGAGATCCGCCCGGCTCAGTCCAACATCTTCCGGAGACAGTTCGCCTTGTTGCAGCCGACCGCCGCACAGCTCGACGTAGTGACTCGGACCTGTCACGCTGAGGTCGCAGAGACCGCCGTGGCCGTGGACCACCAGGGCGTGGACGGCGCCGAGTTGCTCCATCGCCTGGGCGATCTTGTCCAGCGAGTCAGCACGGGCTACGCCGATGACTTGTCGCCGGACGCCCGCGGGGTTGGCGAGCGGCCCGATCAGATTGAAGAGAGTCCGCCGAGCGAGGCTCCGTCTGGCGGCGGCGGCGTGACGCATTGCCGGGTGCAGCTTGGCGGCATGGAGGAATGCGATGCCGATTTCTCGGAGGCAGCGGGCGACGGTTTCCGGCGGAGCGTCAACGTTGACACCGAGGGCGCTCATGACCTCGGCGGAACCGCTCTTGCGGGTAGTGGTGCGGTTGCCGTGTTTGGCGACGCTCGCTCCGGCGCCGGCGGCGATGATGGCGGCGGCGGTGGAGACGTTGAAGGTGCTGATCCCGTCGCCGCCGGTCCCGCAAGTGTCGATGGCAGCGGGGTCGTCGCAGGGAATAGGCGTGACGTGCCGCCGCAGGACCTCGGCGGCGCCGACAATTTCGTCGACCGTCTCGCCCTTGTCGGCAAGGGCGGCGAGGAAGCCGGCGATCTGCTCGTCGGGCACTTGGCCGGACATGATGGCGGCGAAGACCTCGGCTGCTTGCTCACGGGAGAGGTTTCGGCCGGAGGCGGCGGCGTCAGTCATCCTGGGAATCAGGTTGCTCATGGCACTGTGTTCGGCATCGCCACGGTGGAGCGGTTGGAGGCAAACGCGCTTCATTCGGCAACATCGTCCGGCTCGGCATCGTTTCGCGGAGCCAAGCGCGGGCAGGGGCTGGCGCTGTTGTGCCTTAGAGTGTACACGATTGCGTAAGTTGAGGCCCTCCACAAGCACGCGTTTTCCGGCCGATCGGCAGTCGCGGCGGCAGGGGGGACTCGCCGCGCGGTTTGATGGAACCGGGGCGCATTCGGCTTGTGGGCCAGAGCGCACTATACTCTTGGATTCCGGGAGAGGGCCGCGCATCGGCTCGCTGGGATGATCGCCAGCCCGCGCGGCGCTCGGCGTGCAAGGACCGGTCGGGGGGACCGGACCTACCCTGTTTTGGACTGGCTGGTCGCCCTGCCGGGCCGAGGCGTGCCCCACCGAGGGTGGACATGGAACTGAAGGTGATCAACCGGGATGAGCATCGCCAGCGGCGGTTGCCGCCTTGGCTCAAACGACCGCTGCCGACGGGCGACGTGTTGCTGCAGACGCGCCGCATTGTCCAGCGGAGCGGTGTCGCGACGGTCTGCGAGGAAGCGCGATGCCCGAATCTGGGCGAGTGCTGGTCGCGCCGGCACGCGACGTTCATGATCCTTGGAGATCGCTGCACGCGGCGGTGCCGCTTCTGCGCCGTGGCGACGGCCAAACCGCTTCCACCGGAACCGGACGAGCCGCAGCGTCTGGGCGAGGCCACGGCGGCCCTGGGCCTCAAGCACGTAGTGATCACCGCCGTTGCCCGTGACGATCTGCCGGACGAAGGCGCCGGTCACTTCGCCGCGTGCGTTCGGGCGGTGCGGGCTGCGTCGCCGGCCTGCGTGATCGAAGTTCTGCCGGCGGACTTGCACGCGCGCGACGAGCTGCTGGCTTTGGTGTGCGAGTCACGTCCTGATATCTACAATCACAATCAGGAGACGGTCGAGCGGCTGTCTCCCACCATTCGACCACAGGCGAAGTACCAGCGTACGCTGGAGGCGTTGCGGAAGGCAAAGGCGCTCCTGCCGGGCGGGTTCACAAAAAGCGGCTTGATGGCGGGTTTGGGTGAGACGCGGGAGGAACTGAGCCGGACCATGCGAGACCTGCGCGGGGTCGGTGTGGACATCCTTACTGTGGGCCAATACTTGCAGCCGACGCCGAGGCACGCCGCAGTGGCGCGGTACGTCCCACCGGACGAGTTCGAGGAGATCGCCGCCGAGGCCAAGGCCTTGGGTTTTCTGGCGGTCGCGTCTGGTCCGTTCGTCCGTTCGAGTTACAATGCCGCCGAGGTCTATCAGGCGATCGACCGACAGCGAGGGTCCTGAGTTGGCGGCCAAGGGTCTGGAACGACTCCGGGGGAAGTTCATCGTATTCGACGGCGTCGACGGCTCCGGGAAGGGCGTGCAGATACGCCTGTTCACGGCGGCGCTGGCCAAGGCGGGCATCGAATGCGTGAATGCCCGGGACCCTGGCGGCACGGAGATCGGCGACCGCATCCGACACGTCCTGCTTGATTACGACCTTTCGGAAATGGATGTTCGCTGCGAGGCACTCTTATTCATGGCTTCGCGGGCCCAACTGGCCGGGCAAATCCTGGAGCCAACGTTGCGGGAAGGAAAGAAGTGCCTCGTCGTGGACCGCTACGTCTCCGCCACCTGCGCCTACCAGGGAGCCGCCGGTTACGACCCCAAGAGAATCGTCGAGCTCGCGAGGTTCGCGATCAGTAAGACGTGGCCGCACCTCACGCTGGTGATCGACCTGCCCGCCGAGGCCGGTGCGGGGAGGACCGGCCGAACAGCGGCGGCGAACGCCAAGCGAAGGAAGGACAAGGACGCCCATGGGCAGGTTCGCCTTTTCCATGACACGCACCTGGATGCGATGGAGGCTCGACCCCTGGAGTTTCATCAGCGGGTTCGAGAGTTGTTCCTGAGACTGCCGTCGTTCTATCCGGCGCCAGTAGCCATCGTGGACGGGCAAGGCTCGGAAGAGGAGGTCCACGCGAGGGTGATGGAGGCCGTCGCTCATGCCTCTCTCTGAAGTCGCTTTCCAGGATGCGGCCCAGACGCACGTGCAACGGGCCCTTCGGGCGGGCCGCATGCCCCACGCCTACCTGTTCACCGGGCCGACAGGCGTGGGGAAGGAGATGCTGGCGACGCGGCTGGCCGGCGTGCTGCTCTGCGCGGAGCCGCGAGACGTTCCCGCTCCTGCTGACGCTGCCGGCGGTCCATGGCGAGACGCCTGCGGCCGTTGCACGGACTGTGAGCTGCTCGCCGCCGGGACCCACCCGGACTTCCACCGCATTTACCGGGCCCTCGCGAAGCTTCACCCCGACAAACGGGTCCGCGATCGGAAGGCAACCGAGCTGGGCGTTGACGTCATACGGCACTTCGTGATTGAAAAGATGGGATTGCGGCCCAACCGCGGCCAGGCCAAGGTGTTCGTGGTTTGCGAGGCGGAACGTTTGAACACCGAGGCCCAGAATGCCATGCTGAAGACGTTGGAGGAACCTCCCGAGCACAGCTACGTGATTCTGTTGGCCACTTCGGCCGATGTCCTGCTGTCGACGACACGCTCCCGTTGCCAGCAGGTACCATTCCGGCGGTTGCCGACGGAGTTCGTGGTCCAGCGGCTTGTCCAGATGAGGAGCCTGACCCCTGAGGCGGCGAAGTTCCTCTCCGAGTTGAGCCAGGGAAGCCTGGGGCAAGCGCTGCAGGCGGACGATGCCAAGCTTCAGGATCTGGTGCGGCCCGTGCTGCAGGTCCTGGCGACCTCCGCCGCCGATCCCTTGGGCACCGGCCGAACCCTGGCGGAGTTGGCCAAGGGGTTTGCCGGGTTCTTCGAGGACCGGTCGGAAGGGGAAGATGACGAGGCGGTGGACACCAACGCAAGCCGGTCGGCGCAGCTCGCAGTGTTCGCGGTGGTCTCGGCGATTCTTCGCGATTTGAACAGGCTGGTCGGCGGTGTCGAGGCTGTCGGCGCTCCGCAAGTCGCTTCCCTATCGCGCCTGGTCGCCGGGGCGACGCCGGAATCGGTTCGGCAAGCGGTGCAAGCGGTCGCGGCGGCTGAGCATCAAGTGGCCCGCAGCGTCAACACATCGTTAATATTCGATGCCGTTGGGGTAGCCCTCGGGCAGATGACACCAGTGACGACGGCGGGGCGGTAGCGGCGCAATTTTTGCGCGTGGGGACACGCGGAGCAGGCGTGAGGGCACTGCAGGCTTGAGTATCGCGCAATTCCTGCGTGTGGGGGCACACAAGGTCGACCCGGGTGGTTCCGCCGGAGATGCTGTGGCACCGCGGCAATTCTTGCGCGTCGGGGGTCGGGGCGTCTCCACCAGACGCGCTCACGGCGGTCCAGGCAGGGCAAAGTCGGAGACTGGGGGCGGCGTCGAGAGGCGGCACGGCATTCGTCGTCTCATAATCTCGACTGCCGTGGGGCGTGGTCGCGGGTGATCCTCCTATCAGCGTCGTTCGGCCGGCGCGGAGCATCCGCTCGGGCTTGTTCCCAACCACAGAGGCCGGCCGGCGGCGCGACTGCGGCAAAGGTGCGCGGGGGGCGAGGGAAACGCAGGCTCGGTGAGAGAGCAGGCGAAGCCGGGAGACGGACGGTGCATCTCAAGGTCCTATCAGCCCGGTCGGCTGCGAAGGACGCCCTGTCCCCGCGGAAATATTCCCGGCCGAGAAGAGGGGCGTTGCCGAGCAGGGGCAACTCATCGACGGCACTTGGCCGATATTCATTAGCAGCACTGGCATGAGGGATCGCCGGAACGAGTCCTATCATGCGACACGGATGTCGATATTGCCTGCGCGATTTGCCTATCTCGCCCTTGTTTCTTATGTTGAAAAAGGCCTCCGCCGATTTCAGCACTGAGATTGCGGCGAAGGCTCGTTCAGTTCCGGGCGACGCGACGGCGTGGGAAGCACGGGACTGGGCAGGGCGGCCGGCCGAGAGCCGGTCAAGGTCGCCAACGGGAAGACCGCCCTGTTACGCGGATCGGAAAACACATCCGTTTCCGGCGCTTGCTGCCCAAGGAGTTCAGCGGCAAGCGGGTCATTCGCCAGCAGAACAGCTTGACGGCACGCCTGACCGGATGAGCGGTGAGCACACCGGTCGGGATCGCGCATGCGACGTGTGGTGTCGACCGGATGGATCCAGTCGAACATGGGTTTCCCATGGTGGGGGGATGAATCGGAGGATCGACCGTTGGGGAAGCACCGGCGGTCGACCAGGCAGCAAGCGTCAGTTTCGGTTGCCTGCAGGAAAGGAGAAGTCGTGATGTTGAGCTATCTCAAGAGTTTTCTGAGGGATGAAGAGGGCGCCACCGCGACGGAGTACGCCGTGATGTTGGCCCTGATCATCGTCGTCGCCCTGGGTGCGATTACCGCCCTCGGCCAGCGAGTGAACCAGGCGTTCACCGACACTGAAGCGGCGTTTGGCGATGCCGGCGTCGGCGACGGCGGCTGATAGAGAGAATGGCCCATGCCGCCGCGCGTGCCACCGCACGCGTCATCGGCGGCGAGGTTGACAGCAAGATCGAGTTCGCTTCTCGGCGAGCGGGAGCCATCGGCTCCCGCTTGCCGGATGCGCTGATCGGAGCGGCCTTATGGTTTCTCCGAGGTTCGAGGCGACAAAGGCAGCCAGTTTGGATGAAGAGCGGGGTCTTTCATGCCGCGATTCGGCTTTGAGGAGCTGACGCTTGCGATCATCATCCCAGCGGCCTTTCTGGCCAGTTGGAAGGATTATCGCGAGCATCGCGTTCCCAATTGGCTCAACGCGAGCATTGCCATCAGCGGGCTTGCGGCCCAAACCGCCTACCACGGGTGGGCGGGGCTTGAGAGGGCTGCGGGAGGGATGTTGCTGGCGTTCGGGATGCTCGTGCTATTTTGGGCCATCCGGGGCATGGGGGCCGGAGACGTCAAGTTCATGGCTGCGATCGGGGCCTGGCTGGGACCGCACCTTACGGTGAGCGCCGTGGCGGTGGGGGCCATCGCCGGCGGCGTGCTCGCGGTGGGAATTATCGTTTGCCGGAGAAGGTGGGGCGAGACCTTCTCCAACTTTCGTATTTTGGCGACGAAAGTCTGCAGCGTGCAGACGGCCTTTAGCGAGTTTGGCTCGGCCAAGAGCCTGCGGAGTACGTCGGCGCAGCTGCCGTACGCAATTCCGTTGAGCATCGGGGCCTTGGTTGTTGCCGTGTCGAACTATTCAGGATGGTGGGGGAGATTATGAGAAGGCTGCAAAAAAACAAGCACCTACGACGCGGTACGACGATCGTGGAAACGGCGGTGATGGCGCCTTTGCTCATCGCCGCCATGCTGGGCATGATCGAGGTGGGTTATGCATTCATGGTCAAACAAACGGTAACGCTGGCGGCTCGCGAGGGGGCCCGGGCCGGGGCACTCCCGGGCGGCGACATGAGCAGCGTGCAATCCGCAGCCGACGCCTCCATGGCCGCGGCCAACCTCAACGGTTACACCGTGACCAGCAACATCACGTCGCTGGGACCGACCGACGTCGAGGTCTGGGTTGAGGTGAGTATCCCGCTGGATCGGGCCTCCTTCACCGGCAGCCTGTTGGGCGGGGGTTCCTTCAACATCACTTCGCGGACGACGATGCGCCGCGAGGGTGTTGACGATGCCGTCGGCGGGCAAGGCATTGAGCCGGGAATCTGACGCCCCGCAGGCGTCGGCTTCACCGGCGGTAATTGCCGGAAGACTGAAGAAGACTGAAAGGGACTGTTCGGGATGAGACCGAGATCATTCATACCCCTGATGATCGGGCTGGCGGTCGGCTTTTTTGCCATCAAGATGGGCGTAGACACCATCAAGCGCGCCCGCGGCTCGGAGGGGGACCAGAAGAACGTCCTGGTCAGCGCCCGGCAGATTGACGCGGCGTCTCGCATTGAGGAGTCGATGGTCAAGCCGAAGGCCGTCCCGGCCGGTCTGGTTCCGGCGGACGCTTTCACGGACCCCAAGGTCCTGGTCGGGCGAGTGACCAACTTGGCCATCCCGCCAGGGATTCCGATCACCAGGGCGATGCTGGCTCCGCCTGGGGCTCAGCCCGGATTACGAGCGAGGATTCCCGCGGGTTGTCGTGCGGTCAGCGTCAGCGTGAACGAAGAATCGGCGGTGGCGGGTTTCCTGACGCCGGGAGCCAGGGTCGACGTCTCGGCCGTGAACCCTCGTTGCAGCGTCAGCAAGCTGATACTCACTGACGTGGAAGTCGGAGCTGTCGGGCAATCCCTGAGCCAGGTGGGCGCCGACGGGAAGACGGTGAAAGTGACCAAATCGGTCACACTCTTCCTGAAGCCCGATCAGGTGGAGATTCTCAACGCTCACGCGGGGGCCAAGGGACAGATACGGCTTGCCCTTCGAGGGAATAGCGGGCCTGCGGAAGAGATGGGCTCGGTTTGGTCGCAGCTTTTCGGCATGGCGGGCCGTAAGCCCGCTAGAGAAGCCGCGGGTTCGTCCCGGAAAAACCACGTGGTTGATGTGGTTCACGGCTCGGAGGTTCAGCGACTCGTCTTCGCGGAGTCTTCCCGGGGCGGCAGATACCAGTTGATCCAGGTGCAAGATGCCTCGGGCCGTCTCACGGACGGGAGGGCCCGCGGCGATGACGGCAACCGCGCGGGTATGGAGATCGGCGAATGATGTTCTCCAAGGATGGAATCACGGATTTTGCGGCGCTCAGCGGCAGGGGAAGCCGGTATGGCCGTGGCGGGCGGGCTTCACGGGCCGCGATGTTCGCGCTAATGGGCGCCGCTCTGTTTTTTGACTGGGCAGGCGCCGGCGCGCGGGGTGAGACCGGTCCGCTGTCGTCCGCGGCAGCTCCGACGATCAGCGTGTCGGCCAACCGAGCCGGGGCGGTGACGGAGCGGACGACGGCAGGCGCGGAGCAACCGACGGCTTCCGCCAATCGGCCGGGGGCACTGGGCTTCGGCCGGGCCGGCGTTCAGCTTGCCCAGGCGGATCCGCGGGGGCCGGCCGTCATGCTGGCGGATGTCGTCCGCATAGAGCCTCCGGAAAGGCGAGCGTTGTTGGCACTCGCCGAGAGAGAGGACGAGGTGGAGAAGCCGACGGCAAGCCGGTTCGATCAGGATTCGCTCGTGGCCTCGGTTCGCACCAGCGACAGCGAGGCGCGTCCGATCACGGTGGCGAAGAACAGCGTGGCGGTCATTGACTTGAAAGCGGCGATTGATCGAGCGGAGATCGCGGACCCCAAAGTGGCGGAGATCGTGGTTCGATCTCCGAAGCGAGTGGAGATTGCCGGCAAGGAGATCGGGAACACGCAGTTGGCGCTGTGGATCGGCGAGAAGCAGCGAGTGTTCGACGTCGCGGTGGAGCTGAACTTGTCTCACCTCAAGAACATGATCAAGCTGCGGGCGCCCACGGCGGACGTGCAGGCCAACAGCATTAACGGCAAGATCGTGTTGAGCGGCTACGTTCCCGATGCCGACACGGCCGAGCGGCTGGCTGATTTGGCGACGATGCTCCAGGGGGGGGAGATCAAAAACCAACTGACGGTCGCGGGCGTTCAACAGACCATG
>CAYYBO010000144.1:0-1025 GCA_964470125.1 uncultured Planctomycetaceae bacterium | reverse complement strand
AGTTGGGCGTGAATTGGGCCCTTGGAGGTTCGGATTGGTCTCGTGATTTCTTCTTCGCCAACAACCTGGGACAACTTAATCCGACGGTGTTCAGCAGCTCGGGCGTGCCCAACCTGGTCGCCCCCAACAGCCTCGGCGGTCAGATGACCTACTCCGTCGCAGGGGTCGGCAACTTAGCGAGCACGAACGTCACCTTTGGCTTCCCCCGCGCTGAATTGCAGATGTTCATGCGGGCCCTGCGTGAGAACGACTTGTCCAGGACGCTTGCCGAGCCGAACCTGGTGGCCATCAGCGGACAGACCGCGTCTTTCCTTGCCGGCGGCGAGGTGCCCATCCCCGTCACCCAGGGCGGTGCCACCGCCGGGTCCATCACCATCGACTACAAGGAATTCGGCGTTCGCCTGGCCTTCACGCCGACGGTGCTGGGCGGACAAGTCATTCGCCTGCACGTGATGACCGAGGTCAGCGAGGCGATTCCGGGTACGGCGGTCGCCGGGGGCTTGCCCACCTTCACCTTCAATACCCGCCGGGTGGAGACGACCATCGAGTGTGGCAACGGGCAGAGCTTCGCCATCGCAGGTCTGCTCAACGATCAGGTCAGAGCGGTAGCCGCGAAGATCCCGGGATTGGGGGATGTGCCGATTCTCGGAGCATTGCTGAGCTCGACTCGATACCAGAGGGCGGAGACGGAATTGGTGGTCCTGGTGACGCCCCAGTTGGTTGAGCCGCTGGAGCCGCACCAGCTCGGGCCGCCTCCGGGCAGCCTGATGACCGAGCCGAACGATTTTGAGCTTTTCGCCCTGCAAAAACTCGAGGGCCGTAACTTGCCCACACCGGAATACGACCGCGTTCCCCGGCATCACTCGCCGGTGAACACTCGCCCGGGCGAGGCCGTCGGCTGGCCGACATCGCAGTTGGCCTTGCGCGGTCCTTGGGGCATCGCGGACTTCGACGAGAATTGCAGGTTGGACGTGGCAGATCGGAAGAGCACACGTCTGAACTCCAGTCACTACCGGCGCCGGATC
>CAYYBO010000143.1:3851-10017 GCA_964470125.1 uncultured Planctomycetaceae bacterium | reverse complement strand
CAGCAACAGGTTCAGGGGGTTCTCCAGGAAGGTAATAACAGCCTTGGTGAAGCGGGCGCCGTCGGCACCGTCGATGACGCGGTGGTCGAAGGACAGGAACAGCGGCAGGACCAGGCGAGGGACGATCTCGCTCCCACGGACCACCGGCTTGGCGGCGATCTTGCCCATGCCCAGGATGGCGACTTCGGGCCAATTGATCATCGGCGTGGAGAACGTGCCACCGAGTGCGCCGACGTTAGTGACGGTAAAAGTCCCTCCGCGCATCTCCGAGATGTCGAGCTTGAAATCCCGGGCGCGGTCGGCGAGGTCCTTTAGTTCCTTGGAGATGACCAGCAAGCTCTTTCGGCCGGCATTTCGCAGGACGGGCACCATAAGCCCCCGCGGCGTGTCCACGGCTATGCCGAGGTTGACGTAGTCCTTGAAGATGATCTCCGATGTGGCGTCGTCATAGGAGGCGTTAAGCTTAGGATGCTGTTGCAGCGCCCCGGCCACGGCTTTGATCACGAAGGCCGTCAGGGTCAACTTGGCGCCCTGCTCGGCGAAGATCTGACCCTGCTGCTTGCGGAAAGCCTCCAGGTCGGTCACGTCGGCGTCGTCGGCGTGGGTGACGTGCGGGATGATCGCCCAGGCCCTGGCCATTTGTCGGGCTATGGCCTTGCGTATCTGAGGGATTTGTTCGCGACGGATCGAACCCCATTGCGCGAAGTCGGGCAAGGCCTCCGTACCGGCTGGGCCGGTCGAAGGGGGGGCGGGGGCCGCTGGCTTGCCCACAGGCGGAGCTGTCGGCCTCTGCGGTGGAGGCGTGGTCATTGCGGCTGGCGTTGCGGGAACGGCCGCGCCGGCTTTGGGTGACGATCGGGTGATCTGGTAGCGCTCCACATCCTCGCGGACTATTCGCCCGCCCGGGCCCGTGCCATGAACTTGGCGCAGGTCAATCCCCAGTTCGCGGGCGACGCGGCGGATGGCGGGAGCGGCAGGGACGGGGCCGTCAGGGTGCTGGGGCGGCTGAGGGGGGGGCTGGGGGGCGGGCAACGGGGCCGGCTCCTCATCGGCTACGGGTGCGGGCGCGGTCTCTTCGGCTTCCGCGGCCCCTCCGGCAGGTTCTGACTCGGAAGAGGGAGCGCCGCCGTCATCGACAGTGAGAAGCACTTGGCCTACCTTCACCGTCTGGCCGACTTCAACGTTTAGCCTGGTCACCGTGCCGGCAAACGGGACAGGCAGTTCGACCGCGGCCTTGTCGGTTTCCACCTCCATGACCATCTGGTCCTCGCCGACGGCGTCCCCTTGCTTGACCAAGAGCTTGACCACCTGGGCCTCATGAATGCCCTCGCCGAGATCAGGGAGGATGAATTCTTTCGCCATGGACTATCGACCCTCATCTATCGTTCAGCCTACTGGCACGGCCGCCAGAAGCTGCGGCTATGCCACGCGCTGGGTATCTCCGTACTCCCTCGCCGGCGCTTCAGGCTCGTTTGGCTTCCCGTGAGGACCACTCAGCGTTTCCACTCAATACGTCACGGCATCCCGCGCCGCGGTGACGATCTTCTGCGAGTCCGGCAGGTAGGGCCTCTCCAGATTGAAGAACGGCATCACCAAGTCGTAGCCCGTGACGCGCTGGATCGGGGCCTCGAGATACATCAGGCCTTTCTCGACGATCCGGGCAACGATCTCCGCTCCGGGGCCGCAGTTTCTGGGGGCTTCGTGAACCACGACGCAGCGGCCGGTCTTCTTCACTGACCCCACGATCGCCTCGGTATCCAGGGGAACGAGGCTCAGCAGGTCTACGGCTTCTGCCGACAGATTGTGCTCCTCCTCCAGTTCTTCGGCGGCCTCCAGCACGGGCCGCATGGAGGCGCCATAGGAAATGATCGTCACGTCCGTTCCTTCCCGAACGACCTGGGCCTTGCCTATTTCGATGGTCTCCGGTTCATCAGGCACATCTTCCTTGAAGGCGCGATAGCAGGCCTTGGGCTCGTAGAAGATCACCGGATCAGGGTCAAGGATCGCCGAGCGCAAAAGGGCCCGGGCGTTGCGCGGGCCCGACGGGATGACCACCTTGAGGCCGGGCAGGTGCGCCCAAATGGCCTCGCGGCTCTCGCTGTGATGTTCGATGGCCCGAATGCCGGCGCCGTAGGGCATCCTCACAACCATCGGGCAGGTGTAGCGCCCGCGGGTGCGGTTGCGGAAGCGCGAGACGTGGTTCTCGATCTGATGAAAGGCGTGGTAACCGAATCCGGAGAACTGCATCTCACAAACGGGCCGGAATCCTGTGAGGCAAAGGCCGACCGCCAGCCCGACGATGGCCGACTCGGCCACTGGAAAATCTATCACCCGTTCCGGGCCGAATTCCTTGAGCAAGCCTTCGGTGATGCGAAAGACGCCTTCATCCTGCCCCACGTCCTGGCCGATGATCAGGGTCCTGTCATCCGTTGCCAGCGCCTCACGCAACGCGAGGTTCAGGGCCTTGGCCATGGTTAGCTGAGCCATGTTTTCATCCCGTTCGGGGCACCGCCCGGACTAACGTCCGGGGCTCATCTGTGTTTGTCGCGCGGCGGAGCCGTCCGCTTCAGCCGATGCGGCCATGTACGCTTGAAACTCCCTGTACTGCTCGCGGAGATGATTCGGCAACTCGGCGAAGCAGTGCCGGAATGGCTCCTCGGGATCAGGCACGTATGCCTCCGCTTTCTCGACTGCGGCGGAGATTTGCTCGGCGATCTCGTTCTCCAGTATTTCAGCGGCCTTCTCGTCCATGATTCCGCGATTCCTGATGTACGCCCAAAATCGAATCAGGGGATCGCGCGGCTTCCACTGCTCGACTTCGTCCTCACAGCGATATTTCTTGGGATCGTCGGCCGTGGTATGGACGCCGAGCCGATAAGTCACGGCCTCGATCAGCGTCGGGCCGCCGCCGCTTCGGGCTCGCTCGACCGCTTCGCGGGCGGCGACGATCATGGCCAGGATGTCGTTTCCGTCGGCCTGGATGCCGTTGAAGCCATAGGCGAGGGCCTTCTGGGCGATGGTCGGCGAAGCGGTCTGCTTTATCCTGGGAAGGGAGATGGCCCACTGATTGTTTTGCACGACCATGACCAGCGGCAGGCCAAAGACACCGGCGCAGTTCATGGCTTCGTGGAAGTCCCCCTCGCTGGTACCGCCGTCGCCGACAAAGGCCAGGGCGACGGAGGGTTCCCTTCGCAGTTTGCATCCCCAGGCGATGCCGGCGCCGTACTGACACTGCGTTGACACCGGCACGCAGAACGGCAGATCGCGCATGCCATCCGGCACGGCGGCCCCGGCTTCGTTTCCGCCCCACCACAGGAGCACCCGGTCCATCGGCCAGCCGCGGTAGAGCATGCCGGCCAGCTCCCGGAAACTCGGGACATACCAATCATCTTTCTGCAGGACATAGGCCGGGCCAAGCGAGGCGGCCTCCTGTCCCAGAGTCGGCCCGTAGGTTCCCACGCGGCCCTGACGCTGCAGGCGGAGCATCCGCTCGTCAAACCGGCGGGCCAGCAGCATCGCCCGGTAGAGCTTCCGCAAGTCCTCGTCGCTCAGTTGGGGATCAAAGTTGTCGTCAATAGTGCCATCGGCAGCCAGTACGGATAGGCTTTCCACGTAGTTGTCGAGATCGATTCTTGCTCGCGGCACGGATTCACCTTCCTCGCAGAATCATCAGGGCCAAGTGCGTCCGGTACAAGGCGAGCGTTGCACGGTCCACCTCGCCGTGCCCACGCCGGCTGCGCCCCTATGCCAGACCGTCTGCCAGGACTCCTTCGGCAAAGCACGAGTGTCCCGTGATTGTAGTCATGAACTCGACAATTCAACAGGCGCTCGGCGGGGGTAGGATCAGACGAGGCAAGGTAGTCGCAAGGTGGCTGAGCCGGGCTGCGGCAACATCGGCGAGGGCTTGTCCTTGAGGCACGCCGCAAGCATCACCACATGCGGGGTCATGATAGGAGGGTCTCCCCCGAAACCGTGATCGGTTATCGGCACAAGAGAGGATTCAGACACTTGGCCCATGCATATGATAATGTGTCGTGATAAAATCAAGACTACCTGCGTGGGTGGTCTTGCCTGCTCGCCCTGGGGTCGAATTGCCGTAAGTGAACTCTTCAGAAACCATCCTGGCCCGGTGACGGCACGTGGCTGCCCCCGAGGACCGCACCGATGGCGATGTGTTTATCCGGTCTCGCCCTCGGGTGGAGCGTTCGATTCCAGGCAGGCGAAAAAGTGGTATTGCATGTGGCGCGGTCCGATGAGGAGACGGGACGCCGTAGCGTTTGCGCCGGCCGGCGCTGTGGCGCGCGGCGGCCGGGCTGCGCGGGTCGGGCGTTAGCAGCGAAGGGGCACGGCGGAAGGCGGGAAGCAATGAACCATTACCGTTTGGCAGGGCTTTTCCTCAGGGCAACCAGTCAGCGGCGCCGCAAAGCGGTTCATGCCTTCGTCCTGGTCACGGTGGTAGTGGCGACCGCGCTTTTCTGCCAGACGGTGGGCGTGCTTGGCGCGCCGCCGGCGAGGGTAGAGAGCGACGCCGCTCCCGTGCAGGGGCTTGGCCCGCCAGGCATCGCGCCTGTCGGCGAATCGGCTCCTGAATTACTTGTCAGACCACGGCAGCCCGGGGGGGACATCACCGCGGTATGGAGCTCCGCGCCGGCCTCCGGCGGCCCGCGAGCCGAATCTTTGTTGTACAGTAACGGGCAACCGCTGGATGACTATGGCGACCCGGCCTCACAGCTCAGCGAAGACGGCCTGGGTGCGTGGAAATTCGTGGCCGCCGCGGCAGACGATTTCGTCCTGCCGATGGCGGGCCTGCCGGAGAGGAACTACCGCATCACCAGGATTCGGGCGGCCTTCATGTTCTACAACGCCGGCAGCGGGAACGAGGACCCCAGCTTCTGGGATGCGATCAGGGTCGCCGTGTACCCAAACTCGGGAATCGACCGCCCGGGGGGCCAGCCGTTGATCACTGGTGAGTATTCAGGCAGCGTGGTGGCGACACAGATCGTGCCGTCCGGCGGTCTGACGTTCGAGACCGCGGGGACGTGTCGGCCGTGCTTCGTTGTCGATATTCCGGTGGACCTGGTGCTGGCCAAGAACGTGCGATACTGGCTGTCGCTGATGCCGGACTACGACGCTCCCCCGCAAACGGCGTGGTGCCTGTCGTCTCAGAACATGGGTTTTCGAGCTCAGCGCGGAGCGAGTTTCGGCCCGCCGTTTTGGAACGAGATCACAGGGAACATCGCCTATTGCCCGGGGGCGCCCTCCGCCCATTCCATGCAGGACCTTTCGTTTCAGCTTTACGGCGAGGAACTGCCGCCCACGCAGGGAGCCTGCTGCGATATCTCCACCGGTCAATGCACGGAGGTACTGAGTCCTGGTGCCTGCACGGGGAATTTCAAGGTTTTTCACCCGGGCACGGTATGTCAGTTCCTCTCGCCGCAGTGTGCGATTGTGACCGGGGCGTGCTGTGACGACACCCTGCCGCTCGGCACCGGCTGCGCCGACGGCGTGAGCATTGCCGCCTGCCAGGGTCCGACCCAGCGGTTCGCGGAGGCCACCTTGTGCGACGACTTGGACCCGCCTTGCGGCACGGAGGAGCTTGGCGCTTGTTGTCTGGCCGGGCAGGCATGTGACGACCTGTCGCCGACGGACTGCGCCGCCGTGGGAGGCGCCTGGCATGAGGGCGAATGCGCCGCTTTCGATTGCCCGCCAGACAACGACAAATGCATTAACGTCATTACCATTGAGAACGGCACCCATTTGTTCAACAACATCGGTGCAACCACCGACGGTCCGCCGCTCAACCCGAGTCCGCCGGAGTGTGCGCCGGTGAACCAGGACGTCTGGTTCCGCTACGTGGCCACTTGCACCGGGACGGTCGTCGTCAGTCTGTGCATGGACACGGACTACGACTCCGCCCTGGCGGTGTATCAGGGCTGTGCCTGTCCGCCGAGTACCGGGCCGCAGATCGCCTGTGATAACGATGGTTGCGGCTCTCTCGGCGCTGGCGCCGTGATCGCCGCACAGATCAGCCAGCCCTCGTATCGCGACTACCTGGACAACGTGCTTTACACCCGTACCGGCCAAACCCCCCCCCCCAACTGGGCCCCCCCCAAAAACCCCTAAAAAACAAAAATTTGCCCCTTTTAATTTTTTCCCCCCGCCTTCC
>CAYYBO010000143.1:0-3841 GCA_964470125.1 uncultured Planctomycetaceae bacterium | reverse complement strand
GGCGGGGGCGTTTTCGGCGGATATTTCAGCCAGCCCTCGTTTGGCGTCTTCCTGGTCAACGTGCTTTTCACCCGTACCGGCCACAACCGCGTCGCCCTCAGCGGGCCGCAGCACGTTCCGGCGAAAAACGCAATCGTTGCCACGTTTCAGAGCTTCCCCGGCCTGACCGTCGCGCAGGAGTCGTTCACTTACCTATCTACCACCTGCTACAACGTCATCGCCACGCAGGTCGGCACGCTCCATCCGACGCAGTATTACGTCATCGGCGCCCACTACGACTCCGCCGGCACCCCCGGCGCGGACGACAACGCCTCCGGCGTCGCCGGCGTCCTCGAAATAGCCCGCGTCCTCTCCGCGTACCCGACCGACTACACCATCAAGTACATCGCCTTCGACACCGAGGAATACGGCCTGATCGGCAGCAATGCCTACGTCGCCGCTCACCCCGACTACGATATCCTCGGCATGATCTCCCTGGACATGATCGCCCACGATCCAGGCGGCAACGTCGCCGACATCTGGGGCAAGACGCCGTCCAACCCGATCAAACAGGCCCTCCGCGACGCCGTGCTGGCCTACAGCGGCGGTCTGACCGCCGTGCTCCAGACCGAGACCTACAGCCGCAGCGATCACGGGCCGTTCCAGGACGCCGGCTACCAGGCCTGCCTGCTGATCGAGCCTGACATCGACACCGAGAATCCGTGCTATCACCGGGCATGTGACACCGTCGACAATCCGGGCTACATCAGCTACCCCTACGCCGTCAAAATGACCCGCAGCGCGGCCGGCTACCTGGCCGACCATGCCGGGGCCCATGTTGCCGCCAGCGGGGCCAGCAGGGTTTCATTCGAGGCAACCAACGGGACTTGCTTCTTGATCCGCGTCGGCGGCGTGGCAGGAGCGACCGGCACGGGCAAGATCACCGTCGGCTGCATCCCTTCGGCGTCCGGCGCCTGCTGCCACTACAATGGCACTTGTACGATCTCTGCGGGCGACGACTGCACGCCCGAACAGGGCGAAACCTACCACCCCGGCGTTCTGTGCGACTTTGTCGAGTGTATTGCGTACGCTGGTGCCTGCTGCAACCAGAGCACCGGAATCTGCACGGATGTACACAGCGAGGCTGAGTGCCCGGTTGGAGCGTTCGTGGTTTTCCACCCCGGCCAGCCCTGCGCCGCGGTCGGCTGCACCATCGTGACCGGCGCGTGCTGCGACGATGCAACCGGAACCTGTACCGAGAACGTCAACATCGCCGACTGCCAGGGGGTCAGCAAGCGATTCAACGCGGGGCACACCTGCTCCGAGTTTGTTCCTCTCTGTAGCCCGCCGGGGGCCTGCTGTCGGCCGGATCGAACGTGCGTCGATGTAACGGAAGCGGACTGCACCGCCCAGGACGGCACTTGGCAGAGTGGTTCTTGCGACGGCCCTCCACCCGTACAGTGCCCACCGGCGAACGACGACTGCGACCATGCAACGCCAATCTCGAACGGCGCCCACGCGTTCGACACTCTTGGCGCCACTACCGACGGCCCGGCGCTCAACCCTGGCCAGCCGGCTTGCACGGCTGTCAATCAGGACGTCTGGTTCAGCTACACGGCCTCCTGTAACGGTCTGCTGACGGTCAGCTTGTGCGCGGGCACGCCGTACGACTCCGCCCTGGCGGTCTACGACGGCTGCACCTGCACGCCGGCCGCCGGTTCAGAGATCGCCTGCGACAACGACGCCTGCGGCGCAGGCGGCGCCAGCAGGGTTCAGCTTGTCGTAACGATGGGCCACTGCCACCTGATCCGCGTGGGCGGGGCGAACACCGCCACGGGCGCGGGATCGCTGTTGGTAACTTGTACGCCTGCGGTCACGCAATGCTGCCGGGGCGACATAAACAGCGACGGCGTGGTGGACGGGCTGGACATACAGCCCTTTGTGAGTTGGCTGGTCGGTCCCGCTACGCCCACCCTCGGCACCTCAGCATTCTGCCGGGCCGACATCAACCAGGATTACACTCTCGACTTCGACGACGTCCCGGATTTTGTAAGCCTCCTGCTACAGGGCGTGGTCTGCCCACCGCCGCCGACTTGGGGCGCCTGTTGTGACGACGCGACGGGAACCTGCCTTGACAACGTGGACATCGCCGATTGTCAGGGGCCCACTCAGCGGTTCAGTTCGGGGGAGTCTTGCGCCGAACTGGTTCCGCCTTGCACAGGGCCGGTGACCTGCTGCCCCGGCGACACCAACGGCGACGGCCTTCTGGACGGACAGGACGTGCAAGGGCTTGTCTTGGCGATCATCGACGGCGTGACGCCGGCGACCGTGGAATTCTGCCGGGCGGACGTGAACGAAGACTTGGTCATTGACGCGCTCGACGCGGACACGCTCGTCGCCAAGCTCATGGCAGGGGACCCATGTCCGCCGCCTTCCACCGGCGGGGCCTGTTGCGATACCTGGTCAGGCGTGTGTCGCGACGTGCCTGATGTCGCCGACTGCATGGGAGCGCACGAAGTGTTCCATCTGGGCGAAGCTTGCTCCGGCATCTCCTGCCTGCCGACGATCGGGGCCTGCTGCGACGAATTGACGTGGAGCTGCGCTGAAGATACGAACATCGCCGACTGCCAGGGAGCGACGCAGCGATTCGGCGAGGGGCAGACTTGCGCCGAGCTGGATCCACCTTGCGAAGGGCCGATCACCTGCTGCCCCGGCGACACCAATGGCGACGGCCTTCTGGACGGACACGACGTGCAGGGATTGGTCGCGGCGATCATCGCGAACCCGCCGTCCGGAACGGTCGAATTCTGCCAGGCGGACGCAAACGGGGATTCGACCATCGACGGTCTGGACGCGCAGTCGCTCGTTGCCAAACTCATGGCCAGCGAGCCCTGCCCGCCGCCGTAGTCCGGCAGGTTGACGGCAGCATCCAGGGGATTGAAGCCGTTTCGCCGCCGCCCTTGACGAAATGAACGAGGCGTAGAAGAATACGCGGCTTCGTTATCCTCGCCGACGTAGCTCAGCGGTAGAGCACGGCTTTCGTAAAGCTGAGGTCGTGGGTTCAAATCCCACCGTCGGCTATCTCACAAGTCTTTACTAAGCCAGGGTTTCATGTTGGGGAACCCGTTTCCGAGGCAGACGTAGGGGTCAGTTTGGGGTCAGTCTGGCCGCCTTGACGGGATCCGAGAGCGGCGGCGGCGGCAGAACGTGCCAGCTCCACCTGGTCGACCGTGACGCCTGCGTAATAGGTGAGGGTCGTCCGCTCGCTTGAGTGTCCTGCAAGCCGCATCACAGTCTTGATGTTCACCACGCGCGACCAATTCGTGATACAGGTCCGGCGCAAGTCGTGCAGGCTGATCGCGGGTTTGCCCTCGCTCGTAATGAGCGTTCTTGCCTTCTTGGAGGCTGCAACGACGAGCGCTCTGAATTGGCGGGGGAAGTTGTTGAGCACGGATTTCCCCTCGCGCCCCTTGTCCATTACATGGACGGCCTTGAGAACGACGAAACGCTTTTTTGGCAGAAAAACATAGGCATACCCCTCGGGACATGTGGCCTGGAGCCTCGCGAGAAGCGCCGTCGTCGCAGATGGTACTGGAATCTTGCGTAGCTCCTTGTCCTTAGGGCTCCACTCAAGCGTGGTTGGCGTCTCTTTCTTGGCGGATACGCGGATCGTGTCAGCCGCGAAATCGACGTCCGACCAACACAGATGGACAGCCTCGTTCATCCGTAGACCTGCCGTGTAGCAGACGGTCAGGAAGGCCTTCCACCATAACGGCGAGTAGCCCTGGGCGGTCTTGCATGCTTTTATGTGTCAGCGATCACCCAAAACCAGCCAGGAGTTATCACTTGAAAACCGGCCACT
>CAYYBO010000142.1:0-10051 GCA_964470125.1 uncultured Planctomycetaceae bacterium | reverse complement strand
AGAACTTCCCGCTGAACGCGAGCAGCCTGAGTGCGACTAACTCGTGCCTGCCGGCCTGTAGGGCGGGCTCCGCCCGCCGCAACCCTGCACTGGAGGATGCCTCTTCGGCCGAGCGGCAGCATCCAGACGGAGGATAGCCGACTCGCGGTGGCGTTGAAGCCCGGCTGTGCTCCTGATATGATCGCCAGACGAAGCGTGATCACTATCTGATGCAGTGGATGCCGGGCGCTATGGAATTGCGTTGACGGTCTTGGAAGTAACACACTCCGACCGCTCCTTTGTTTCAGCTTCGTGAGTCTGTAGGCAGCTTGATTGAACGGGGATTGCACGTGAGCGAGCACCCATCTGCTCGGCCGCCGCCACAGATCATCCGAGTTCCATCACCGTTCCATCGCATGCTCTCGGGCAACTTGCCGCCGCCGCCGACTTCCGTCTTCGCTCGCAGCGCGATTTACTTGCTTGCTCTTCCCGGTGTGTTGTGGCTGCTTCTGGGGACTTTTGCCGCAATTGCCGCCATCCGGCACAAGTGGCCAGTGACACGGAACGGCGTGGGCGTCATTCGGTTTCTCAGTGCCGGTACTGGAGTTGTAACGGCGAGCTTCCTGCTGTTAATACTCGTTGGTTATCTGACCATCCGAGGGCAAGCTGCCAGGGGTTTGCAGGACTCTGATACTAACGCGGCAGAAGCACGGGACCGGTCGTGCCGTCGTCGAGGCCTGGCCTGGAGAATACTCGCCCAAGTGCTGAGCTTCGTGGCCGTGGTGACGTTAGTGTGGAGTTGCTTCTACCTACCCATGACCCTGTCTGGCCGTCGTACTTTGCTGGGTTTGTCTGCCCTTCAGGCGGCGATTGCCGTAGCGGTTCTGGTTGCCGTGCTGGGCGGTGTGGTCACCGCGATTGTGAAGTTGGTAAGGAGATCGAAGAGGGACGCAGCGGGAGCTGCAAAAGACGCCTTTGCGCCGCACCAGGCAAGTCCGGATGCAGCCGCCGCCCAGATAGCACGAGAATGGCGCGGGCTTGGAGCCCCGCCCGCGATTCCCCGTATCCAGGAGGCTGTCGCACTGTTGGAGCCTTCCGATCCGCCCAGAGCGCACGTCGTGTGCCTCGGCGACTTCGACATCCCGGAGAGCGGCGACGTGCGATTCGAGCCCGAGATCATTTGGCCGACTCGTATGCTTCTGCGCCGGGTCGTTGTGGCGTTTGTCATATTGGCCCTCGTGGCGGTGTGGTGGATTCTCGACCGCCTAGGGTTGATCCCCGCCAAGATGTGGGGTGCCAATCCAATATTCAGCATGAGCTATCTGGTCCTTCCTCCATTGGTCTTGTGGGTGTGGAGAGCGGGTGTGCGGCCGGTGTACTTCAGGATGGCGCCCGGCATCGTGCAGGCACTTGTGTACAAGTGGCCGTGGACTAGAAGGCCCAAGGTGCGACGCTATCCAATGGAGCCTGGAACTCTGGCCGTCATGTGGCAGGCAACAGAGGGGATGCGGCTGACTCTAGTGCGTGGTACTCACAATGATGTCATCAAGTTCGGAGAGATGACAGGGGGCAAGGAGGTTCTCGAACGCGCCTGGCAGGCGCTGCTCTCGACGGCCCCAACGCCGCAGTTGACCGAGGATGGGCTGATCGGGTAGGTCGTGGCCCTCAAGGCGGCCTACTCCGTAGGTAGCCGCAAGTCTTGCGAGTTCAGCAGCGAGTCGAAGGCGAAGCCGGCCGCGGTGATGTTCTCGCGGGCGCCCTGGCCGCGGTCGACCACGGCGACGATCCGTTCGACCGTCGCTCCGGCGGCGGTGATTATCTTCGCGGCTTCGACGACCTGGCCGCCGGTGGTGGCGATGTCTTCCACCAAGAGCACGCGGTCGCCGGCCTTCAAGCGGCCCTCGTGCATCTTGTCGGTGCCGTAGCCTTTCTTGGCGCTGCGGATGATGACGAAGGGCAGCCTCGCGGCCATGGAAGCGGACGCGGCGAGGGCGATGCCGCCGAGCTCGGCTCCGGCGATCAGCGTCGTTGCCGGCGTGATCTTCTCCGCGAACCGCCGGCCCAACTCCGCGAGGATGTCCGGCTGTGTTTCAAACAAGTACTTGTCGATGTAGAACGAGGACTTGCGGCCGGAGCGGAGCGTGAATTCGCCTTCCAGGTAGGCGGCGGCTCGGATACGTTCGGCAAGCTCTGGCAACGTCATACTTCCATCTCCACCCGGCGGCGCGGCGTGCGGCGGTGCCGGCGCTTGAGCGGCGTGATTACCGACGCCAGGAACTCATCCACTTGTTCAGCGGCGAGTCCGAGATAGTCCTCGGGCCGCATCAGTCTGTTGAAACGAACGGAGGCGAATGACGGATCGCCGCGCAAGCGTTCAAGCAGGTCGTTAGGCCGGCCGTGTCGCTTGATCTGCTCGGCGGCGGCGCGAGAGTGCCGGCGAATCCGTTCGTGCAGGGCTTGGCGGTCACCGCCGGCCGCGGTCGCGGCCATCAACAGGTCCTCGGTGGCGATGAAGGGCAATTCGGCGAGCAGCCTGGCTCGCATCACCTTGGGATATACGACCAGTCCGCCGGCGACGTGAGCGATGATCTGCAGGATGCCGTCGGTGGCGAGGAAGGATTCGGGCATTATGAGGCGTTTGTTGCTGGAGTAGTCAATCGTGCGCTCCTGCCTTTGCTCGGCGGCGTTCTGAAAGGCCGATTGGGCCAAAGCGATGACGAATCGTGCCAGACCTGTGGCGCGTTCGCAGAGCATCGGGTTGCGCTTGTAGGCCATCGCCGAGCTGCCGACCTGGGATTTCGCGAAGGGCTCCTCGACTTCGCGGAGGTTGGCGAGCAGGCGGACGTCGTTGGCGAACTTGTGGGCGCTCGCGGCGATGCCGGCGAGAGCGGCGATGATCTGGGCGTCCACCTTGCGGGAGTACGTCTGGCCGGTGACGGGCTCGCAAGCGGTGAAGCCCAGCTTGGCGGCGACGCGCCGCTCCAACTCGCGGACCTTGCGGGCGCTGCCGTTGAAGAGCTTGAGAAACGCGGCCTGCGTGCCGGTTGCGCCGCGGATGCCGCGGAAGCGGAGGGAGGCCATCAACCGGTCGATCTCATCGAGGTCGCGGACGAAGTCCCAGCACCAGGTGGCGGCTCGCTTGCCGAGGGTCGTCGGCTGTGCGGGTTGATAGTGCGTGAAACCCAGGCAAGGCAGATTGCGGTGTCGGCGGGCCAGGCCGGCCAGGGCGAGAATAGCGGTGACGAGCCACTCCTGGATGATCCGCAGGGCGTCGCGCATCAGGAGCAGGTCTGCGTTGTCGACGACGTCCATGCTGGTGGCACCGAGGTGCAGGATGGGTCTGGCGATAGGAGCGGCGTCGCCGAAGGCGTGGAGGTGAGCCATGACATCGTGCCGGGAGCGTTTTTCATATGCGGCGATGCGGCGGAAGTCGATGTCGGCAAGATGGGCACGCAGGGTTCTTAGCTGGGCCGCGGTGATGGGAAGGCCCAGTTCACGCTGAGCCTCTGCGAGGGCCAGCCAGATTCGGCGCCAGATCAGGGCTTTGCGTTCGGCGGAGAAGAGGGCGCATACCTCCCCGGAGGCGTAGCGCGTGGTCAACGGCGATTGGCAGGCGGCGGATGTGACCGACTCTCGGCGGGCGGATCGGCGGTTTTCTCCAGCAGGCATGTGGATCAGGTCTCAAATTGCACGAGTCTGCGCACGAAGGTTTCATAGTCCGCCTGGAACCTGTCCAGATCTTCGGTGACGTACGAACGAAACACTGCTTCGCCCTCGCTCATTTTCCCGTCCGTGTCGGTGGCCAGGTAGGCTCTGGCATTCCGGACCATGGCGTCGGTTCCGAGCTCGTCAAGCAATCTTCGAAAGCCGTCGTGGTACGGGTTCTTGCGCGGCGGCTGAAGCAGATAGAGAGTGAGGGACCAGACCTGGGCATAGTAGGTGGCCACGTCCGCCGATTGCTTCTGGATTTCGATACCGGCGTGGGTGCCGAGCACGTCGCGCATGGGCAACAGGCCCTTGGCGGCGTAAGCCGCTCGCAGGTGATTCAACCGCAGGTAATTCTTCTCCGGCGTGAAGATCGGCCGGTTGTCCGAGTCAAGATCAAAGGCCTCGAACCGGGTGGCCAGTCCTTCGTTGAGCCAGGCGGGAATACGATTGCCGCGAGTCGCCTCAAGGTATTGGTGCAAGCCTTCATGCGCAAGGGTGGAAAGCGTCGAGCGACGGCTGCCGTAATGGGAGACCGTTACCCCTCGTTCGGAGTAACCTCCGGAGCGGATCCGCTTGTAGGTCTCGGCCCGTTGCGGGGCAAACTGCTCCGTGAAATCGTCCCACTCCCAGCGGCTTTGGAAGAGGTAGGTGTGCAAGGGCTGGTCGGGCACGGTCTGACAGGGCACGAGTTCAGCGTAGGCCTCCCAGCAGGACTCAAGGAACCCGGGCATGCTGGCAATCAGCGGCTTTGATTTGCAGGTCGTGTGCAGGATGTAGTGTCGGGTGATGAGCCTGCTGCCCTTGGTGTTTCCGAAGGACCATTCTTCGGTCTGGTAGTCCGCCGGGCCGGCGGCGCGATCGGCGGCACATCCGCCCAGCACGAACAAGGCGATAATTCCGGCTTTGAAAAGGTCCGACCCCCGTGGATGGAGTGCGCAGTTCATGACTCATGTATGCTAGGCTCGGTCGCCTTCCTCCGCAACGCCTGGCGAGACATCCTCGAACCTTCCGAGTCGAGATGCTATTATTCCACGCAGGCGGGCGCGGGATGACGACTCAGGGCTCGGCCCCTGGGCGGCGCGGACAACTCGCGCGTCCAGCTTCTTCGGCAGCACAAGGACAGGACATGGCAGAGAAGGTCATTATCATCGGATCGGGGCCTGCGGGCTGGACGGCGGCGATTTACGCGGCTCGGGCCAACCTTGAACCGCTGGTTTTCGCCGGGCGGCCCAAGAGTGTTCCTTCGCTTGTACTTCCGGGCGGGCAGCTCATGCTCACGACCGAGGTGGAGAACTTCCCCGGCTTCGCCAAGGGCGTCACCGGTCCCGTGCTGATGGCCGGCCTCGAACAGCAGGCCGTCCGGTTCGGTACGCGGATCGTCACCGACGAGGGGTTGAATCCCGACGTATCCGACCCCGATGACGGCCATAGCTCGAAGTACCAGGACTGCAAGGCGGTGGACCTGTCGGCCCGTCCCTTCAAGGCGATTGCCGAAGATGACACGGTGTACGAGGCCCAGGCTCTAATTGTCGCCACCGGGGCGATCGCCAACTGGCTCGGCCTGGAGAACGAGCAGCGCCTGGCCCGCGCGGGGGGGGGCGTCAGCGCCTGTGCCGTTTGCGACGGGGCCATGCCCATGTTTCGCAACAAGGAGCTCGGCGTGGTGGGAGGCGGTGACTCGGCGGTAGAAGAGGCGACCTACCTCACCAAGTTCGCTGCCCGCGTGTACATGATCCACCGGCGGGATGAATTGCGGGCCAGCAAGATCATGGTCCAGCGGGCGACGGAGAATCCGAAGATCACGATTCTGTGGAACAAGGTGCCGATCGACGTGCTCGGCGGCGAACGCATCACCGGCGTGCGCCTCAAGGATACCAAGACGGGGGAGGAGAGTGACCTGCCCCTGGGCGGGCTGTTCCTGGCCATCGGCCACACGCCGGCGACGGAGTTTCTCAAGGGCCAGCTTGAGCTTGACGCCAAGGGTTACGTCAAGCTGAAGGACCCATACCGATCCCTCACCAGCGTCGAGGGCGTCTTCGTGGCCGGTGATGTGGCCGATAGCGTCTATCGTCAGGCCGTTACCGCCGCCGGCATGGGCTGCAAGGCGGCCATCGACGCCGAGCGCTGGCTGGCGCAGCAGGGGATTCTGTGACCTGGAGCCGGCGCGCGGTCGGTTCTGTGTCGCCGCCCACGACTTGCGCTGCGGGTTCTGATTGGAGCGCCTGCCGTGCTGCCCGAAGTCGATCTTTTCTACGTCTTTCGCTGGCTGCTGGCCATAGTGGGGACTGTCTACACGCTGGTTTGCACCATCCAGTCGCTTCATCGCTGGCTGGCCTACTTCGCCAGTTCTCGCCAGACGGCCCTGCTCGGTCGCTACACCCTCATCCTGCTCCTGCGGACCAGGGGCCGGCGGTTTTCCTGGGAACTTTGCCAGATCGTTCTGCTGGTTGCGGCCTTCGGAGGTCTCATCTATATTCACCGGCTCTGAAGGCGCCTGATCGGCATGC
This sequence comes from uncultured Planctomycetaceae bacterium, assembly GCA_964470125.1. Classification (GTDB taxonomy): domain Bacteria; phylum Planctomycetota; class Phycisphaerae; order UBA1845; family UTPLA1; genus DATKKX01. The sequence goes on along the minus strand of CAYYBO010000142.1, from coordinate 3,857 downwards.
GGCTTGGCCCGGAGACCCGACCTAGCCCAGGCGTAAGCTGCGTTGCGCATGAACGCCGAAAGTCAACCTGAGAATCACTCAGCAATGGAGGAGCTGCCGACGGATGAGCTGATCATCTACGGCCGCCAACTCGGTCTTTGCCCAGACCAGAAATCGCAGCGAACGGAGATTCTGCGGCAGATTCGGGCTCGCCAGGAACTTCTGCGCCAGTTGGACCGCCAGGCCCTGCTGGACATTGTCGTCTGGGCTCGGCGGCCGGTTCGCGAGTCGGCGGCCAAGGAGCAGCTTGCCAGGGAGATCGCCGGCATCAAGAAGATGGATTTTGCCGGCCTGAGCGATCAGGGCCTTGCCGCCTTGGCCAAGCTTCGGGATGTTCCGGTGTTCGTGTCGGACCTGCGCGAGCAGATCGAGGCCCGAATGCGGGACAGCGAGTCTTTCTGGGACCGCGTCCGCCGCAAACGGCGCTCGTTGATGGGGTCGTTGGTCAGCAAGCTCATGCACGAGGACGACCTTCCCCAGGGTTCGGAAGAGTATCAGTTTCTGCCGGAGGACAAGGGCGGATCGACGTTGAAACAGCGGATTGCCGATGAGGGGCTGGTCGGCGGCATCGCCCGGAAGATTCGCGGGGCGGCGGACGACTATGTTCGGGAAAAGCTCGACGAGATCGAAGTCAGGATCGACCGCAAGCTCGACGAGATTGACCGTCGTCTGGCGGAATGGCGGGATCGCGAGATAGCCAACCGGCTCAGGATCATTAAGATAACGCTGGCGGCGTCCGTGTTGGTCGCTCTGTTGAGCCTGGCCTATGAGGTTTTGAAGCACCGCTTCTGAAAGTTCGCTGCGATTGAAGACCGCCGGCTGCTTTGAAACCGGGGCCGCCCTGATTAAGTCGGCCAGGACATGAGGGAATCTCGTGACGAGCGACCGCTCGCCGCGGCCCGATGGAGGTCTTGCCATGAAACCCCGAGCCAAGCCGCACGACCGTGAAATCTCCCAGGTTGTGGAGCGTCAGATGCGCAACTGGGAGATCGCCCGTTCGCAACAGGTGGAGCCGCTGTTACCCCCCGAGGCGGGCGTTAAGGATTTCGTCGCCGTCTCCAGAGCGGTGGGGCTGCCTGGGCTGAGGATCGCTTCGCGTCTGGGCGAGCGGCTGGGCTGGCCGGTGTTCGTCAGGCAGATCCTGCAGGTCATGGCCGGCGAAGATGAGTATCGCCGGTGTCTCTACGCGGCGATGGATCAGCGGGACGTCAGTTGGCTCGAGGACATCATCCGCTCGATGGGCCTGGGCAGATACAGCAAGGATGACTACTTCCGACGCCTGACGACGACAGTGTTGTCCATTGCCCGCACGGGCAAGGCCGTGTTCCTGGGGCGGGCTGCCGATTTGATCCTGCCGCGCAAGGCGGGATTCCGGGTGGGCCTGACGGCGTCGAAGGAGGGCTGCTACAAGTACTACGCGGAGCAGAAGAACATCCCCCTCAACCAGGCCAAACGCGAAGTCACGGTCATCGACAAGAAGCGATCCGCGTTCATCCGCAAGCACTTCGGGGTCGAGGCGGACGACCCCTGTCGCTGCGATCTCGTACTCAACATGGACCGGGTCGGCGAGGAACAGGTCGTTGAAATCGTGATCGCCGCATTAGGTATTCGCGGTATCGGCGCTTGACGGCCCCCGCGTCTCGGAGGAGGTCGCATCAATTCGGGCGATCTGAGGCGCCCGCCCGGCGAGCTTCCGTCGCAACCTGCCGCGTCTCCGAGCTACACCGCGACCAGCGGGCAATATTCCGGGTACCACATGGAGCACTTGACGACGTGTTCGATCTGGTCGTCGGGTATGCGGCGCCCGATGTTATTCCTGCTGGCGTAGCGCACCACCGCCGCGGCGATCTTCTCGCTGACCAGCCGCAGGGCGTCCTGGTTGGGATAGAGCGCCCCTAACTCCAACCGGTCGGCACTGACGAGTTCAGCCAGGGTGCGGGCCGCGATGGCGAACATTTCGTTGGGAATCTCGTTGACCTCGGCGATGATCGCCCCCAGCCCCACGCCGGGAAAGATGAACACGTTGTTCGCCTGACCGATGACGCTGCGCTTGCCGTTATGGACGACATCCGGAAACGGGCTTCCGGTGGCGACCAGCGCCCGCCCGTCGGTCCATTTGATGGCTTCCGCCGGCGTGCATTCCGCTTTGCTGGTGGGGTTGCTCAAGGGCATGATCACCGGTCGCTTCACGTACTTGGCCATTTCTTCGACCATCGCCTGTCGGAAGGTGCCCGGCGTCGCGGTCGCTCCGATCATGACCGTCGGCTTGAAGGCGGCGATGACCTGTTCGTGCGCAGGATTGGCGCCCTTGATGCCGTAGTGCTGCAGAATCTCCGGCGGCGCGGCCCAGGGCCGCTTGTGTTCATCGCGAATCTCCCGCTCCGTGTGCAGCAAGCCGCCGCTGTCGAAGAGAAGACAAGCCCGCCTGATGTTTGCCTCCGGCACTCCTTCTGACCGCATCGACGTGGTCAGGAGATCGGCGATGCCCGTGCAGGCTTCGCCGGCCCCCAGGAAGAGGATTCGCTGCTCGCTTAACTTCTGGCCGGTGATCCGTAGAGCGGCGAAGATGCCCGCTGTCGTGACCGCCGCCGTGCCCTGAATGTCGTCGTTGAAGCAGGGGACTCGCCGGCGATATCGCTCTAGCAGCTTGAAGGCTCGATCTTTGTGGAAGTCCTCCCATTGAATCATCGCATGCGGGAAGACTTCCACGACTCCTTCGACGAAGGCTTCGACGAAATCGTCGTATTCCTGTCCCCGCAGTCGCCGCTTCCGCCAGCCCATGTACATCGGATCCTCGAGGAGTTTGGCATTTTCCGTGCCCACGTCGAGGCTGACCGGCAGGACCTTGGAGGGATGGATTCCGGCGCCGGCGACATAGAGGGCCAGTTTCCCGATCGGGATTCCCATACCGCCGGCTCCCTGATCGCCGAGCCCGAGGATTCGTTCATTGTCCGTCACCACGATCAGGCGGACGTCCGTGTTGGGCGAGTTGCGCAGCAGTTGGGGGATGCGATCCTTGTCGTCCGGCGTCAGCCATACGCCGCGAGGGCCGCGGAAGATGTGGCTGAAGTTCTGACAAGCCCTGCCCACCGTTGGCGTATACACGATGGGCAAATATTCCACCATGTTGTCAATCAAGGCGCGATAGAACAGCACCTCGTTGCGATCCTGCAAGGCGGCGAGGCCGATGTACTTCTCCAAATCGTCGCTTTTGGCGGCGATGTGTTCGCGGATGAGTTGTACTTGCTCCTCGATCGTCATGGCTCTTGACGGAACGATGCCTGCCAACCCGAATGCCTCCCGTTCTTCCTTGGTGAAGGCCAAACCCTTGTTGGTGGCCGGGTTCTTCAGAAGGGCAACCCCCCTCAGGTCGGTCTCGATTCGTTCCGGAGGGCAAATATCGCTCGGCTTTTTCTCTTTCTTCATCCCGGGGGCTCCTGTGTTCGTGTAGTTCAGCGGAGTCAGCAGCGGCCTTTCTTCGAAAGCCGCCGCGCCCGCCGATGGGGGAAACGCATATTCTCTACCGAGATTGGCCGGGCCGCAAGGTCGAGGCTGCTGCACGGAGTCGCGGGTCGGGGCGATAGCGAGGCTGACACGACTCGCCCGCGCCACAATCGTCGAGACCGGGCCCACGGCACGAGCGACCCGGCTCCGACATGCGTATGCCGAAGCCCGGGTCCCGCGCGATCGCTCCTCCCCGTAATGCGACGGCTGCTCCTCTTCTTCCTCATAGGAGGAGGCTCCCGAACGGGCTGAGTCGCCTCAATCCGAAATCAGCAATCCGAAATGACGCCGGGGCCGCCCCTTTTGGCTGACTT
>CAYYBO010000141.1:0-10079 GCA_964470125.1 uncultured Planctomycetaceae bacterium | reverse complement strand
GCTTCCTCTACCTGCTCCAAGGCGAGCAGCGTGTTCCCCAGGTTGTAGTAGCCGTCGGCGTAGTCCGGCTTGGCGCGAAGGGCCTCTCGAAAGTGACCGGCGGCCTCCTCGTGCCGGTCACCCTTGACAAGGTCGTTCGCCAGGTTGTTGTGAGCCAGCCACGCGTCGGGGTTCTTGGCGATGGTGTCTCTCCAGAGGGCCTCGGTGCTGGTGTATGCGCCGGCATTCCAGACCGTGAGCAACGCGAGGGCCACGACAACGACACCAGCCGCCAGCAGGAGCGCGGCCGTCGCGATTCGCTCCCTCCGTGACAGCGCAACAGCACCGGCCAGACTCGCCGTTGGCAACGCGCTCGCCGCCAGCCCCGCCGCCAGCGTGATCGGGCCGAGGCTGGCCAGATACGCGAAGTGGTTGGCCACGAACGAGAACCGCATCGGATAGACGTCAACGAAGCCCAGGGCCGGCCCGAGCGTGGTCCCGAAGAAGAGGGCCGCTGCCAGGGGGCCCTTGCCGAGGCGCCTTCGCCGAATCCAGAGGACCGCTAACGTGGCTGCGGTCAGCGCCGGCCAGATGTATGCCTTCCAGTCCGTGGCGTCGATCACCCAGCGGGGATAGAAGAAGATGATCTCGCTCGGCCAGGCAAGCTTGCCCACGTAGAACCAGACGGCTCGACTGGCGATCAAGACCCGGTCCAGCGGGGAGAGATTCCAGTCTTCGCCGATCGCGCCGACGTGGTTTCTTTCAAGCCACGCGGTCAGCAGGCCCAGAATCAGGCCGATGGCGAACATGGGCAGGAGGAGGAGAACACTTCGCCAGGAGAGACGGCGACCCTTCCACCACAGAATGATGAGCATGACTGCCGGGAGCGTGCAGGTCACTGTCTTGCTGAGCAGCGCCAGGATGAAGAACGCCAGGGCCAGAAGATAGGGCCGCCAGGCGAGGGCGCCGCCATCACGGCGGTCGAGATCGACGGCCCGGCAATAAGCCAGGAGTGCCAGCAGGTAGAACGCGCCCGAGAGGACGTTCTTGCGTTCCGTTATCCAGGCCACGGATTCAACGTGGATGGGGTGAACGGCAAACAAAGCCGCGGCCAGCCAGGCGCCCGGAACCGCCAGCCGCCGCAGCACGACCCACACCAGCAGCGAGTTGACGGCGTGCAAACATACGTTCGTTAAGTGATAACCGAACGGCGACAGACCCCAGAGGCGGTGCTCGATCCAAAACGAGGTGAAGACCAGCGGGTAGTACTGTACGGTGGCGCCGATCTCAAACCATATCTTGTACAGGCCGCCGAGGGTCAGGAGGTGCGGGTTGTTGGTGACGTACCAGTCGTCGTCCCAGACGAACCCTGCCCTTAGTGCGGGCAGGTAAGCCCACAGAGTGCCCAGCACGATCAGGCTCAGTCCGAGCAGCGCGCCGACTGACCACTCCCAAGTGCCCGGTTGCACGCGGGCAAGCGGTTTCGGTGGCGGCGGTGCTTTGCGCGGCCTGCTGCGTTTCATGTCCTGCACCCGCTCGAGCTGCGCCGCGACGATCGCGATCCGCCCGGCGTCTTCTGGCATCGTGGGCAGAAGTGCGTGGATCGACCGGCAAGTTGCACTCTGACGATTAATCGGCCGCAGCGACGACAAGGCAGGCCCTCGCGGCCGTAGACGTTATGAGCGTGCTGAAATATCCCTTCCGTCCCGTCCACTTTGCGGTAATCGCGAAGCGTCGAGCCTCCGGAGTCAATCGCCCTTCGCAACGTCTTGCGGATCGCGCAGGCCAGGCTGCGGACTTGGCGCTCTGTCAGGCCGGATGCGGCCGTCCCGGGGTGGATGCCGGCGGCGAAGGCAGCTTCGTCGCTGTATATGTTGCCAAGGCCGCTGATGGCCCGCTGGTCGAGCAACAGGGCCTTCAGTTGTCGTGCGCGTCGGCAAATCCGCCGTAACACCGGCACGCGGATAGTCAAGGCATCCGGCCCCAGGGCCCGGTGCTCTCCGGCCGCTTCAATCTCGCCGTCGCGGTAGAACCACATCCCGCCGAACCGGCGCGGATCGCGGAAACGCAGCTCCTCGCGGCGGCCTTGCAAGCGAAGGCGGGCATGAGTGTGCTTTGAGGGCGGCGAGTCACAAGGCTCGATGAGCAGCCGCCCCGTCATGCCCAGGTGGATCACAAGTTCGGCCGTCGGCCGCAGACGCATGATGATCCACTTGCCCTCTCGCCGGATCTGCTCGACGACGCGGCCCGGCAGTTGGGCAACTATCAGACCGCCGCCGTGTCGCACGATATTGCCTCTGTGCAAAGTGACGGATTCGATCGTCCTGCCCTCCAACGCAGGTTGCAACTGACGAACGACTGTCTCCACCTCAGGAAGTTCGGGCATGGCCGCATCGTAACGGCAGCGACGGGCCCGGCCCAGAGGCGCCGATGAGTCGTGAGCCGGCGGGGACGATTGAGCTAGCGGCCGAGGACCGCGGCCAGCATGTGGACCACCTGGTCGATCGCCAATCGTGTGGTCGGTCGGCCGACGCTGAAGCGGATCGTGCCAACAGCCCGCTTGGTGCCGAAGCCCATCGCCAGCAGGACTCCCGACGGCTTTGCTCCGCCGCTGTGACATGCCGCACCGGTGGAGGCGTAGACGCCTTCGAGCTTGCCGAGGATATCCGCGCCGACGTGGCCGGGAAAGCTGACGCTCAGCGTGCCGGGCAGACGCTGCTCGGCGTGGCCGTTTAGCGATACTCGCGGGCCGAACGTTTCCTGGAGGCGTTGCCAGAAGTAGTCGCGGACTGCCTGGACTTCGTCGTCGGGCAGATGACCGGCCGCCATTTCCGCAGCCTTGCCCAATCCCACGGCCAGGATGACGTTCTCCGTACCGGCACGTCGGCCGGATTCCTGCGAGGCGCCGTGGATCAGCGGCTCGATCTCGCGCCCGGCGCGGACGTACAGCGCCCCAATGCCCTTGGGGGCGTACATCTTGTGGCCGGCGATTGAGAGGAAGTCCGCGCCAATCCTCCGGACGTCGACGGGGATCTTGCCCGTCGATTGGGCGGCATCCACATGAAAGAGGATGCCGGCCTCCCGGGCGATGCGGCCGATCTCGGCGACGGGCTGGATTGTGCCGACCTCGTTTTGGGCGTGGATGACGCTGATCAGGACCGTGTCCGGCTGGACGGCACGGCGAAGGTCGTCGGGATTCACCATTCCCGTGCCGTCAACGGGGACCTCGGTGCTTCGAACGCCAAACCGTTCGAGCCAGCGAAGCGGCTGAATCGTTGCGGGATGTTCGACGGCGGTTGTGATGATGTGGCCGCCGCGCGACTCGCCGATCCGCGCCGCCGTCTTGATGGCCGTATTGTTGCTCTCGGTGCCGCCGCTGGTGAAGACGATTTCGTCCGGCGAAGCGCCGATCAGGCGAGCCAGATCGGCTCTGGCTTGATCGACCGCCGCCTTGGCCTCGCGACCTAGAGCGTGGCCGCTCGATGGATTACCGAATCGCTCGGTGGTGTAGGGCTGCATGGCCTCCGCCACCGCGGGATCAACGGGCGTGGTTGCATTGTAGTCCAGGTAGATCACTGGCCGTTCCTCCGCGTCAAGCCGCCGCACTTCGACCGCCGATGACTCATAGATGAGTCTCCATCGTCTGGCAGTGATTCTAGCCCGAGCCGGCAGCAAGGGCCTGCCGGGCAAGAACGTCATGGTGCTGGCCGGCCGGCCCATCATCTGTTACACGATCGAGCAGGCCCTGGCGGCTGATGAGATCGACGATATATGCGTCACAACCGATGCCGCCGAGGCGGCCGAGGCGAGCCGGGGCATGGACGTCCTCGTCATCGACCGACCGGCAGACCTGGCCACGGACACAGCGACGGTCGATGCCGCCGTCCGACACGCCGTGCTGGCCTACGAAGCGGCGCGGCGGCCCGTGACCCACGTGGCGATCTTATATGGCAACGTGCCGGTTCGTCCTGCAGGCGTGATTGATCTTGCAATGCGGCATTTGATCGAGACGGGGGCGGATTCCGTGCGATCGCTGGCCCGCGTGACCAAGCAGCATCCGGATTGGCTTCACCGGCTTGACGGCGACAGGATGATTCAGTTTTGCAAGAACTCAATCTATCGCCGGCAGGACCTGGAGCCGTTGTATTACCACGACGGAGCGGTCCTGGTGATCACGCGAGAGTCGCTTTTCGTCACCAGCCCCGACGACAACCACGCTTTTCTGGGGGCGGATCGTCGCGGCATTGTGCATGAAGGAGGGGCGGCGATCGACGTTGACACGCTGGAAGATGCGGTCGTTGCTGAGGCTTTGATCCGCTGCCGTCAACAGCGGCCCGAGGGCGGCATGCCTTGCCGGCGGATGTGAGATGATCGCGAACGCACAAGCCAGCGTGGTCGTCGGCGACAGGACCATCGGTCCCGGCCGCCCCGTTTATGTCATCGCCGAGGCCGGCGTCAATCACGACGGCGACCTGGCCGCCGCGAAAGACTTGGTCGGAGCCGCCCGCGATGCCGGCGCCGACGCGGTGAAGTTCCAGGTGTTCAGCGCGGATCGGCTGGTCTCCAAGTCCGCCACATCGTGTGAATATCAGAAACGACAAGCAGGCGCGACGGACAGCCAGCACGAGATGCTCAAGAGGCTGGAGTTGAGCGCGGAGGCCTTCGCAGAGTTGGCCGGCCTTGCCCGATCAATCGGCATTCAATTCCTGGCGACGCCGTTCGGAATCCCGGAATTGCGGTTGCTCGTGGATTTGAAAGTCCCGGCGATCAAGATTGCCTCCACCGACCTGGTCAACATCCCGCTTCTCGAGGCGGCGACGCAGGTCGGCTTGCCGCTCATCGTCTCAACCGGGGCAAGTACGTTGGACGAGGTGGACCAGGCGGTGGCCCTGCTCCGCGCGAAGGGGGCCGGCGACCGCCTCATTCTGCTGCATTGCGTCTCCGCCTACCCCACCCCGCCGGAGGCTGCCAGGCTTCGTCGGATTCAGTTGCTTGTCGAGCGGTTTGGCGTGCCGGTGGGCTTCAGCGACCACACGATGGATTCGCGGTTCAGCGCCATGGCGGTGGCCGCCGGCGCGGTCGTGCTGGAGAAGCACTTGACGCTCGATCGGAGCGGCCACGGCCCAGACCATCTCTTCTCGTTGACGCCGCTGGAGTTCGCGGAGTACGTCGCCGCCTCCAAGCTGGCGAATGCGGCCCTCGGTGCCACCTCGGGGCATGAAGAGAAGGCGGTCGAGGAAGAGGAAGTCCGAAAACTGGCCCGAGGCAGCATTGTCGCGCTGCGCGTTATCCCTCGCGGTGAGCGAATCACGCCCGACTCGCTGACCGTGCGGCGACCCGGCGATGGGATCAGCCCCAGCGAGTGGTACTCCGTGATCGGGCGAGTCGCCAAGACCGATATCCCCGAGCGAGCGGCGCTGGATTGGTCCATGATCGAAGGCGGGAATCTCTAGAAGTCGGCCGGTCGGTTTGCCCCGGAAGCCACATCTTGGAGGCCTGCTGCCGTGTCCTGCCGGCAGCCGATTCACAGTTGAAAGGGCGTGGAGATTCTCGGCGGTTTGGCGAGATTGCCGTCGTTCAAGCCGGGCTGAGTACTCGATTTCAAGTCAATCTCCGGGCAGTTGGCACCGATATTCGCGATGGAGTAGGCCGCGAGGTCGTCTTCCGAGCGCGAGGTCGCGGCGCAGAAAGAGCATGATGCTGGCCACCAAGTTGAACAGCGAGACGAACCCTCTCGTCGAGTCGGCGATAGCGCAGGTTGGCGATCTGGCCACTCTGCCGGAGGTGACCGTCAAAATCATCCAAATCGTCGAGGACCCCAAGTCCACGGCGAGGGACCTCCACGACGTAATCAAGAACGACCCGGCACTTTCCGCTCGCTTGTTGAAGGTGGTGAACTCGGCGTTTTACGGTCTACCTGGTCAAATTTCAAACATCGACCGCGCCATCGTTCTCCTGGGTCTCTCCGCCGTCAAGAACATCGCCATCGCCGCCTCGATCACTCACCTGTTCAGCAGTGGCCTGCCGATCGAGGGCTTCAACGGCGTAGAGGTTTGGCGGCACGCGATCGCCGTCGGTGTTGCGGCCAGGATGATCTCGTCGACGCAGGGCAAGCCCTGCGTGGAAGAGACGTTCCTCGCCGGGCTCATCCACGATCTTGGTCTGCTTGTCGCTCGCCAAGTGTTTCCCCGAAAGCTCGCCGAGGTTGTGGCCAGGTTCGCGAATTCGAAGGAGTCCTTCTGCAGCCTGGAACGGGAAATCATCGGCGCGGATCATCAGCTCCTGGGGATGGCCCTGGGCCAGAAATGGCGATTTCCGCGGCCCCTGACCACGGTCATGGGTTATCATCATCGTCCCGCGGAACTCGCCCAAGCCAACCGCGAGCTGCCGGCGATCATACACGTCGCCGACGTGGTCGCTTCCCAAGCCGGCATCGGTTTTTCTCTGACCGGCCAGCGCGACTCATGGACCTCGGAAGACCTGGCGACCGTGCATGTGAACACGTCCGATCTGCAGAGCATCGCCGAACGCCTGCCGGAAGAGGTCACCGTCGCCGAGACGATCTTCTCGAGTTGACCGGCGTCCCGCGTCATTTGCCCCGGCGACCATCGCCCGAACGGAATGGGAGGGTCTTCTCTTCCTAGGGAATCGGCCGCAGGCATGGCGCTCTGGCTACTGCCCAATGGCGCTGCCGGACGACATTTGCAGCCGCTTGGCACGCGCGGCAGGCTGAAGCATTTCACGATTGCAGGCGGCACGCGGCGTTCCCGGGGGGCGGAGGGCGACGCTGCAGGCAACCGTGGAATGCCGTAAACCGGCGCCGTGGCGCGAGGTGGTCGCGACTAGGTTTTCTGTTGAGCCTCCCGCGAGACTTTGCGGCGCCAGACCGTCATCAGCCACAGCACGAGGAAGAGGCCCGCCAGAGTCTCGCCTTCCGCGATGGACGGCCCGGCCATCCGAACCGAACGCCATAGATTCATAGCGATGATCGTTGCCGGAAAAGCCAACGTCCCGACCACGCTCAGCCGCCATCCTCGCACCAGGGCTTCAAGCCCGTTGACGGCCATCAACACGACAATGGGCATGGCCAGGACCAGTAGCCGCTGCGTGTCCGTGGCCACCAGGAGTTGCATGTAAACCAGCAGGAGGAAGGGACTCGCCCGCCAAAGGAGCCGGGCGTTGCGTCTTGGCGCCGCCAGCGCCAGGCAGAGCGGCAAAACGCCGAAGCTCCCCACTGTGTAGGAATGGACCGATTCCAGCGTGCGACAATTCAGATCGCGCCAGCGATTGCCTGACACCCGCTGAAGTTGTTCGACGTAATCGTACGACGTGCGGCCCTCGTCCACCTCCGTCAGGTGCTGAGGCAGCCCCATCATGTATGCCGGGTCGTTGTTTCGCGCCGGGACGGCGAATCGCATGGCAAGCAGAAGCGCGGCCGCGGGCGCGACGGCGGCGGCGCCTTTGAGAAGCTGTCTCCGTCGCGACGGCCCAAGGCAAGGTACGGTCAACAACAGAGGGCCGGCGAAGAGCACGCTCTCCTTCAGCAATACCCCGACGGCCAGCAGCAGGGCCCCTGCGAAGAGCCGGTCGGTATAGGCGCACAGAACGATCAGCGTGACCAGAAGCAGCGCGGCCGGGTCCGGCAGCCAGAAATTGAAAAGCGGGTACTTCGTGGCCCAGCCTGTCGCCAGGAAGGTCAGCATGGCGAAGAGGGAAACCGCGGCCCCGCGACCGGTGGCGCGAGTGAGGTAGTAAACCACCACCCCGTTCGCCCAAAGGATCAGAATGGTCAGGAAACCGAAGCCAGTCTGCGTGTCGAAGGGGAGGGCTCGGACCACGGCGGGCAGCCCTGGCCGCCAGCAGAACGGGGCGACGTGGAAGGAGAGCGGGCCGTTCTCAGCCATGTACGCATACTTGTGGTGATCGCCGAGCATCAAGTAGCTCGGATGTGGCTGAATCATCGGCTGTACGCGCAGAGCCAACGCGGCCACGACGACCGCGGCGATACCGCAGGGGATGAGGAACCCGCCGCGGCGGCGTGAAATCCAGGCATCGAATGAGTCGGACAACGTCAACCTGCCCGTCTTGCGCCGCCGTTGCCGCGGCGGATCGGCCCGTCGGCGATCTTTCTTGGGCTGCCACGGCGGTTGCAGCTTCGCCACGATAGTTCTACCCCGCGTCTTTGGTCGTCTCCTCAATGGTCTCCACGGCGTTGCCCTCAAAGCGATTGTTGACGAACGCAAACAGCGTGCGCTGCTCGGACAGGCAACGCTCAATCAGTTGCCTCAGCGCCGCCCTTCCTTCCGGATAGGGCTCCCGAATGCGATCATAAGGCGAGAACTTCTCCACTGCCTGCCGATAAGTCCGGCCAGGCCGCAACAACAGCCGCGCGGTCACGTGCCCGGCCGTGAACGTCCCCGGCAGCCGCAGTTGCTCTCCAATCGGCGGCATCCGGGTCCAACTGTTGAAGCAGTGGGCCACCTCATGGCTCCGGAGGCAACCGAGATAATCGGATGATCCTTCGACAAACGCTGCATTGCGTACTTCGACCGCGAAGCGGTAGCGATCCAACGGCAGGCTGGAGAGCAACCGATCCAAAGCAAAGGCAAACCGGTCTGGGCGACTCAAGGGCGTCCTGCGGATGGCGCCGAACTCGAAGATCAGCACGCCCAGCTTGTCGCGGTAGGGATCGAGCACGTCCAGCAGCTTGTCCTTGACCAGCGACGCATCCATGAAGTGGGGATTCTCGGCCCCGGCCTGCTCGCCGTACCGCGGCAGGTTCGGGAATCTCTCGACCGTCACGGCCTCGGGAATCTTCAGACTGAAGCGAAAGCCCGGCGGCGCCTGGCGGAAGATGTGCTCCCACATTCGAGGCGAGGGGAATTGATAAAATGAGAAATCACCCCCAACGGTCGGGAAGACGGTTGCGTACTCCGCCAGGCAATCCCGCTCGAACCGCCGCTCGGAGAAGCGGCCCCCTCGCTGGTATCTCGCGGCCGTGTAAACCTGCCCCAGCCAGCCCGGGTACTTCCAACTCGAAGTCCCCAGATAAATGCCCCGTTCGGCCAATTCCCACAACTGAGCCGCCAGCGGCCTGACCCTCGGCGGCGGTTCGGGCGGCAGCGCCGCCCCGTCATCCGTCCAGCCGAATGCCAGTTGCTCCTCGCCCATCGCTTTCGGCTCCCGCTTCGCCGGACTCCGGCGGACGTGCTCAATGTTCCTTCCCGATGTACTGGCGTGTCGCAGTGTTCACACGGACCTTATCGCCCGTCTTGATGAACAGGGGCACGTGAATCACGAGGCCGCCGGCGAGTGTCGCCTCCTTGGTCACCGTGGTGTGTCCGCCGCCGTGCTCGACCGGGGCCGTCTCCTTCACTTCCATAACCAGGGCGTCCGGCAACTGCGGGCTGACGACCTGTTCCTCCACCATCAGGAACCGGTAGGTCTCCTCTTCAACCAGGAAACTGCAGGCATCGCCCAGCAAATCCTTGCCCAGCGTGTATTGCTCGAACGACTCGGCATCCATGAAGATCCGCTCGGGGCCGGAAGCATACAGGTATTGCATCGGCCGGACCTCGGATTCAACTTCTTCGATCCTGCCCATCTGATCCAGCGACCGCTCGCCGGCGTGTCCACTTTTCAGATTGCGGAGCTTCAGGTGTACAGTGGGCTTCTGTTTGCCGGACTGAGCCGTTCCGAAGTCCACGACCACGTACAGATGCCCCTCGTGGCGAATGACCATCCCCCTGCGAAGTTGCTCGATTGAGGACATGTCACGCTCTCCCGAACCGTCCCCCGTTCCCAGGCCCTGGATTGTATTTCGGCCGACATGGCCAGTCGAGCCGTACACAGCTGAAGGAACGGTGCCCGGAGCCGCGAGACTCGGTTCCGACTTGCAGTCAAGAACGAAATGAGGAGACAATGCCGGGATGAAGTTTTTCGAGCATCAAGAAAAGGCGCGGCGTAACACCAGGAAGCTGATCCTGCTGATGGCCCTTGCAGTGATTTGCATTGTCGCCGCCCTCTATTCTGTGGTTCTAGGTGTGTTGACCCTGGAGGGGCTGCGCCATCCAGGATTCTGGCGGGCGGTCAGCACGCCG
>CAYYBO010000140.1:0-10106 GCA_964470125.1 uncultured Planctomycetaceae bacterium | reverse complement strand
CTCCAACAGGCGAACGAAATAACGGTCCCACGAATCGCCGACCGTCCCCTTCAGCCCCTCGCCGATGGGAATGTCGAACTCGAACTCCTCGTAGCTGGTGTCGGGGTGGACCTTGCGAAGGTCCCACCTCACGCCGCTGGCTCGCAGGCACGGCCCGGTCAGGCCCCAGCGGATGGCGTCCTCGGCGCTGATAATGCCGACGTTGGCCGTTCGCTTAACGAAAATGTGGTTGAAGGAGAGCAAACCGTTGTACTCGTCGATCTTCGGCTCAAAGTAATCCAGGAACTCCGCGCAGCGGTCGAGCCAGCCGTCAGGCAGATCATCCGTCACTCCGCCGATGGTGATATAGCTGTAGGTGAGCCGTGCCCCGCAGGCGGCCTCGAACAGATCAAGGATGTACTCCCGCTCGCGGAAGGCGTAAAGAAACGGCGTGAAGGCCCCCATGTCCAGACCGTAGGTGCCGAACATGACCAAATGCGAGGCGATGCGGTTCAACTCCGCGAAGACCACGCGGATGTACTGGGCCCGCTTGGAGACCTCCAGGCCGGCCAGCTTCTCCACCGCCAGGGCGAAGGCCAGGTTGTTGTTCATCCCCGCGAGGTAGTCCATCCGGTCGGTGTAGGGGATGAACTGGTACGGCGCGAGCGACTCGCCGATCTTCTCGGCGCAGCGATGGAGGTAGCCGATGTGCGGCACGGCCTCCAGCACCATCTCGCCGTCGGTCCGGAGCACGATCCGCAGCACGCCGTGCGTCGCCGGATGCTGCGGCCCCATGTTCAGCAGCATCTCCTCCGTCGGCATGTCGTCCTGTTGGATGCGATCGGCGGAGAGGTCCGCGTTGACATCGGGCGTCGTTTCAAGAATCAAGTCTCTCACTGCGATCCTCGGTTCACGCTGCCACAGACCAGTTGTAGGGCGGGCTCAGCCCGCCACGGACGCATGGGCGGGTAGAACCCGCCCCACCTGGTTTTCATTCGCTTCTCGGCCGGCTGCTACTCCCTCGCTTGCGCTTCGGGCTGGTCAAGGCATTTCGACTTTCGACGGTTCCGCTTTCGGCGTTTCGGCGTTTCTTAGTGCACCGGCCGCGTTTGCTCGTACTCGGTTACCGCCGGGATACCGTGGTACTCCATCGGGAAGACATAGTCTTTTCGCAGTGGATGCCCCTCCCAATCATCAGGGCACAGGATCCGCCGCGGGTGTCGGCCTTCGGGGCCATCCACCGAATCCGGATGGCCGTCGAAGACGATGCCCATCAGGTCGTAGGCCTCGCGTTCGTGCCAGTCGGCCGTGGGCCAAATGTCGGCGACGCTGGGGACATGTGGGCTGGTTCGCGAAACCTTCACTTTGACGCAGAATTCATGCCGGCTGCTCCACAGCTTCGCCGAGTTGGCCGCGCCGTCACACGAAATCAGATCGTACACGGCGATGAGTTCACTGCCCTCCGGCGAATCCACCGAAGAGATGCAGCGAAGAAAATCAAACCGCAGCCGGTCGTCGTCGCGCAAGAACCGGGCAACCTCGCGCCATGCTTCCGCGGCCACCACAACGTGCGGATGGGCCGTCTGGAAGTTCGCCGAGACGATCTTCTCGCCGAACTCGCCCTTCAGAATCTCTACGATTTCCTCTGGAGTCATGCGGTCGGGTCCATCAGGCTCGGCCTGGGCCGCCGGGCGATTGTCTGGTTGCGGATCTTGTCTTGCAGCCGCATCAGCCCTTCCATCAGCGTCTCCGGCCGCGGCGGGCAGCCGGGCACGTACACGTCCACCGGCACGATCAAGTCCACGCCCTTGACCACGTGGTAGCCGTGCTTGAAGTACGGCCCTCCGCCGATGGTGCAGGCTCCCATGGCCATCACGTATTTCGGCTCGGGCATCTGGTGGTAGAGCCGCTTCACCCGGCTGGCCATCTTGAACGTGACCGTCCCGGCCACGATCATCAAATCCGACTGTCGCGGCGTCGCTCGAAAGGCGCCCGCTCCGAACCGATCCAGGTCATAGCGCCCCGCCCCCACGGCCATCATCTCGATCGCGCAGCAGGCCAGGCCGAAGGTCATCGGCCACAGACTGTTGGACCGGCTCCAGTTGATAGCCCAGTCCAGCGAGGTAATGACGACGCCTTCCTCGAAGCGATTTTCGATCCAGCTCATAAGAAGCTCTCAGCCCTTGGCCTTCAGTTCCGTCGCCCGCACCCAGTCGAGGTAGCCGAACCGCCACAGGTAGAGGAAGCCCACCACGATCACGCTGAAGAAGAACAGCATGTCCCACAGGGCGGCGATGCCACCGGCGGCGAACACCACCGCCCACGGCCAGAACAACGCGATCTCAATGTCGAAGATCAAGAAGACCAAGGCGGCCACGTAGAACCGCAGATCAAACTGCACCCACGCCTGGCCGATCGCCGGCTCGCCGCACTCGTAGGCCGCGTCCTTCTCAGGATGCGAAATCTTCCGGCGAACAATTGCCCCCACCAACAGCCCGCCCAGCGCCACCGCGATGCCGCCGAGGGCCATAATCAGCAGGCCAACAACAATGTCTCCGCCCGTCGCCATAGTCCCTCTTCAATCCGCAATCCGCAGTCGCCCCACCCAGGTTCACCTATTCTCCGGCAGCGGCCTTCTCCCCTTCTGCCGGCTTCTTCTTCGCCTTCGGCACCTCTGTCACCTCCAGTGCCTTGAGCATCAGGTTCCGCCGCGGGGCCGCCCGCTCTTCCCATTGCTGTTTCTGCGCCGCCGCCCAGTCCGGCAGCCTCGCCTTGGTCATCCAATACGGTTCCGGCGTCTGCTTGCCCTGCCGGGCAAGCTCGGTGAACTCCACAAGCATGTCCTCACGCGTGAACGCGCTGAAATCATGATTGTCCCCCATGTGGATGCAATCTGTCGGGCAAGGCTCCACGCACAACGCGCAGAACATGCACTTGGCGTAGTCGATGGCGAACCGCTCCAAAGCCCCCCCCATCGCCACGCTGGTCTCTTTGTCAATCTTGCGAGCGGCGGATTTCTCGATGTAAATGCAGTCCACCGGACACGCTTTAGCACACGCATCGCAGGCGATGCACTTCTCCGCCTCAAACCAGTGAAAACCCCGATAGCGCGGCTGGGTCACCGGGGCCATATCGGGGTATTGGACCGTAATCGTCCTGGCGAAGCAGTACCGCAGGGTAATGCGCAGCCCGATGCCGATGGTGCGGACCGCATCGTAGATATTCGCGAAGTAGCCTCGTGTTGCCGCTGCAACCATGACTCAGTACCATGGCGCGCCTTCGATTCACGCCCGGCGCGCCCGTTGAGCACCGTCTCAAAGCGACGAGTCCACGTGAAGCCGCTCTCGCCCCGTTCAGAGAATTCGCGGAAGTATAGCGACGCCGTCGCAGCCCTGCCAGAGTCTGCAGGCTGCGGTGATTCGACCTCAACAAGGCTGCGCTCCAGCGCCGGCTCGCCCCTAACAAAGCCCGGCTTCGGGCAACACTCGCAAGTTGGCGACCGCCCTGCCTCGGCTATTGGCGGACGCCGGCTTCTGTTGCGGCCTGCCGATGTTGTGTTAGAGTGTGCCGACATGTCGAATAGGTGTCCGCCCCGGAGGCGAGTTGTCCCCGGGGGCCGATGACGCCAGGCACCGGGGATCTCTTGGAAGGAACGGCATGGCGATTCAGTTCTTCTGCACCGCTTGCGGCCAACCCATCGAAGTCGACGACAACATGGCCAACCTGGCTGTGACCTGTCCCTACTGTCGCAAGACGGTCATGACGCCCCCCCGAAGCGACCTGACCAACAGGCCGCGGCCCACCGCGCCCGTCCCCGGCCCCGACGAGTTCCAGGTCACCGCGACGGGTCCAACCGTGCTCCCGACGGGGCCGATGGGACCGACAGCCGTTCTGCCGAGTGCGCTGACTCCCCCGCCGCCGCGAACGATCGCCGGCTGGCTTTCGCTCGCCTGCATGTTGCTTGCAGTCGTGATTACCATTTATGGTTCCGCGGCTACCGCGAGGCTGGTGCAGGACTTGCGCCCCGAGTCGCTAACGCCTGATCGGCAAGCCGAGTTTCAGGGGAAAATCGCCGAGCGCTTCCGGGCCCGCCCGGGCCTGGCTTTCACCCTCCTCCTGGGTATCTGCCTTCTCCCGGTCGCCGCCGTGGTCCTGGCGGTGGCGGCGCTGGTGGCCGGAGGCCGCCCGCGCTGGCCGGCGATCACCACGTTGGCCATCCTCGGATTGGGCATCGTTCTCTCCTGCGCGGGCCTCGTCATCCAGAGAAGCGCGATGCAGGGAGGTCCATAGTGACACATCATTGTCACTAATCCGCCTCGGCGCCTGGGCGATCGGCGAGCCGCCGGGCCGTCCCCCCAGACTCACTTTGAATTCACGGCCGGCCCAAGCGTCCGGTAATCCCCAAAACTCGAACGAGCCGGCCTCAAGGCCCTGCCGCCGATTCGCGGCGCGCTGTTCGCAAGTGCGGCTCCGCGCGGGTATTAACGGACGACTGGACGCTTCCCGGAAATCGCGACGGCAGGAGCGATGAATCGGCCCGGTTCGCATTGACTTGCCTCCACCAGGGTGGTAACCTCGCACTGACGGTTCGAGTGTCTACCTACGGCACCCTCTGGCGACCAGGGCAGGCGATTCATGGAAGTTCACAGCTCCACACGACCCCGCGGGCCGGGCCAGGCAAACTCCCGCCGGCGCATCTTTACCCTCGAGCACGCCAACCGCACGTTGACCTTCGTCAAGCGAGTCGTCGCTGACATCGTCAAGCAACACCGCAAGGTCGGCGCCCTCGAAGAGCGGTGCCACATGCGCCGGCCCAGCGTCACCCCGCAAGAGCACGAGCGCATTCGCGGCCAGTACAAGGCTGAACTGGAAAAGCTCCGCGAGCTCGCCGAAGAGCTGTCCGCCGTCGGCTGCCGCCTTCGTGACTGGCAACGCGGCGTGGTCGACTTCCGTTCCGTCTATCAGGGACGAGAGATCGAGCTCTGCTGGTCCCTCGGCCAGGAGAAGATCGAGTACTGGCACGAAGTGGACGAGGGCTTTCCTTGCCGGCGCCTCATCGACGACGAGTTTGCCGCCGAGCTGGAAACCTCCAAGGAAATCACCGAGGAACCCAAGCCCGTCAGCTAGCCTGATCCGCCTTCGACCGCCGCGATCTGTGCGGCGCGGCCGTTGCCCGTTTTGTTTCGCCGTCAGTCGCTTCGCCCCTGTCGAGTTCGCATGCAAGCCGTCTCCACCATCTCTTCCATCGGGCAAAAATACCTGCGGTTGCACCTGTGCAACGAGGTCGGCCCCATCCGCTTCGCCAATCTACTGGGCGAATTAGGCGGCATCGATGCCGTCCTCCAGGCGGGTATGGCGCGTCTCAAGAGCGTCGCCAAAGTCGGAGAAGCCGTCGCCGAAAATATCATCCGCGGACGAGAGCAGATCGACGTCGCCGCCGAGATCGAGCTGGCCAGGAGGCACGGCGTGCGGATTCTCTGCCTGGCCGACCCAGACTATCCCCCGGCCCTGCGGGCCATCAACGACCCGCCGCCTTGCCTCTACATCCGGGGAGAAATCAAGCCCGAAGACGCCCTGGCCCTGGCCATCGTCGGCACGCGGCGCTGCTCGCACTACGGACGCGAGCAGGCCGAGCGGCTGGCGGCCCTCAGCGCCAACGCCGGCTTGGCCATCGTCTCCGGAATGGCTCGCGGGATCGATACCTTCGCCCACCGGGGCGCGCTCGCCGTCGGCGGCCGGACCATCGCCGTTCTCGGTTGCGGCCTGTGCCACCTCTATCCGCCGGAATCCGCCGAGTTGGCCGAACGAATTGTCGAACACGGCGCCCTGGTCAGCGAATTGCCGATGCAGATCGTGCCCGACACCAAGAACTTTCCGCCGCGAAACAGAATCATCGCCGGCTTGTCGCTGGGCGTGCTGGTCGTAGAGGCCCCACGGCGCAGCGGCGCTTTGATCTCCGCTCGGCTGGCCATGGAGTACAACCGCGAGGTCATCGCCGTGCCCGGCCGCGTGGACACGCCGCACGCGGAGGGCTGTCATGATCTGATCAAGACCGGCGGCGCGAAGCTCATCTCCGGCCTGCCCGACATCCTGGAGGAGCTGGGCGAGGCCGGCTCGACACTGTTGGCCGAGTTGCGGGCCGAGGCACCCCAGAGCGACGCTGAAACCAGGCCCTTGGTTGCCTTAAACGAAACTGAACAGCGAGTGGCGGCGACCCTTGGGCCGGAGCCGCTGGCCATCGAGGACATCTGCGACGGCTGCGGTTTACCGCCCCAGCGCGTGGCCGCCACGCTGACCAGTCTTCAACTCAAGGGCGCCGTTCGTCGCGTCCAGGGCGATCTGTACAAGCGTTCGTAGTCCACTGCGAAACCGCTACTGAGGGAGCGGTCGCCACTTGCAGAGCCGCGACCGTGAGGGAGCGGTTCCCGTCCGTTTCTTCAGGCCTTCCCGCCTTGCGCGCGCGACACATCAAGTGGCGCAGCAGGCCGCTGCGGCGGGAGTTGCTGGCGCGGATCAGATGATCACGTCAGCGTCTTCCTTCGCGGGGTCGAAGACCGGCATGGCCACGGGTGGCCGCTTGCAGTGTGGAAAAACAAATATCAAAGCCATTCCCGCCACGAACCCACCGATGTGAGCCAGATAGGCCACCCCGCTCTTGGGGCCGCTGAACTGACTGGCGGTGAAGTAGGCCGGGTACAGATTCTGAATCACGAAGTATATCCCCAGGAAAATCCAGGCCGGCAGGTTGATCGTCAGGGGATACCAGCCAATCGGGGCAATAGCCGTGATCCGAGCCCTGGGAAACAGCAGGATGTAGGCCCCCATGACGCCGCTGATGGCCCCGCTGGCCCCCACGAGAGGCACCATGCTGGCGTCCAGGAGTGTATGGGCAAGATTGCCGACCACGCCGGTACCAAGATAGAAGACGAGATACAGCGCCGGCCCGAGCCGGTCTTCAATGTTGTTGCCGAAGATCCAGAGGTAGAGCATGTTGCCGATGAGGTGCATCCAGCCGCCGTGAAGGAACATGCAGGTGAAGATATTGAGCCAGGCCGGAAGCGCCGTGGCCGCCTCGATCGCTCCCACATCCCGCTCGGCGGCGACCCTCCCGAAGATGTCCATCAACGGGCGGCCGTAGCGATCCACCACCGGCCGCATCGGCGGGTGCTTCTGCATCTGCGACGCGAACTCCTCGCGAGAGGAAATCAGCTCGGCGGGGACGTAGCCGTACTTCCAGATCATCTCCTGCATGTTGCCCGTAAGCTCGACCAGAAAGATGCCGACGTTGAGCAGGATCAAGGCGAGGGTGGTGTAGGCTCGCGAATGGGTGGGGACTGAATCACGGATTGGGATCATGCCGGCGGCGTCCAGAGCTCTCGACGGACTGTCTCTTCACCCTTCAAGAGCCGGCCGCATGCTAGCGGTTTGACGGCAGAGGGGCAAACCTCAATACTCGCCCCAGATCGCCATTGTTCACCGGCTTCGTCATTCCAGGGCCAGGAACTCCTTCATGTGCAGGTCATACGTCTCCTGCGACCTGGGGTCGTGCATCGGCAGACGCAGCTCGTTGATGACTCGCGTGCCCATCCGGACCCACTCGCTCCAGCAGGCCTGGCAGACGCAGGCGAGAATCTGCTCCCCGAGCGGTCCCTTGAAGGGTCTCTGCTTCAAGGGCGGCCCGCAGCCTCCGCATCGGCGACATTTGAAGCCGTCGGCGGCGCCGGCCGCCGCGCCCGCCACGACGCGTTCCTGGCCGGCCGAAGGAACCTCCGCCCCCAGGTTTTGCAGCATTTCGGCGATGGCCTTCATCGGCATCATGTCGCCCTGGCGTTTGGCGACGCGATAGCCGTTGGTCAGCGTCTCGACCGCCAGGCGAGCGTCGCCGCTTTGCCGTTGTGCTTCGCCGAGCAACTGGTACGCCTTCGAGTTGCGCGGATTGAGCGCCAGCGCCTTCTGGAGGCACGCCGTCGCGCCTCGTACGTCGCCCCTCTCCAGGAGGTGGCTGCCAAGACTGAATTGAGCCAACTCGTTGTTGGGATCCTGCTCGGCAAGCTGCCTCAGCCGCTCCAATCGGTCCTGATCCGCCATCATTGCGCTCCTTGTCACCCGGCCACGAGGAGTTATAGTCGCCCCGCGAGTACTCCGCAGGAGAAGAGCGACTGCGGCCGACTCAAAGTAGCGCCCCTTCCGCCGGAGGTTCGTCCCTCGGACGGCTTTTCCATCGTCTGTGAATCCACAAGTACTGCTCCGGGGCGACGCGGATCGAATCCTCGAGCGCTCGGCTGAATTCCTCCGTGATCCAGACGAGTGGGTCATCCTTGTCAGCCCATTCGTGGGGTCGAATGATCCGATGGGCGGAGATCTCGTACTTGAAGCCTCGCCCGATTCGTCGGGCGCAACCGACGATGATGGGCACTTCGTGCTCCATGGCCAGGAGCCCTATGGACTTGTACGTCGAGGCCCTCCGGCCGAAGAAGGGGACGAACAGTCCCTTGCTGCCGGCGTTCTGGTCGGCGATGAAACACAGGGCGGCGCCGGATTCGACGACCTCGCCGGCGGACCTGGTCGCTCCTTTCTTATAGAGCAGGCTCAGGCCGCTGCGCTCGCGGCGCTCCAGCAGGAACCGATTGAGGTACTCATTGTCCAGCGGCCGCATCACCGCCACGATGTCGAAGCCCAGCGTCGCCAGCGTATAGCCCAGGAGTTCCCAGTTTCCGTAATGCCCGGTGAGCATGATGCAGCCCTTGGACTGCAGGAGGACACGGATGGCTTCGTCCAACCCCCGCAGTCGGATGTACCTTGCCCATGTCCATTGAGTGATCAGCCGAGGGGCGAGCAAAACCTCCACTGCAAGCATGGCCAGCTGCTCCATAGAAGCCTTGGCCATGGCGGCGACCTCGGTATCGCTCAAGGCGGGAAAGGCCATGCGGATATGTCGTTCCGCGCGGTTGCGGTGCTCACGAAACCGCAACAGCAGCTTGTTGGATGCCGCTGTCAGCCGGATCGTCCACCGCATGAGCGGGAATCGGGCTAACCACGAAGGGATACTCGTCTCCGGAAGCCGATGGGGCAGCGTAAACCACACGCCGCCGAGGACCCGCATGGCTCGCAACGTCGCCTCCAGCGGGAATATGGAAAGGCCCAACCACACGCACCTCACGGCCAGGTACGCAAGGTAGTCGAGCCCCTTGTGGCGCTTCCTCATAGGCGTCGGATTCTACAGGCACGGGGGGATACGGAAAGCGGGGCCTCCATCAAAGCCGCGGCCGCAAGGGAGCAGTCCCTACGCGAATCCGTAGACCTGCTCGATCCTGGCGTGACCGCCCTCATGCGGCTGCGGCTCCGTTCGTGTCAGCGCCGTTTCTTCCTGTCGCGTCCGTCGCCGCGCGCGGACGACCCCGTTCTGGCCTGATCGATCCGCTTCTGGAGCCGTCCCAAGAAAGAAGGCCCGGCCGAGCGGCCAGCAGCTTTCTTGGACTCGAATTCACCCCTCGCCTCTTTCTCCCGAATATGCTTCTTAATGAAGTACTGCTCGCCCATGCCAAAAAGGTTGCTGGAGAGAATATAAAGATTCAACCCGCTGGGGAAGTTATAGAAGATCAAGCCGAAGAAGAGCATCATGAAGCTCATCATCTTCTGCTGCTGGGCCATTTGATCCGGAATCACCTTGCCGTCCTTGTCCTTCTGCGGCGGAATCGGCGTCGCCGGCTTGGTCAGCTTCTGGGTGAATTTCTGCTGCAAATACATGGTCAGGGTCATGATCAAAGGCAGCAGGTTGAAGGCCGTGACCGGACCCATGAATGAGTCTCCGCCGATCAGCGGAATTCTGAAGTGCCATCGCTCTGACAGCGGAATCAGGGCGTCCGGCGAGGACAAGTCATTCATCCACCAGAAGAACGGCTCATGCCGCATGTCCACGTTCGTGTTCAGCGTCGTCCAGAGGGCAATCCAGACGGGCATCTGCAGCATCATCGGCAGGCAGCCGAGGACGGTGCTGGCGGGGTTGATGCCCTCCTCGCGATAGAGCTTCATCGTCTCTTCGTTCAGCTTCTGACGGTCATTCTTGTATTGCTGCTGAATGGCGTCTATCTTCGGCTTGAGCTTCGCCATTCCCTGTTGAGCGCGCA
>CAYYBO010000139.1:0-10122 GCA_964470125.1 uncultured Planctomycetaceae bacterium | reverse complement strand
CTGTAATACGGGCTGCCGTACCAGTCGTTGCACCACTCCCACACGTTGCCAGCCATGTCGTACAGCCCGTAGCCGTTGGCGCCATTGGCCGTCTGATAGCTCGTCGGGCTGCCCGGCCAGTTGAAATCCGCCTTATAGCGCAGCGGGCCGTTGAAAAAGCCCACCGGGCTGGTGGAGGGCGTGCTGCCGCTGCCCCAACACGGGTGATAGCCCCGCGTCGGACTCGTGTCATACGAGTAGCTCGACGAGCTGTAGTAATTGCACCGGGCGTGCTGGATGGTGTCCTGGTCCGACCACGGGAAGCGCCGCCCGGCCGCGCCGCCCCGGGCCGCCTTCTCCCACTCCGCCTCTGTCGGCAGCCGATAGCCGCTGCCGAAGTTGCAGGTCCAATCCGACAGGTTGTAGCACAGCGGCTTGCCCTGCATCCCGCTCCGCCAGTTGGCGTACGCGACCGAGCCGTACCAACTCACCATCACCATCGGGTGGTTCGCCTTGCCTGCGACCACGCCGAACGTGGTGCCGTTCCAGGTGATCCGGCTGGAGGACGAACTGGTCGTCGTGTCGCAGTATGGGTAGCTCGTGCCGCTGTTGTACTTGTACACGACCCCGCTGGTCACGGTGATCAGGTTGCCCTGGCTCTTGGCCCAGTTGAGCGCGTCGCAGTACTGCTGGTTGGTGACCTCGTACGTGTCCATGCAGAAGGCATCCACATAGACCGCGTGGACTGGTCGCTCGCTCGTACTGCCCTCGCTGAAGGTATCGCCCATCTGGAACTCGCCGGCGGGGATCAAGACCATGCCGGGCGGCGGCTGCGGGCACGGGTTCGGATCGCAGTCGGTACCGGCGCCCTGCCACAAGCCGCTGCAGTCTGCCTCACGAGACAGCGCGCAGCTCCCATCATAGTGGCAGCAGGCGCCGCACGGCGGGCAGTTGCCCGTGAGCAGGCAATCGACGAAGCCGGCGATGTCTTCAGTACCCGCGCTCCCATCGCAGTTGAAGTCCGCATTGCCCAAAGGGCAGCCCGGATAGGCCGCCACGTAGCCTGCCGGGTCGATGAGGTCCAGCACAAACGGCGCAACGTCCAGCCCATCCACGGTGCTGTCGCAGTTCATGTCGCCGGGCGCGGCCTGGGCCTCCGCTGCGCCGATCGTCATTACCACAAGAGCCAATCCCAAAATGATCGAGCGTGGAAACATTTTCCAACCTCCAAGAAAGACAGACCTGCATCTCGTCTGGCAATCGCGGGTTGATCGGCGAGCGCCGATCGGCCCCGCTCGCCGATTCCCTTGTACTACAAACGTTCGATTTCTTCGCGTCCCGCGAAGATTCCGGGAAGGGCCGTCCCGGCTCAATCCGCAATCCAAGATCCACAATCCGCAATCGCCCTCGATCTACCCGCCGACCAAGGTCGGCGGCTCTTTGGTTGCGGCTTCGCCGCGCTGTGCTCTCCCTCGTGGCCTCTGGCCGTATCGGGACACTATTACACCCCCCCCCGTCCAGAATGTAAGAGATGCCGGCGCGCCGCGGCCCGGATTCCCGTCGATTCGGCGTGTCTGATTCCCAGCGGCGCCGAACGCCCGCCAGGCCATGGCCGTCCGCGGCCAGTTGGGCAACGGCGGATCGCGGGCATCAACAAGCGATTGACCGCGGGCAGGTCGGGGGACTGACGGTCGCGGCGGGCGAGATTGCTCCCAGTACGTCTACATCCGTCGTCGGCCACAGGGGGCCGACGCTACAAAGGAGATGCCGACTACGCTGAACCGGTACGCCTGCCTTGGGCTTTGTCTCTACGGAGCTCGCTGCGTCAATGCCCTTTGAGTTCCGCGACGATGCCGGTCACCATCTTCTTGGCGTCGCCGAAGAGCATCACCGTGTTCTGGTTGAAGAACAGGGCGTTCTCAATCCCGGCGAAACCGGGGTTGAGGCTGCGCTTGCAGACCATGACCGTCCGGGCCTTGTCCACGTCGAAGATCGGCATGCCGGCGATCGCGCTGCCCGGCCTGCGAGCGTCCGGGTTGACCACGTCGTTGGCGCCGATGATCAGGGCGACATCGCACTGCTCCATCTCGCTGTTCAACTCAAGATCGGAAAGCTGCTCGTAGGGGACGTTGGCCTCGGCCAACAGGACGTTCATATGCCCCGGCATGCGCCCAGCGACCGGGTGGACGCCGAAACGCACGTCCACGCCCTTCGCCGCCAGAATTCCCGCGAGCTCGGCGACACTGTGCTGGGCCTGTGCCACCGCCATGCCATAGCCGGGAATCACGAAGACCTTCTGAGAGGCCTCCAGCACCATGGCCGCCTCCTCGGCGTCCATCTGCCGAACGGTCTTTCCCTCGGCGGAGGTGTCGCCCGCCGCGGTGATCTCCTGCCCGAAGCCGCCGGCGACCACGTTGAGCAACGAACGGTTCATGGCGTTGCACATGATCTTGGTCAGGATGATCCCGGATGCGCCGACCAGCGAGCCGGTGACAATCAAGCAGTAGTTGTCGAGGACAAAGCCCGTGGTCATGGCCGCGAGGCCGGAATAAGAGTTCATCAGTGAGATGACCACCGGCATGTCCGCCCCGCCGATGGGCGTAACCACCATGACGCCCAGAACGGCCGCGAGCAGATAAAGCACTATGACCGCCCACAGGGCGTGTTCGTAGTTGCGGGTAATCACGACCCCCAAGCCGATGGCAACCAGCAGCATTAGGATGTTGACCGCGTGGTGAGCCGGAATCAACATGGGATTGCTCAAGGGCTTGCCGCCGACCTTCCAGCCCTGCAACTTGCCGAACGCGGTGATGCTGCCGGTAAATGTGACCATGCCGATCAAGGCGCAAAGGGCGATGGCCACCACGGTGTCGGGCCGCGGGTCGCGAGAAGGGTCGAGCAGGACGCGCAGGTACTCAGCCAGGGCCACCGCCGCCGAGGCGAGGCCGCCGAAGCCGTTGAGCATGCCGACCATCTGCGGCATGGAGGTCATCTTGACCCGCAAGGCCAGGGTGGCGCCGATCAAGGCGCCGACGATCAGCCCCGCGGCGATGGTGTAGTAGCCGACGATCTCGCGGTCGCCCAGCGTCACTACCACCGCAACCAACATGCCCAATGACGAGAGCATGTTGCCGCGCCGGGCCGTCCTCGGATGGGAGAGCCACCTCAGCCCGAATATGAACAGCGCTGCGGCCACCAGGTAGGCGAGATTGATGCCCAAGGCGACAAGCGTGCCTCGCTCCGCATCGGTCGCCGGAGCCGTGCTCACCTGGGCCAGCAGGAAATCGGCAATAGGAATCGTCGTGGTCATCACCGTCCCTTTCACTTGCGCTTGAACATGGCCAGCATCCGATCGGTGACCAGGTAGCCGCCGACCACGTTGATCGTCGCCAGGGTCACGGCGATGAAGCCGAACAAGTCGCTCCACCAGCCTCGGTGCAGACCGGCGAGCACCAACGCCCCTACGATGGTGATGCCTGAAATCGCGTTCGAGCCGGACATCAGCGGGGTGTGCAGTGTCGCCGGCACTTTGGAGATGACCTCGAAGCCGATGAACATCGCAAGCACGAAGATGACGAAGTTATTGGTGAAAATTTCGATCATGCCTATCCTTCCTTATCCAGGGCCTCGCGGGCCGCCTGGTGCATCACCGAGCCGTCGTGCGTCACCATGGCGCCGGCGATGATCTCGTCGTTGTGATTCAGATTGAACCGCCCTTCCTTCCAGAACTCCAGCATGAACGTCGTCAGGTTTCGCGAAAATAGGGTGCTGGCGTCGCGAGGCATGTCTGATGGCAGGTTCAGAGGCCCGATGATCTTCACGCCATTTTCGACGACCGTCTCGCCGGGGCGGGTCAATTCGCAATTGCCCCCTGCTTCCGCGGCCAGATCGAGGATGACCGAGCCGGGCTGCATCGCCCGTACCATGTCGGCCGTAATCAGCTTGGGGGCCTTCACGCCGCCGATCAACGCCGTGGTGATAACCACGTCGTTGGCGGCGCACTGTTGAGCGATCAACTCGCCCTGCTTCTTGAAGAAGTCCTGCGAAAGCTCCTTGGCGTAGCCGCTGGCCGTTTGGGCGTCCTCCGCGCTTTCGACCGCGGCGAACTTGGCCCCCAGGCTCTGCACCTGCTCGCCAACTGCTTTTCGAGTATCGGTGGCCGTGACCGTCGCCCCCAGCCGCTTGGCCGTGGCGATAGCCTGCAGACCCGCAACACCGGCGCCGATGACAAAGACCTTCGCGGAAAAGACCGTCCCGGCGGCGGTCATGAACATGGGAAAGTACTTGCAGAGTTCATTCGCGGCGATCAGCACGGCCTTGTAGCCGGCGATATTGGACATGGCCGAAAGGGTGTCCATCGACTGGGCCCGCGTGGTCCGCGGAATGCAGTCGGTCGAGAAGGCGGTGATGCGTCTCGCCGCCAGTTCGCGCACCTCGCCCAGGCACTTGATCGGTTGGAAGGAAGCCAATAAGTAAGCCCCCTCGCGATAGCGGCCGATCTCGGCGGCATCAGGCGGCTGTACCTTCATGATGAAGTCGCCGCCGCTCACCAGAGCGTCTGCCTCTGTCTCGACCGTCGCCCCGACGGCCCGGTAGGCGTCGTCGGAGAAGAAGGCAGCCGCTCCGGCTCCGCTCTCGATCGCGATTGACAGACCCTTGCCGATCAGCTTCTTGCAGGACTCGGGAACCAGCGCGACCCGTCGCTCGCCGAACCGAGTCTCCTTCGGAATTACAATCTTCATGGCGTCCTCTCAGCTTGGCCGCCCGACGACTCCCGCGCCGAGACAGGTCGGCCTGAAAACCCCGCAGCCGATACGAATCGGGAATTGTAGCCGGTGGAGGACACGCGTAAAGACGTGGCTGCTGGAAACTGCGGCGATCCCCGGCTCGGTGGACCCTCTTCCTGCAAGGGGCCCGGACCATCCCCGGCCCCGGTAGGCCCGGCTGCCCCTGGGCTCGTCCCGCCCGAAGAGAGGCCGGCTTCGCCGGCTCAGATTGTTCGTGATTGAGACCTGACGAGAAATGCGGGCTGGCTGTACGGCCTACTGGGCTGTGCTGACAACCTTCTGATAGACGACCTTCCCATCCCCAGGCGCGTAGAAATCCGGCAGGGTGGCCACTTCGCGGTAGCCGTGGGCTTCGTAGAAGGTTCGCGTCGGGTGGTATTGCTCCCGGGAGGAAGTCTCAACATAGATGTGACGGCCGCCGGCGGCGGCGATCCGCTCTTCCGCTGCCTGCATGAGCAGGCGGCCGAGGCCTCGACACTGCTGGCTGGGGTGAACGGCAATCCAGTACAGGTCAAAGCTGCCTATGGTGCAGGCAATCGGCCCGTAGCAGGCGTAGCCGACCATCCGGCCGCCAACCTCCGCAAAAACAAAGTAGTAGCCGCTCTCCGACCCGCGGAGCCGGCGCTCGCGAACGAGTTCCACAGCAACCTCGACCTCATCAAGACGGAAGAAGCCCGTTGCAGCGACGATCCCGCGGACAGCGGCCTCGTCGCCTTCGCGGACCTCTTCGCGAAAAAGAAAACCCGCGGTCCGGTGATCGTTGGGCATGGTCTCACATCTGAGAGGATTCGCTCGACAACCCCGGGATACGTCATACCGGCGCGCTGGGCCGACGCGAAGAAGCCGGCGTCGGGCGAGAGGCAAGGATTGGCGTTGATTTCGAGAACCCACGGCTTACCCGCCCGATCGACACGGAAATCCACCCTGCCGTAACCCCGCAGGCCGAAGACTGACCAGCACTGCCGGGCGATATCGGCCAGCTCGGTCAGCAACGGGCCATCTTCGGGCGGGAAGTCGAACCGCCGGGGGGTGTTGGAGTATTCGTAGGACTGCTCCTCCCACTTCGCGGCGTAGCCCACGATCTTCGGCTTGTCATCCGCGTAGCCGACGAACTCAATCTCGGTGAGCGGCAGCACTTCAACATGCTGCCGCCCCCCCAGCAGCGAAAGATCGAATTCACGGCCGTCGACGTAAAGCTCGGCGAAGGCCGGTCCGCCAAGCAGGTCCTCGCGGGCGGCCAATTCGCGGGCCAGATCTTTAGGCTCGCTCACCTCGACAACGGCGGTGTCGTCCATGCCCAGAGAGGCGTCTTCCCATACCGGTTTGATGATGAAACGGTCGCCGGATAGAGGCTTCGCACCGCCAAGCGTTTGCGTCAACACCCCCTGTGGCACCGGCGTCCCGCCGGTGTTTGCACGGGCGGGACGCCGCTGCCACGAAGCATTGTAGCCGGCCTTGAGCGAATCCACGGTAACCCAGGGCGGCGTGGCGATGCCGTTGGAGGCCAGGAGCTGCTTGGCCAGCAGCTTGTTGGAGGTGATGAACATCCCTTCCGTCGGGACGCCGGTATAGGGTATCCGCAAGTAGTCCAGCAATGCGGGGGCAAAGTGAATCAATCGGCCGTGCGAACAGACGGATTCGACGAGATTGAAGACCATCGCCGGCCGGGCGCGGCGAAGTGCGTCGGCCACGCCCTGCAGGTCTAGAGAGAACTGAGCGGCTGTCGACTCGTGGCCCAACTCGATCAGGGCTTCGCAGATGACTTTGGCCTGGACCAGCGTGTCGCGCTCGTCCGGCCTTGCATCCTCGCTAACCGCATCGTGTAGAACGACGATCCTCATCGCCGCGTATATTCGGCGCGATGGGCCGATGAGGCAACCTCGCCCTCCACGGGCCGCCAACATTCCGCCGCCGGCTTCACCCGCTTAGTGGCCGAATCCACGATCCGACGGATCAGCTCGACATAGGGCATGCCGACGGCGGTGCAGATCATGGGCAGGTCGGAATGCGACGGGTGCAAGCCCGGCAGAGGATTCAGCTCCATCACGTTAAGGTGGCCCTCGGCATCCGCCCGGAGGTCCACTCGGCCTCCGTCGCGGCATCCCAGCGCCCGCCAGGCGGCAAGGGCCAGGGGCTCGGCCTGAGCAGCCCAGGCGGGGTCCGCAAGAGGGAACTGGCAGAGCTCCTCGCATCGCTCCTTGTTCACATAGGTGTACGCGTGAGCCTCGGCCTCGGGCAACAGCACCACCTCCATCGTCCCGATGGCCAGTGCATCGGCCCCCGTTCCGGTAATGCCGACTGTGAACTCCCGGCCCGGCAGAAACGCCTCAACAAGAGCGCCCTGGCGGAAGGTAGCCATGATTCGCCGGCACTCGGCCTCCAATTCGGCCCGAGAGGAGACTCTTGAGGTCTCCGTGATGCCCTTCGCCGTCCCCTCCCCAACCGGCTTCACAAATGACGGAAAAGGCAGGTCCACCCGGCCAAGATCATCCTCGGATTCGACCAGCCGAAAATCCGCCGTCCGGACCCCGTTGTCGCGAAGGACTCGTTTGGTCAACGCCTTGTGCAAAGTCAGAGCAGAAACCAGCGGATCGGAGAAGGTGTAAGGAATGTCAAAAGCGTCCAAAAGCGCAGGAACCTGGGCCTCGCGGCCAATGCCGTTCAGACCCTCGGCGATGTTGAAAACGAGATCCCAGCGGTCGCCGGCGGCAAGCCGGGCCGTGAGCTTGCGGATGTGGCTGACTCGATCCGCGGAGTGGCCCACCGCATTGAGGGCCCGCTCGATGGACTCTATCGTGTCCGGCCGGTCAAACTCGGCGGTCTCCTCCTCACCGTAGCCCTCGGCGAGGTAGTCGGCGCGCAGATCGTAAGTCAAACCGATTCTCATGCCCGAACTCCCGTTGCAGGGCGGTTTTTGCCCCAAGGCCCGCGGTGTCGCGAGAGGGCAAGCCCCCTCGGAAGGTCAAGGCTCCCGCCGAGCCGGCTCGTCAGGCGTGTCGCCCTCCTGAGTGAAACCCACCGATCAAGTATGACCCGCCATTACGCACACGGCGGCTGTGGATCGGGGTATCGGAACACCTTGCCCTCGAAGTTCCGCAGCAGGAGGTCGTCGCCGTCCCGGCCGACGACGGATTCCGGCAGCAGCGGTATCTTCCCGCCGCCGCCGGGGGCATCCACCACGAAGTTCGGCACCGCGTAGCCCGTCGTGTGGCCTCTCAGCCCGGCGATGATCTCCAACCCCTTGCTGATCGGGGTTCGGAAGTGCCCCGAACCCGAGATCGGATCGCACTGGTAGATGTAATACGGCCGGACGCGGATCTTGAGCAGTCCGTGGAAGAGCTTCTTCATGGTCTCGACGTCGTCGTTGACCCCCTTGGCCAGCACCGTCTGGCTGCCCAGCGGGATGCCGGCATCGGCCAGCCGCTCGCACGCCTCGGCCACCTCGGGCGTCAACTCCGTCGGGTGCATGAAGTGGATGCTCATCCACAGCGGATGATATCGCCTTAGCAGCTTGGTCAGCTCCGGCGTGATTCGCTGGGGCAGAACCGTCGGGATCTTGCTGCCGATCCGAACGAACTCCACCTGCCGAATCCGCCGAAGACGGGAAAGCAGCCACTGCAAGCGATCATCGTTCAGGCTCAACGGATCACCGCCGGACAGCAGCACGTCTCGGATCTGCGGATGCTCGGCGATGTATTGCAGGGCCTTCTCGAACTGCTCGGAGTTAAAATGGTATTCTCCGGTCTGGCCTACCATCCGCGCCCGTGTGCAATAACGGCAATAGGTGGCGCAGAAATTCGTCACCAGGAAGAGCACCCGGTCAGGATACCGGTGAACCAGGCCGGGCACCGGCATGTGGCCGTCCTCGCCCAGGGGGTCGTCCGCCTCCCCAGGGACCTGCACGAACTCATCGCCGACTGGAACCATCATCCTGCGGATGGGATCAAGCGGATTGTTAAGGTCCACCAGCGAGGCGTAGTAGGGAGTCAGCCCTACAGGCAGATGTCCGCGCATCCGCTGTAGGGCTTGCCCCTCCTCCGCGGAAAGCCGCAGGAGGCGCTCAAGCCCCGCAAGATCGCGGACGCGGTGGCGGAGCTGCCACCGCCAATCATTCCAGTCACCGGCCGACGCTCCCGGAAAGAACCGCCGGCGGAAGGCCTTGCTCCTGCGGCTGCACACGTGCTGCAACGCCGTCTTGGCAAGGAGCCGCCGCTCGCCGGGCTTTCGGGCCGGCCGGCGCCCGCTATGCCTTGTATCACAAGGGAGCCGCGAATCGGGAAGTGTGTCCGCTGAGTCGAGTACGCAAAGGCTGACGCTTTTGGCGGCGTGCCCGTCGGGCTCCGTGTCGGAGCCCAAAGACTGTTCGTCCATCGTTCCTCTCACCCGTCATGTTGGATGGTCGCGTCCTCCGCCTCTTCGCGGAGAAGGGAGTACTCTCCTTCGACGTGACCGCGCCATCCGGTCTATTAGATAAATAAGTATAACGGGTTTGCAGGAAGTCAAGAAAAAAGCGCGCAAATTACCTGAACCGCTTCCCGCCGTTACATCAGAGACGCCCGCCTTCGACGGCGCGAGTGTCACCGACACGATCCATGACCCTGCTCAGCCAGGGCGGTCACCGACGGCGGCCTCGCGACCCTTAAGCGCTCTCCAATGCCCGAGTGGGGGCTATGAAAGATCGGAGCCGCCCTCTCTTGCGGCGCGGTGCCGCCGACCCTTCGTGCCTTTCCTCCGCCGCGTAAGCGTTGGGGGAGGCCGGCGAGTAAAAAAACGCAAGGCCGAGTTGGCGTTCCGGTAAACACCACCACGGCCTTACATTGCAAGAGATCTTGGGCTATTGCCCATCCAGCAAACACCGGCGGAGATAGTCCTGCTCGAGTTCAGGGTTTCCGCCGGATTCCGCGAGGCGGCTGACGAATGCCTGGATATCCTGCCCATCGATCCGCCCGTCGCCGTTGTAGTCGCAATCGATCGTCTGCGCTGACGTCGTCGCGACCGGCTGAGCCTCGGCGAACGCTTCCGGTTGTGCCGGCATCACGGTGGGTTGGATGTTCTGGGCGATGTCGTCCACCGCCGTACCTTCAAACAGGCTCGGCCCGACGAACAGAACGGCGATTGCCGCCGCTGCCGCCAACGGGACTGCCACCCGCAGCCAACTCAAACGGCGATGGCGGACGACCGTGTCCACCGCGCCCCTTGACTGCCATGGGTAGCCTGCCGAGGCGAGCTCGAACGCGCCATCCTGGTGGGCCTTGCCCAGCCGGGAGAGAAGCGCCTCGATTGAGTCATTATGCGGACTCATGCCTGTTCCTCATCCCTTAATTGACTCTCAGGCCCCCCTTGCGCAGAAAAAAAC